>DATLBQ010000297.1:0-38015 GCA_035526805.1 Pyrinomonadaceae bacterium
AGTAGGCGATATAAAACTGCGTAGTAGGATCACTCTGGGCCGGATCGGCACCCTGCCATTGGTCGCGCGCCGCGCGAAATTGCTCGCGCCGAAAGAGATCGAGCGCGGCGGCAAACTTCTTCTGGTCCACCTGGTAAGTGCCGGCCGCCACCTGAGCTCCGGTTGCCACTTCCCGGAAGCTGCGCGGCTCCGTCGCATATAGCCAAACGATCGCAACGGCGTAAACCGCAGTTAACGCCAGGCCGATGATTTGAATAAGCTTTTGCCTCATGTCCCAATAACCTTAACAGGAGTTTCTATAAATTTCGCCCTCTCATTCTCACACGGCTTTAGCCGGGCTTCAGAGAGCGTGAGCCCCCGTTAAAACCGAATGAGAATTAGATGCCGCTCTCTGTCGTTAGCCTAGTCAGCTTTTGCTCTTCAATCAGTGTAATCTGGGGATAGGCAGACTGTTTGCTGTTTCATCACTCATGACTTCAGTACTCATCATTCTGCCCCGTGATACTCATCTCCGTGCCGCCGTGCACTATATAAGCGCGACTAGTCATGCTAGCTGCCGCTTATGCCAGCAAATGAAACGATCTCCACTGATGGCCATAGAGTTGCCATTGATTCAACGAAGGAGATCACTACGATATGAAAAATTTTGGAAAAGGGATCGGCGGGGCTCTTTTGTCCCTCGCTTT
Source organism: Pyrinomonadaceae bacterium (assembly GCA_035526805.1). Taxonomy (GTDB): domain Bacteria; phylum Acidobacteriota; class Blastocatellia; order Pyrinomonadales; family Pyrinomonadaceae; genus PSRF01. Next base: position 687 of record DATLBQ010000297.1, read on the forward strand.
TGTTTTTGGGATAGTTACGGCGCTGAGCGTTTCCTCGCCGGCTCAGGATCGCAATGATGACGGCTATTACCAACGTGGTAACAGCGACCGTGATCGAAAAGACCGAAAACGGGAGTGGAATCGACGTCGAAAACAAGAGCGCCGCGATGAACGCTCGACTAACAACCAGGGTGATTGGAGACGCAATCGTGACCAAAACCGGAATAACGGTGTCTATGGCAACAACGGCGTTTACAACGATGGTCGCTACGGCCGCAACGATGGTTATGGTAATAACGGCCGGTACGATCAGAATGAACTCAATCGCGGCTACCAGCAGGGCTTGAACACCGGCGCCAGCGATGGCCAGCGCGGTCAGCAATACAATCCGCAGCGATCGCACTTTTACAAGGACGCTTCATCACAGGCTTATCGTCAGGGGTTTGTACAAGGCTACAACCAGGGCTTTGAGCAATACTCTCGGAATGGGAACCAGCGTAACGGATATGGAAACGGTGGTTTGGTCAATATTCTCGGCGGCATTCTCGGCCGACCATGACGCCTAACGACATTAACCCCGTCAACTAAAAACCTTGAATGCCGCGATTGAATGTCGCGGCATTCTTGTCTTTGCTGGAACTCACACTATGACTCACTATTTTCCTCCAGCTTTAACTTTTGATCCACGCCAATCCGCGTTAATCTGTCGCTCAACATCCTTTCATTTGCGGAGGTGAACGTGAAAGCAGCTACCCCCATTCTGGCTTTAGTTATTGTGCTTGCAGTCGGAATCTCGTGTCGACTTGCAGAACGTCTCACCGGAGATCCCCGGGCAGGGACCGTTAGCAGCTTATGGCCAGACGTGCCACCGCTCGACGGTGCTACGAAAGCCGACCTCGAAATCCCGCTCGGCGCGCGCCTGGCGATCCGCGCCATGATGCAGGGAAAGATAAACTTCATCGCCTTCACTACTGACCAGAGCGCGCAGGATGTGAAGGCCTTCTATTCAAACGACCGCATGAAAGCCGCCGGCTGGACGCCGAGCGATAAAGGCTGTATCGGCGACACCGAAGACCAAGAAAGCCACGGCGCTGTCTGCTTGTTCAAACGAAAAGATGGAACGAAAGAGGAAGGTCTGGCCATCGTGTTGGCCCAGGATGAAAAGACAAAGAAGACAGAAATCTTTTACGCGCGCATTGACCTGACCCAACCAGCTCGATCACCTTAACGCTGATAGCCAATCCCGACCGCTTAACCCGCCTGTTGTTACTCACCCCTCCAACGAGAGAAGCGCGGCTTTGCACAAAAAGTGTTTAGTCGGTCGGAAGACTCTTTGTGGAAAGCGAACATGCTCCACTTAGAGCCTATATCCCGTTCAGTTTATCCTCGGTATCGACATCGGAAAATAGAACTAGCCGAAATTTTGCCTGATTAGATTCGCATAGTCTGCATAGAGTGCCATCTTCGAGAGTTATCACCAGCAATAGAGCGCAACCCTTGTTTGCAACACCAATGTCTGGAGGTGCGACTTCTGCAGGTAAAAACGTGCGAAATCTCGTTGCGCGACTAAGCGGCAACGTCAGACCACCGTCTTCAGACAAGGCTAGAAACAACAGCTCACTCGACACTCCTTTAACTACAGCGGTCGCAAAGATTTTCAATCCGTTGCTGCCAACGGCAACACTCAAAGGGACAGAGGAACTCTTCCACCTCTTTAAGTGCTCGAAGGCTATTTCAGGCGAGATGTCCATACTCGTTGAATCTTGATTCTAAGTGCGAACTCTATTCTGAAAGGTGCGCTTGCTTTTTGCCGTTTGGTCCTCGTTCCAGAAGCCGGCTACGGCGACGTAAGGCCTCAGCAAGATTCGTCAACAGCGCCGGCTCATCAGGTTGGACTTGCAAGCTCTCGCGATACGCAGCAATCGCCGATCGCACCGCCTCAATCTCCGCTTGCGTCGTCAGGGCCGAAGCGAAAACGCCGAAGGCGGCAAGCAAAACAGCCGAAGCGGCCAGCCGAACTAACTTGATAAACATAGTTTGTGTCCTTCCTGCACCCAAGAAAAAGCATTTTAACCACGACGTAACTGCTTGGTAATGCGGATTCAACTTGCAAGTGCAATAGTGCAATTCGTTTCGCTCGGGCGGGGCGAGCTGTCTAGAGCTATGACGCACTACTCAAAAATCTCGCTCCGTGGGAGCGAAAATTGGCATCAGACCGATTGGAGAGCCGATGAAGTGTCCGCCCTTCTGCGTACGCTACCGAACAGATCAACGGTATATACTGATCGCCTCTCCTATCAATTCTGTTCATGAACCAGGGGTAGATCTATGACCATTTCTGAATTGGAACAGATAGAAGACCGCGCGCGTCGCGGATTGCCTGTTGCTCCGGAGCACATACTAAACTTAACCGCCTATCTACGTGACGTTTTACAGGCAAAAGTCAGCGCTGAAGCGGTAGCGGCTGAGGCCCTCAAGCAGGCTGGACTAAATTCCCGATACTATACCGCCGGAATGCGGCGAGCGTCCTAGGCAGGTCGCTTTGCCAATTGTGCAATGAATCGTTACGCCAAAGCCCCGCTGACGTGGGGAATTAAAGTTCTGTAATCACACAAAGTCAGAACCGGGAGTAGCGACCGTCGCATTGGCGCTCAGCTTGGCCAAACGTCAAAATTCTCTTGCTCAAACAACGCCTGAGGTCGCTCCGGCTCCCGGTTCTGACTTCGTGTAAACATCCGTATCAACGCGCTGTCAGGAGATTCTTTGTGCAGATCCTTCGCCCCTTTTGATTTAGATCATTAACAGAAGCACGGCGACATACATTCGCCGACCCTCATTCCATCGCCGTCTTAATCCTGCTTTTGCAGTTTTCGCGCTCATGCCAAACACACACATAAAAAAGAGCAATATGAGAGTGCGGCGGTGCAAGTTGAGAAGAGGTCACTCATTAGAACAGAACCCATACAGGGCCCAGACACTTTACAAGCAGATCACGTCGTCATCGAGAAAAAAGGGGGCACCCCTGCCTTGTAGCCTTCGGCGCCCCCATTATCCCCTGGGTCTCGAAATAGACGTCTCCTTTTTGTCAGAATACACGTCAGGAATTAGGCAAGGAATCGTCTATCGGATTTGGATGTTCCCTCCTTGAAGATTATGCGGCCCGGAGTTGTAAACTCCCGGAATTCTGATCTGGTAGGTGTCGCCTCTCCCGGGCTCACCCGCATCCGTCACGTCGATCACGTACTCGATCATTCCCGATCCGTCCACGCTGGCCGTTCCGAAGATACTTGCCATTGTGCGGTCCTCGCTGCATTGGATGGCCACCACGCTGATTGAATTCACCGTCATGGGCTGCGTTGGTCCGTGATCCTGATACTCCTGCTGCCCTTGGGCGTCTCCTTCCGAAGAGACCCTGGCGTTTCCACCGAAAGTTGCTCTATCACCATTGTCAGCAGTGAACCAACCGCCATTGGTGATGGTCACCGAACAACCCGGCGTGCTCATTGCACCAGTCCGGAAGCTGTTGTCAATGGCGAGGTCGTCGAATTCGTTCTGGACGAACCAGCCATAGCGATTGCCGCCCACCGTCGTTCCAATGATGTCGGACGGGTCGCTGCGCATCCACGTACCGAGTACGGCATTCGTCGACTTCTCGATGACTTGCAAGAAGACCACGAGTGGGCTGCCGGTCACCCCGGTGAAGGTGTGTTTGAACGTGTACCACCCTGACCGCATGATGTGAACCACCGGAGAATGGCCGGGGTCAGCCGGGTTTGCTCCGCAACGGGTCGCGTTGTTGCCGCCAGTTATTACGAACCCTAGCGGGTCCGTTCCTACGTTGAATACGAAGTCGCGGCGAAAGCCCCCGGCGGTATCGCTGATCGCTGATGACCAGTCGAACCGGGTGTCAGGATGCGTTACTGCATAGGGCACGTCGAGGTAGATGTCCACTCCGGTCGAGTACCCACCTGGCGGGAAGATCCCCGAGTACCCGCCCCACCTTGTGAACGGCCCGTAGTAGATCGGCGCAGTTCCTCCCCCGAACGTGCAACTGTCGGGACTGGGGTCGATGCGAAGCCGTGCGTAGTAGTTCCCCGTGGCGGCAGGGACTCCGTTTGCGTATGTGCTAACCGATCCAGAAGGGACGCGTGTGATCGTGGCGCCGCTATAGTTAAACCACCCCGCAGTATCCGTCTCGAAGCCATTAAAGTACGGACCTGGCGGTGCATCGGCCAATACTCCCAAGACAAGCGTTCCAACGGCAAGAGCGGCAACTGCTAAGGTGAGCAAAATTCGTTTTTTGTTGTTTTTCCGGGCGTGAGAAACTCGTAGGACTTTTGACTTCATGGTTCGATCCCTCCTACTTCGGCGATGGTTCATTGGCAGGGCGCGCCGAACGGCAGTGCAAATCTCCCTGGGGCATCTTCCCCTGCTGACGGGAATTCCAATTGGTGAATTAACGGGTCAAGCATATCGATCGTTGAGAAATCATTGGTTCCTCCTCGAAGTTGCGCGGCGAGTCACACTTTTAGACTCGAGCAAGAACGCGCGGTGAAGTCAGGGAACTTAGGGGGTATGGGAGAATTCAGGTGGCCCACCAGGTGAGCGCTATGGACTCAACGACAATCGACAATTGACGCTCCACAATCGTCAATCGCGAAGACCGTCGGTTGATTCCATGCTGGGCAGCGTGGGGCAAACTAATTTGCACCGTCCCACCCGGGCTTTCCGTTACTGGAAAGTACGGCCTCCTGAATTCACAGGTACAGGATATTTACCTGGGTTGAGTGATCCTTGAGGGGAATTCTTGAGTTCTTAAACGCGGTTTTGACTCTGTTGTGAATGAACAGCAGGTGACTCTCGACCCATAGTCAGGTTGGTCTAAAGCGTAGTGGGCCACAACACGCAAACCCCACGAGGCAAACAGTTTTCATGTACTGCTCGGAGTATTACCGCGGCGTTGGTTTGCGCATCGACCGATAAAGCTACCGTCCCTGGATAACATAACTGCAATCGCTACATACAATTTTCACCATGATCCATGGGTCGTCTCTTATTTCTTCTTGGGTTTTGTGAACCCACTCTGTTTGCGCTTTGGTTCGGTCGGTATCATGAGTTGGCGAATGGCGTCGAAAACAACAAGTAAGCAGTGGAGCGAAAATATGATCAGCTATTTAAGCTTACTGCTTACTGCTTACTGCTCACTGCTCACTGCTTACTGCTCACTGCTTACTGCTCACTGCTTACTGCTCACTGCTTACTGCTCACTGCTCACTGCTCACTGCTCACTGCTCACTGCCCACTGCTCACTGCTCACTGCTCACTGCTTACTGCTTACTGCCTTCTGCCTTCTGTTTACTGTTTACTGTTTACTGTCTACTCTTTCCCTATGCTGACACTCGAACTAGCCGAGCCTCCAAACGCCGAAGATTCTCGTCTGCTTCTCGATGGTGTTCGCAGTTTTAATCGCGACAGAACCGGCGTTGAACGTCCGCGCACGGTGGCATACTTTCTTCGCGATGAGCAGCAGCGAATTATCGGTGGGGTACAAGGAATGCTCTGGGGCCGTTCCACGCACGTCGACGTGCTCTGGGTTGATGAGAACCACAGAGGCCAGGGTCATGGTTCAAAATTGATGAGCGCGATCGAGAATTATGGCGCCGAGCACGGTCATCCGCTGATGTACCTGGAGACCGCCAGCTTCCAGGCGCTTCCTTTTTATGAAGGACTGGGCTATCAAATCTTCGGAGAGTTACCGGAAATCAGCGAAGGCCACACCCTCTTCTTTCTGAAAAAGATCATCTAGCCCCGACTCGTACCTTGAGAACAACGCCGCAGCCGGGCTCATTCTTTCTCTGGCAGATAGATTCGAATTCGATCCAATTCAACGATCCACAACTTGCGCTCAAGTGACTCCGTTTCGAGGGCGCGAGCCTGGGTCATTATTGCCGTTGATAGATTCCCATAGCTACACGGCGAAGGGGGCTTTGCACAAAAATTACTGAATAGACTGACATCGGGACATCAGAACCGGGAGCCGTAGCGACCGGCCACAGAGGCAACTTGAAAAACTACGAGTTTGCCAAAATGCACATCACCAAACGAGAGTGTATGGCCGGTCGCTACCGCTCTCGGTTCTGATGTTGAGCACTTTTTGTGCAAAGCCGGCGAAGGTAGACGCAATACGGCGATACCCGCGTACTTATCCGCCAACTCATCCATCATCGCCGCAAACCGGCTCCACGGAATTCGCTTCGTGATTTGTCGTTTCCCACCCTTCGACGAAAGCGAACCGCTGCCAATAATAAGCGTCCCAATCTTTCGCCGACCCACGATGAGTCGGCGTAGTTTGTCTTAGACGTGTCGCTGCCTTCTGCTTACCGCTTACTGCTTACTGCTTACTGCTTACTGCCTACTGAGTACGACGGCGCTTGGTACGAGGCCGGCAACGGCCTGAATGTAGTCGAACTAACGCGACCCTCGCTGCCTGGGCGGCTCTTGGCGGACTGCGCGGTCTTGCTTAGTCAGATCAACCATGCGTTTGTCTTGGATAACATACACCGGGGTTCCCGTTCGGGCGCCCAGTTCGCGGGCGCGTCGGGCGGCTCTGCGCAGGGCACGTAACGTGGCGCCAGTCTCACGATCCTCTGTGCTATGTGAATGCCGAGTCATGAATTGTCTCCAGCTGAAATTAACCGCGGGGTGATGCCTAATTATCGAACCATTCCCACCGATTCACCAAGGCAGAGTAAACGTCCCTAGTTTATCGGCTGTTGTTGACATATTGCCGTCGCCTTTCAAGATTCGATGAAGCACGCATTCTATAGGTTCCAACGGCACTGGGGAACCCAGATAACTTAGCCTCAGCTACTGTTCTATGCCCAGACTCTTGCAAGAGTAGTGTTTGCAGTTTCGCTGTTTGAAGCAAGGACGTGCTGCACGGCGGATTCATGAGCGTATAGGCAATGCTCTGGGGCCGTTCCACGCACGTCGACGTGCTCTGGGTTGATGAGAACCACAGAGGCCAGGGTTATGGTGCAAAATTGATGAACGCGATCGAGAATTATGGCACCAAGCACGGTCATCCGCTGATTTACTTAGAAACCGCCAGCTTCCAGGCGCTGCCTTTTTATGAAGGACTGGGCTATCGCATCTTTGGAGAGTTACCGGAAATCAGCGAAGGCCACACCATGTTCTTTCTGAAAAAGGTCCTCAAAGCCTCGAGCAAATAATCTTTTTGCCGAACTCTCTGCTTGCTCATAGTTTGTAGGTCGTCCTGCTGCCTTCCGCTTACTGCTTACTGCTTACTGCTTATTGTCTGCTGCTTGCTGTTTACCGCCTACTGTTCAGAGGTTTATAATGCTGCCCCCCAGCGTTCACAACTGAATACAGCTAACCTCGAGGTGCGACTATGAAACTCCACGTCGCTTATCGACTTCGTGTCGTTCTTCTTCTCAGCGTCACGATGTTTCTCGTCTCAATCATCTCTGCCCAAACGACGAGGCGAAATACAGGCAAACGCCCAATTAATAGTGCCCGCGGCCGGGCAGCCAACACATCCCGCGACAGCACATTAATAATTTGCCAGGGTGTGCCGGCGCCCACCGGGTACGCCATCATCGCCTACCTGACTTCGACGGCGTGTCCGCACGGAGCTTACGTACTGAAGAAACAGGATCCATATTCCGAGAGCGTGGCGGCTCGCTACGCAAAAAGGCACCAGTCAACTAATGCCACGCAATCGCCCTACAGTGATGTGGCGAACTCCAATTCATCAGGTACGTCCCAAACTTCCCTTTCGACTGCAACGCCGGCCGCAACGTCGAGCGTCGGAACAAATAGCGAGGATCCTTTTGTGACCGCGCCGGTGCCTAACGTAACAACCTCTCAGCCCGTTACTTCAACGCCACAACCTAACAGTACTGCTTCGACGCGGTCTACGGACGCGGGTTCACGTCCACGTCGCGTCGCCGTCTCAGCATCACGCAACGACGTCGCCATCGTAGAAGATCCACCAGAACGCCCGGCGCGTCCACCACAGTGGACCGGTACACCTCCAACGACATCACCGTCAGCCGCATCCGCAGTCGCGGTTGTTGACCCTGGGCCTGAAGAAGTGGCTGAAGGGGATGTAGTTCGCGTTAACACTGATCTGGTTACAGTGCCAGTCAGTGTGTTGGATCGCCAGGGTCGCTTCATCCCTGACCTGCAACGCGAAGACTTCCGTGTTTTCGAGAACGGCGTCGAACAAGCAGTAGCCTACTGGGAACCCGCCGACAAACCCTTTACGGTTGCGCTGCTTCTTGACACCTCGCCGTCGACCCAATTTCACCTGTGGCAGATCAAGGAAGCGGCAATAGCTTTCGCCAAACAACTGCGTCCGCAGGACCGCGTCCTCATCGTCAGTTTCAACGATCAAGTACTGCTGCTGACCGAGGTAACAAATGATATGAACGTCGTCAGCGCGGTCATTGAGCAAAACGCCAACATGGGAAACGCGACGCGGCTATATGACGCAGTGCATCTTGTGATTAAGGAACGTCTGAACAAGATCAAGGGTCGTAAGGCGATAGTACTTTTCACCGATGGCGTCGACACCGCGAGCTTTCAAGCGAATTACGCCAGCACTATACGTGAAGTGGAAGAGCTGGATGCGTTGATCTATCCCATTCAATACGACACGACGGATTATCTACGGGCAATGCAGAGTGCTGGCCAGGGAAGCACCACTGTGATTACGACCACCCGCAGCGGACCGTTTGGCATTGGCACTACCACCTCGCGAGTAACCTATAGCGGGCCGAAAGTGACTGGGCCGAATGGTGGTCCGCTGCCCGGCGCCACACAGGCTGACTACGATCAGGCAAATCAGTATCTGAAGCAGCTGGCGGATAAGACCGCAGGCCGGCTTTATCGAGCCAACGACCCGACACAACTCGCAGAAGCATTTTCCAGGATTGCGGAGGAACTACGCCGGCAATATAGCCTCGGTTATTATCCGCAGAACGGTGATGCGAGCAGCGCGGCTCGGCGCGAGATCAGGGTCCGAGTAAACCGTCCGAATCTTGCAGTAAAAGCACGCGACAGCTACGTGTTCACAACACCACCCGGCGTCAAGTAGTAGCGCGAGCAGGAGTCAGAAAGTAGACGTCAGAAGTCAGAAATCAGAATTCAGAGTTTCGAGTCGGAGTTCAGAGAGTCAACGTATCGGCTAGTCACAGGGAAGTATCGCGCAGTCGATTTGGAAGATCGGCCAGCCGAAATGGAACATCGAAACACGGCACCGGTCAACCTACTGACAATCGGAAAGGAAAGAGGGGAATCGAATCCTCATCGGTTCCCCTCTTTCTTTCTAACCGGGATCTTCTTGTGCCTTTACCCCTTACCCTTACCCTTTCCCCTTTCCCCTTCCCCTGTTCCCCTCTTCCCCGCTTTCCCGAACACCGACTCATCCATCTCGCTAGCTTCCAGGCGCGAACCTGTCCGCTGATCCATTTACGGTTTACGTTTTACGATTTACGATGATGCGCTCAATTCAACCCCAACCCGGAGGATCCGACCATGATTCCTCGAAACTTTTCCCGTCATCTTGTTCTTGCTTCTTCCTTGGCTTTGGTAGCCCTGGCTTCTGCCATGCCCATGCGGACCGACGCACTGGCAACGCATGGAATCCAGGGATCCGTAACGACAGCTTATTGCAGTTCGGAGTTGGACGGCCACGCTGTTTATATCAGCAAGATCTTCGACGTTGTCTCCCCTACTCGCGTGGGAGGAGGAATCAGCACTGGGCCGCTAAACTTTGCCTTCAAGAACTATTTGATAGAGGAGTATGACTTCAAGAGTAATGCCCACTATTCTGCCGGTTGTGCAGTTTTCCTAACCCTCAGCCTGGCAGAAGCCAACAGACGCCAAATAATCAGCCAGGCGCAGCAAGCGAACAAACAGATCGTGGAGATCAAGTGGAATCCCGGTCCCATAGTCGCAGTGGACCGTGGAGACAGCTTTGACATCGGCCCCCGAGAATTACCGCCGTCTCACACAATCTGCGCCATTGGGTATCAAAACACGACGTATTTCAGTGCGGTGTTCGATACCATCGGCTCGCGGGTGGATCCTGCATGGAATAACGCCTTCAATAATTTCCTCCGCAAGAACTACGCGGCCGAGGGTGACGCCAACTGCACGAGCATGAACACCATGCGCGAAGCGGCACGTCTGCTTAAGGATCGCGTCTACGGACTGCGTGTCAATAACCACAAGGTCGTCGAGACGGGCTGGAAGTTTGACCCGACCGACATAGCGGCTAACAAACCCAGACCGAAACCCACTCCGACACCCGACGACGATCAGGAACCAGTTGCTGCGCAGCAGCGTCCTGCTGCACAAACGCCGCCACCGTCGCCGTCGATCAAAGACTTCGCGGCGAAGGAGGGTCCACAGGTTTTGGCTTACTGCCAAAACGATCGGCTATTGAGCAAGATATTTGATTGTTACCGAGTGCAGCGGAGTGTCTACAACTATCGCATGGAGCATGGCACTAGCGAGCCACTCGCCAGTCTTTTTAAGCAGGAGAAAGTGAATCTAGCGGAAGCCATCGGCACTGGATTGGGGCAATGGGTAAGGGACCGTGCGACGGCGCAGGGACTCGACAACAGAGTCACCAACTGCATCGAGCAAAAGTTTAACGTAAGCTTTTACGAGAAGCCTTACGTTAGCAAGATGAATGAAATCTACGCTGCCTCCGTCGCCGCCTGTAAACCGTGATGTTCCTACTCCCGCTTGGGAGGGTAACTATATAGTTGACTCACCTACGGATTGAGCCGACAATGTAGTTACCCTTCACAAAGGGAGGGTTAAGTGCAAGAAGAATACGATGCTTTCGAGCATCTTTGCGACGTTATATTTCAAGACGATGAGGATGGCTTGATGTTTTACTGGAAAGCTCATTTTGACGCAAGCGGGAAACACTCGCCGCTCTTAGTTGTAGCGGGGTACTTGGCGGCACGACCCCAATGGAAAACGTTTAATCAAGCATGGAAGATACCAATCACAAAAGATGGAAAGACGGTTGTTTTTCACGCGACGGATTTTGAGGGTGGATATAAAGACTTCACGCTAGAAAAGGGCTGGACTGACTCCCGAAAAAAAGAAGCGCGCATTGCTCTCGTGAACGCAATTGAAGATGCACACCTAAGGGCGTCTGTGGTCTGTTCAGTTGTTATTCCTGATTATGAAGAAATGATAACAGGTTGGCGTAGGGAGAGGATGGGAAGCGTCTATGAGTTTTGCGTTAACTCTGTATTGAAGGCGTTTGGAATTTATTCCCAAGAGATTCACCAACGTGAGCCGATAGCTTTTATCGTTGAGGATGGTGAAGGGGGAGAAGGAAAAATTCAGGATGCTTTTTACGGTCTCAGTAAGAACAAACAGTTCAAAGATTGGCTCAGGATGGGTTCGCTCACCTTTTTGCCTAAAGACCAGGCCTTAGGACTTCAAGCAGCGGACATGCTGGCGAACTACTATTGGCGACATTTGAATGGCGCCCTGCCTGACATAGAACCATATAACCGCATAATTCACAGTCGGACTTGTCCGTTGATCGTAATGCACTACGACAAGAAAGAGTTTGAAAGACTACACGCAAAGGAGGTTGACGGAGTTGAAGTTAAGTTGCCGGAGTTTACAGCGTCGTTCAGTGAACCGTTGAGGATTCCGGTGCGCGTGACCGCAGATTTTACTGAGGCGGAACGTGTTTTAGAGGATTTAGAAACTCTTTCGGACACGGCTCCTGAGGTTGTTCACGCGCTCGTTAAAAATCGTTCGCAGTTCGAGAAGCTCTTTACTGTCGAAGCACAGAATGTTGTTACAGCTAACACAGGCGTACTCGGTATTACGCTCAAGCCAAAGCAATTGACGCTTCACCGTGTATCCGCATTGCGGGCAGCGCAGAGTAAACCTGACTTGGTCGAATAGTTTAGCCATGCGACTTCTTTTTATGAGCCTGGTGCTTGCGCTGCTCTTTGGCCGTCTGCTTATCGAGTTCTTTTTTAGGCACGGCCATTAAGCCTTTTGCCAGTGTCTCGAATCGCTCGAAAGACTGGGGCGTGTCCTCCCAATTCGGAGGCGGTTTGATTTTGGTTTTCTTCACTTACACCTTCTTTCGTTTGCCTCGTTTCTGGCGTGGTAATTTCCGACCGCGCCAATCTTTAATGGCTCGTTTGTGGTTCCGTTTTCTTGCCGATCAATTCGTCATAGGTAAGGCGTTTGCCAGTGAGCGCAGCCGCCGCTTTCACAAACCGATCAGCATCAGTTCCTTTGCGAGTATTGGCTAAAAGTTTGTTCGTCCAAGTATCGGAAAAGGTGAAAGGGTTCTACCGAAACGTAAGTGCCGCGAATGCTCCGTTTCAGAAGTGCCCAAAAGTTTTCGATTCCCTGAGTATGAATCTGGCCGTCAACGTACCGCTCTGCGTGGTTAATAACACCGCGCACAAAAGCGTCGTCAAGTTTCTCATAGGCAGAGTGCTTGTCAGTGTAAACAGTCGAACCCGCTTCGACGTTTTGTCTAACACGCGGATCGAGAATGTCAGTAGAAGTACCCGGCACGATATGGCATCGCACTTCGCCGCCGTGACGCTCCAACAAACCCATCACTAGCAACCTTGCCGATGAAACCAGTTCTGGAAAGTTTGTTGCGCTTCGACTTGTGCATGTTGCGAGCAAGGCCACCGATAAAAGTTTCGTCAACTTCGACAATGCCGCTCAGTTTGTGAAAAGTTCCGTTCTGCATTGCCTTGCGGATTCTGTGAAGCACAAACCACGCGCTCTTTTGAGTCATGCCAAGCGACCGCGCCAGTTCACAGGAACTAATGCCGTTCTTGGCGTTAGCGATCAGCCAGATAGCAGCCAGCCATCTATCAAGGCCAATGGGAGAATCTTCCATGATGGAGCCTACCTTGACGCTGAATTGTTTTTTGCATGCTTTGCATTTCCAGAGGCGGCGTGTAGACAGATACGACACTTCGCGGCTATCGCACGCGGGACATTCAACGCCGTTCGGCCAGCGCATCTGCATCAGGAAATTAGAAGCATTTTCAAGGTCAGCAAAGTAGATGATTGCTTGCTGAAGGGTCTTGGGGAACTCGCCTTTGTTTGTCATGGTGAGAGAACTATACAGGAAACAAGCTGGTGAGTCAAGTATATAATTACCCTTGGGAGAGGGGTGGGGAGAGGTCTGACGATTTCACGATTTACTATTCACGATTCACAGCTCTTCACCAGCGGTCCCTTTTTAGATCTGAAATCTTGATCTTGATTGCCCAAACGGCCGAGGACCAACACCACGTCCGGACAGTGAGGACAACGCGGATTGTGCGTGGTGGTTATCGCACCTATCGCGAGACCTACCTGGTGCGTTACTTCCCGAACGGCCGCACCGACACAACCCTGATTAGCCGTCAACGTATTAGCTAATCACAGAGGGAAATAGCGCGCAGTCGATATGGAAGCGCAGTCGGTATGGAAGATCGGCCAGCCGAAATGGAACATCGGCATCCACGCACCGGTCGACCGAATGTCGGCGGAAAAGGAAAGAGGGGAACCGCATCCTAATCGGTTCCCCTCTTTCTTTCTAACCCGGATCTTCTTGTGCCTTAGCCACTTACCCTTTACCCTTTCCCCCTCCTCCCCTACGCCATCCATCATCGCCGCTTGATTTCATTTCTTCGTTGTTCTTGCGAATCCAAATTTGTTTGCGCTTCGGCTCAAGCGGTATCATCAGTTGGTGAATGGCGTCGAACACTACGCTGAACTGGTGGTCATATTTCCTCTCTAACTCTTCCAACTTCTTTGCAAGCCCGACGTTTGAGGCGAGCAACCTTCGCAACCGTACAAACGTCCGCATGATTTCAATGTTTACCTGAACCGCCCGCTCGCTGTTCAAAACGCTCGACAACATTAGTATCCCGTGCTCTGTAAACGCATAGGGCCGGTACTTAATATTCTGGCCACGCTTCAAGGTCACAGATTGTGACCTTGAACGTAGCCCTTGCGCCTCTTCCATGGTCAGTTGAAACATGAAGTCGGTTGGAAATCTTTCCCGGTGTCGCTTAACCGCCTGATTAAACGCCTTCGTTGTGACCCCGTAGAGAGATGCCAGCGCGCGGTCGAGCATCACCTTCTCCCCGCGTATGAGATAGATCGATTTCTCAATTCGCTCAACTGGAATTTCAGCAACGGAAGGATTCATCGTGAATTATTTGGAGATCACAAATTGTGACCTCCAAGTCCGGAATTCAGGCTTAAGTGTATTCGAACCTCGCTCTTCTCGCTCTCGCCGGGCGAAGGTACCCAGTTCTCATTTGACGACTGGGTTCTTGCATAGGAGCTTGCTGTACGGAAGACACGCCAACAAAACAATTCGCCGACCCTCGATGAGTCGGCGTAGTTTGTCTTAGACATCCTGCTGCCTTCTGCTTTACCGCTTACTGCTTACTGCTTACTGCTGACCGCCTTTTTGAAGGACTGGGGTATCGAATCTTTGGCGAGCTACCGGAAATCAGCGAAGGCCACACATTGTTCTTTCTGAAAAAAGTCATCAAAGCCTTGAGCGAATAATCTTCTTTGCCGAAGGGTCTGGTTCGTTCTTGTGTTGAATCCTCCTGTTTGCTGTCTACTGTTCTTTTCCTGACTATTTTCCTCTTGCATAAAACCTCTATGCATGTATAATGTTCCCCGTTCAGGGAACTTTTGTGTTTTCCCCTATAAGGGAACCGCGGCGCTCCTCCATGAAACTCGTTGGTCGTAACAACCTTGATAGCTTTGGCCGCAAGCATGCGGATGTTCGGGGACAGATTGATGCCTGGGTCTGTGAGGTTGAAGAAGCGGAGTGGGAAACGCCTGGTGACATTAAGAAGCGCTATGCGCATGCGAGCTTTCTTGCCGATAATAGAGTCATTTTCAACTTGAAAGGTAACAAATATCGATTGGATACAAAGATAAGTTTCAAGAACCAAGTGGTCTTGGTAATGCGTATTGGCACGCATGAAGAGTACTCAACCTGGAAGTTTTGAGGAGGAGCACAATGATCAAAGTAATTAAGAATGAAAAAGAGCATAAAACAGCCTTGGCAGAAATCAGCTCTCTCATTGATCGTGATCCCGATCCAGGTGCCCCGGATGCTGATCGTCTGGAGTTGCTCACATTGCTTGTTGAGAACTTCGAGTCTCAAGCCTTTCCCAAGAGGGTGCCGGAACCGTTAGAGGCAATCCGTTTTCGTATGGAACAACAAAACCTCAAACAGCGAGATCTGGTGCCATACATAGGTAGTCCAAGCAAGGTTTCCGAAGTTATGTCCGGTAAGCGACCGTTGACCCTGTCGATGATGCGTGCACTGCATTCACACTTAGGAATACCGGCCGCCGTGTTATTGCGTGGAGGAAGCGCTGCTGAAGAAACCGACTATGACTCCATTCCGTGGAGCCGGTTCCCGGTAAGAGAAATGGCTGCGCGTGGTTGGATTAGCAGTTCGACACAGCGGGAGCCCGAGCGCCTCCTTGGTTCATTCTTTTCTCAGATTGGTTCGCCCCTGGAAATCGCCGCCCTCTTGAACAGAACCGAAACCACACGCTCAGTTCGCTCCTTGGATTCATACGCCTTGGCTGCATGGAAGGCAAGAATCGTAAACAGAGCTATCGACGAACGGCCAAAAGTGCCGTACAAACCTAACTCAGTTAATTTGAAGTTCATGCGCGAAGTTGCGCAGTTGAGCTGGTCTGAGAGTGGTCCACGCTTGGCTCAGGAGTTTTTGCGTGCACATGGAATACCCTTGATAGTTGAACCGCACTTGTCTCACACTCATCTGGATGCCGCGGCAATCATGAAAGGTCTTGATCGCCCGATCATCGGTATGACGATTAGACACGATCGCATTGATAACTTCTGGCACTGTCTAATGCACGAGTTAGCCCATATCTCGATTCATTACGGCCAGGGGATTACTCATTTTTTCGACAATCTGGATCTAAAGGAAAGCAAGGATCCACGGGAACAAGAAGCTGATCGCTTGGCAGGAGAAGCGCTCATTCCCAAAGAAGAATGGAATAAGAGCCCGGCTAAAAGCCTTCGTTCTCCAGAAGCGGCTCAGCATTTAGCAAGAAAGTTACGAATACACCCAGCGATTATTGCCGGCCGGATGCGCCGTGAGGCTGGCTCATACAAGATTCTGAATCAAATGATTGGCCAAGGCCAGGTGCGAAAGTGTTTTCCTGAGATCAATTGGAGTTCAAAATGAAGTTTGTGTTTGATCATAGGCACTACGTCCCCGTTTTGAGGTTGAAAGGTGCCGAGAAGGGCGCGTTAAGATATTTGGCGCCTGAGGTCAGCGCCAGAATCACACCGCTTCTGGAGCTTGTCAGCACAAAAAACAACTCACCAAGGAAAATCGCCGATGATGTAAGGAGAAGTTGGGGGCTGGCGCCTTTTTTCTTGGATGACATGAACTATCCTGAATCGACGGATGGAAACGCTCTAGCCAGATTCGTCGCCGCAATGCGCTCCCACGGTTTGCAATCAATACCGGTTACAGGACTCAGCCGAACGCGTGAACATCAAGACACCGTGGCGGGCCTCATCGCCGCAGATAAACGGGGAGCTTGCTTGCGGCTCAACCTGAACGACCTCCGTGAGCCTTTTCTTGCGCCGGATTTGAACGATCTGCTGACCCGATTACGGTTGCGTCCAGAACAGATTGATCTGGTTGTAGATTACGAGGTTCTGCCGGTTTTTTCCCTACTGTATACAGAGCTCTGTGAACGACTTCCCTACGTGGGGCAATGGCGAACGTTCACTGTAATAGGGGGTACCTTCTGTCAAGATTTGACGGAATACGAAAAGAATGGCCAATACACGCGTCCGCGTGACGATTGGTACTTTTACCAGTCGCAAGTCCCTGGCAAACTGCCGAGGATCCCCACCTATGGAGACTACAGTATCCAGTTTGGCCTCTACAGAGAGCCCCCCAAACGCGCCAACGTTAGTGCGAGTATTAGATATACATCTCACGATTATTGGGTAATCATGCGAGGTGAGGGATTACAAAACGAGGGTGGACGTGGTTACGCTCAGTATGCGGCAAATGCCACATTACTATGCGAGCGCGACGAATTCTCTGGTAGCTCATTCAGCTATGGAGACAGGTACCTAGCGAACCTAATTGAGGGCTATGGAAGCCCAGAGACTTTGCTGCGAGCAGGAATCAATCATCACATAACATTTGTTATTCAACAGATCTCCAATTTGTTCGCGACTTCAGTTGGCGACGCACCCTTTCTTGGAGATGCCCCAACTCGGCAACCTGTGAGAGCCGAGAATAGACTATCGCGCGAGGCTTATGGCGAACGCCTTCGGCCTCCCCAAGTTCGGCCAAGAGAGTAAGTGCTTCGTCTCGCCAGAGCAGTTTGCAAACTGAAAGTGGGTCAAGAGAAGGGTTCGTACGGGCCGTTCTGTATGATTCAAACTCAAAGGCTCCGCGAGAGCCAACTGTCGCGATCTTAATTCCCCACCAATCCGGTACAAGCTTAGTTGCCTCGTTCGCATGACGAATGCCAACTACTAAAGTCACCTTGTCCAACACCGAACCGTAGACTTGAATCTGGTGTGGAAGTCGCTTGAGATTGTCTTTGTTGCTCTTTAGCTCGTAGCCGTGAATGATTCCATTAACTACAGCTATATCGACTCGGGCTATTCCATGTCGGAGGCCGAGCTCGTCGACGATGCGAGTGTCAGGGTGTTTGGCGTAATGCGCGAGAACCTTTTTCTTTACCGCTCGACGAAGTTGCTGGTCATTCATTTTGGAGTCCTGTCCACTCTCTGGTCTTCAGTCCATGAGTCACGGATCTGGGGCCAATACTGTACTCCTCTTGTCAATCCCCCTTTTGGGAACTTTCGGGTACCCTTGAATAACTTTTTGCAAGTGGCGTTGCAGGGCGATTTGGGGCAGTATGTTGACGCTTAATTGATCCTTGCTCTTTAATCCCGGTATGGAAAAGACAACCAAGTACCCTCTCGCTCTCAAGAAGACGGAACTGATTTGGGAAGGCAAGTACGACGCTGAAGGAAGACGTGTTGCCCCTTTGCGTGTAGCGCTGCCATTTCAGGCTGTCGAGACGGTAAATGAATCTACGCAAGACCGACAGAAAAATCTGCTGTTTGGATCCTCAAAGACATCGCGCGACGTGGAGTGGCGCAACAGGCTGATCTGGGGTGACAAAAAGTATGTATTGCCGTCACTTCTCGCAGAATTAGCCGGGGAGGTGAACTTGATCTATATCGATCCGCCCTTCTTCACCGGGACCGATCAGTTGATTACCGTTAGTGTGCCCGAGAGTGAAGAATTCATTATCAAAGAACCGTCCCTAATTGAGGAAGCAGCTTATCGAAATGTCTGGAGGCTAGGCAGTGGATCATTTTGTGATTGGATCTATCAAACCCTTTGCCTGTTGGGCGATCTGCTCAGGGACGATGGCGCGATCTTTATACGCTTCGATCAGTACTGGTCTCACTATGTAAAGGTCGTTGCGGATGAAGTGTTCGGTAAAGATAACTTTCAAAATGATATCGCCCTAAAACGCATTTACAAGAACGTCACCAGTCAAGGTCGAGTGTCTTTACAGATTGGTACGGACTCGCTGCTCTTGTATTTCAAATCTGACAAGTCCCGCTTCTGTAACATTTCTCAAGAGCTTGATGAAGAGCGTCCCGGATATTGGCGAAGGATCGACGACTCATCTGGCGTAAGAAACCCACCGGAACGCATAATCTTTGGTAACACGTACTATCCCCCTCCAGGCAAGCACTTCAAGTTTGGCCAACCAAAAGTTGATAAGATGTGCGAGGAAGGAAAGATTAGGATCAAGAAGAACGGTCGTCCGGAATACTGGGTAGAACCAAGCGGTACAAAACCGCTAACCTCCAACTGGACTGATATCGCGAGCTATTCGTTTACGACCGGATATCCCACGGAGAACTCTGAAGAGCTCTTGGAGCGGTGCATCCGGGCGTGCTCGCAAGAGGGAGATCTAGTATTAGATTCGTTTTGCGGTAGCGGGACGACTGCAGCCGTGGCGGAGAAGCTCAATCGTCGGTGGATTACTTGTGATTTGGGACGCTTCGCCATACATACGGCCAGAAAGCGACTACTCTCCATCCCGAACGTTCGGCCTTTCGAAGTCCAGAATCTAGGTAAATACGAAAGACAATTGTGGCAAACGCAAGAATTTAAAACTTCCAATTCTGAGTCTCAGACCATCGCAGCGGATCGACAGCGAGCATACGTCAAATTCATTCTGGAGCTTTATCACGCGAAGCCGGTAAATGGCCACGCATGGCTGCATGGCTTGAAAGGCGGTCGCATGGTCCATATCGGCGCAGTCGACGCGCCGGTTAGCGCAGGCGACGTTCCGAGCATAGCGGCGGAATTTCGAAAGGCTGTGGGCTCTGGGAAAGATGCGCCGACGACAAACGGCGTTGATGTGCTCGGGTGGGACTTCGCTTTCGAGATGAATGAGATCGCCAGACAGCAGGCAGCGGCTGCTAACATCAAGATGCGTTTTCTGCGCATCCCGCGTGACGTGATGGACAAGCGCGCAGTCGAGCAGGGAGACATTCACTTTTTCGAACTCGCTGCGCTGTCTGTGGATGTGAAGACGCAGAAACGAAAGGTGCAGTTGTCCTTAACTGACTTTGTCATTCCTCCAGACGATGTTCCCGAAGAAGTACGACGCGGTGTAAAGCACTGGTCGCAGTGGATCGATTACTGGGCGGTGGATTGGGATAATAAGGGCGATGCGTTTCACAACGAGTGGCAAACATATCGCACGCGTAAGAACAATAAGCTGGTGCTAGAAACCGAACACAGCTACGCACAGGCCGGCGAGTACTCAGTAGTAGTTAAGGTAATTGATATTCTAGGAAACGACACAACGAAGTCTGTCAAATTAAAAGTTAAATAGCATGCCTCGGAAGAAGAAGGGCTCACCCTCCCAGATCGATCTTCTCGAAGCGCGCACGGCGACCGCGCCCTGTGTGCCTGCGATAAAGCAAAAAGTGGGCGAATGGCGCGCCAATGATTACAAAGGCGTCAACGATACAACGCGCCTATTATTGAATCACTGGTTCCGCACTGATCACCGACTGCCGAACGGTTCAAAGTTCGGCTATCACTACTTCCAGCAAGAGGCTGTTGAAACGCTGATCTACCTCTATGAGATCGCAAAAGTTCGGCGTCAAAAGGATTTGATAGAAAGTTTCGCAGTTCGGAGCGATCTGCGGCTACTGCAGTACGACGACTTCGCGCGCTATAGCGTGAAAATGGCGACGGGCAGTGGAAAAACGAAAGTGATTGCCCTGGCCATAGCGTGGCAGTTCTTCAATGCCGTCGCGGAGGCTCAAGAAGATTACGCGAAGACGTTTTTACTCATCGCGCCGAACTTAATTGTTTTCGAGCGGTTGCGAACCGACTTCGAAGGTGGCCGGATTTTCCGTAGTGATCCCATTATCCCTACCGAGTTAGAAATCTTCTGGGACTTCCAGTGTTACATGCGTGGTGAGGGCGAACGCGCTGGTTCGTTAGGCGCACTCTATTTATCCAATATTCAACAGTTCTACGACCGTACGAGTAGCGAAGCGGAAGAGCCTGAAGTGATGACCGCGGTCCTGGGCCCGAAGCCTTCCGCTAATAGGTTAGAGCTCCACAACTTTGACACGCAAATCGTGGCACGTGGCGGGCCGATAGTGGTACTTAACGATGAGGCGCACCACACGCACGACGAGGAAAGCGAATGGAACAAGTTTATCCGGCGATTGAACAGCGATGTCCCAGGAGGATTGGCGGTGCAACTCGATTTCACAGCCACACCGCGACATAGCAAGGGGCAACTCTTCTCATGGACGGTGTACGATTATCCCCTCAAACAAGCAATTATCGACAACGTGGTAAAGCGTCCACTCAAAGGCATTGCCAAAGGAATTTCAGAACAACGATCCACCATTGCGAGCACCAAATATCAACCTTATTTGGCTGCAGGTGTTGAACGTTGGAAGGAGTACAAGAAACAACTCAAGCCCTTAGGCAAGAAACCCGTGCTCTTCGTCATGATGAACGATACCAGCGAAGCTGACGATGTCGGTGACTGGTTGCGAAAGAAATATCCGTCAGACTTCGGCGAAGACAAACTGCTGATCATACATACTGATAGATCAGGCGAAGTTTCAAAGAAGGACCTGGAAAAAGCACGGACAGTTTCACGCGAGGTAGACGATGAAAAGAGCCCTATTAATTGCATTGTAAGCGTGTTGATGCTACGCGAAGGATGGGACGTGCAGAACGTAACCGTGATTGTCGGCCTCCGTCCCTATTCATCCAAAGCCAACATACTGCCAGAGCAGACTGTAGGACGTGGGTTGCGACTGATGTTCCGCGAGTCGGGGTCAGGTTACATTGAACGTGTCGATGTGATCGGGAATAAGGCCTTTATCGAGTTCGTAGAGCAATTGGAACGGGAGGAGGATCTGCAACTAGAGACATTCGAATTAGGTAAGGATAAGGTTGTAATCGTCACCATCGCTCCGGATCAAAAGAAATTGGGGATGGATATCCCGATACCAACCTTGAGTCCAATTCTCATTCGAAAAAAATCGCTTGCGGAAGAAATTCTGGCGTTGAACGTGCGGGAGTTTAAGTGCCCAGTCCTTCCTCGTAAACAAACTGATGCGGCTGCTAAGAAGTTCCGATACGAGGGCTACGACCTAATTACCTTGGAGAAACTCGTAGAGCGAGACTATACGATTCCCGAACCCCAAACGGCCGAAGAAGTAATTGGCTACTATGCGCGACGAATCGCTCAAGATGTCAAATTGCCCTCGCAGTTTTCGGTCGTCGCCCCAAAGGTCAGAGAGTTTTTAGAACATGTAGCCTTTGGTGAAACTGTGGACCTAAAAGGGCCGGCAATGGTAAGGGCAATAGCCAGCAACGTCGCTCAATACGTCACTGTCAAAACCTTTGTTGAAGCATTGCGAAAACTGGTCGTTGAAGAACTGTTGCCTCAACTCCTCGATGCGGGCAGGCCATTGTCTGACACACCGCCGTTTCCCTGGTCAAGACGCACGCTTAAAGCAGACAAATGTATCTTCAACCTTGTGCCTTGTGAGAATGCTTTCGAACAAGACTTTGCGCGGTTTTTGGAGAAGGCTGAAGACGTGGAGCGATTTACTAAGCTGCCTGACAAATTCGGCTTCACAATTGATTACCAGGATGGATCGGGAAATCTAAGGTACTACGAACCTGACTTTGTTGTCGTGACCGAGGACGGATGCAGTCACATCGTCGAAACAAAAGGATTGGAAGACGTGAATGTTTCCAACAAGGATCGTGCCGCCCGACTATGGTGTGAGAACACCAGTACACTCACGGGTAAGGAATGGGCCTATCTGAAAGTTCTCCAAACTGAATTCAAGCAACTCCAACCCACCTTGTTTTCAGACCTGAATGCCTTGCGAGTTCAGCCAACCTTACCCATCTCTTAAGAATGTCTACGACCAGAGAGATTTGACCTCTCTCCCACAGAGGCAAAGTGACGATTAGAACAGATTGGTTGAGACCGGCTTCACAGATAAAGGGCCAAGATCCGTTGGGAGTCAGAGCTCCATGCGAGAATATCTACACACAACTCCTCCCTGGAATAACTAACGTCACCGACCGCGCTGATCAGTACGCTTTCTACCCATGGCTCATCTGGGCATTTGAAAAACATGAGGGGTCGCTTCGCAATAAATCGTTTTTCGAAACACTAAGACGTGCGGAATGTTTGCAGACATTAATTGGACTTTGGCACGCGGATGAAACGGGCGAAGTCCTCTGGCTTCACGGCGGGGGCCTGGTGGGGCGCGACAGATTAGGCCCCGCGCTCATCGATTTGGAACAGGGGAAGTCGATTAGACTTTCAACCTTTACCTTGTTGGATGACAGCGGTCATCGATACTTCAAAAACAAGCTCGGCGGTCTAGGACAATATTACCTTGGATCCCTTAGAGATCTCGACATACTTCATGGAGATTCCCGCGAAATCAAATACGTAACCGAACGTGGTGGTGTCCTGGCACACGCTTACGAAAAAAGGGCCGATCGTAAGTCGTTTTTTGAGGCCATGGAGCGCGATCGAATTGTTGAGGATGATTTAAAGCGCCTTAGACGTTTTTGTCCTTGTTATCTTGGATCTAGCGACAAGGAGCAAACGGCATTAGTCGATCTTTTCTTTAACCGCTCGGGTCAGTTTTATGAACCCTTCAGCAAGACTCGCCGCGATACGCTGGCCTTGATGTTGGACTTGGCAGCAAAGCTTGAATCTACAAAGCATCGCCAAGACGCCAACGGCTTCGGGATCAAAGAGTTTAGAGCTTGTACCTATTCAGATTCCTTGCCATCTGGTAATCCCTGGGAACCGCCCAAAACTTTGGTGCCAATAATCGAGGGCTGGCGCTTATACGGGATTAACGAGCTTCTCTCGATTGCAATACAGAGTCTTTTTTGGGCCGGGTTGGCTGAATTGTCGAATCAAGGGGTCTTTCCTAAGAACAGCGAGGAATATTCGCGATGGTTTGCTCTCACATTCAATAGCGCCGCGCTTGAGGTAGACCTCGGTGAATCCTTCGACAACGCATTGGAGAGAACTCGTCGAACGATGCCTTCTTTGGCTGCGTGGACCAACGAGAACCATGAAGTCCAAATTGGCTGGCGACTCGCGGAAATTCGGAGGTATTACAACAATGTGCCTTTTCCAGTTGCGCGCGCAGCTCTCGATCTCATTCTCGACCTTAGTGCTCGCGTTGATTCTCAAAGCCTTACATACATCGGATTTGTCCATCATCAAAACTACCTCTCTTACTATCCAATCAACCTCGACAGCTTTTACAGCAATGTGCGCAACTCTTGGAAAAACAAAAGTCTGCAAGAACTATTAGGTTGGCTTGCTAAGGATTGGGGAATCAGCGCGCACTTTCGTGTGGCTTTGAGAAAGCTCCGGTACGAGTCGCGGGATACATTCAAAATCAAACCGACGGACGAGGGGCTGGAAGTGATAGACCCGCCAATACCTGTATTCAGCAATCCCCGTTTGGCTCAAGCAACACAGATTTTGCTGGATTTAGGTGCCTTTGAAGTGATTTCAGAGCGGATTGTTATCTCTGATCTCGGCAAGCAGCTATTAGAGGAGTCCGTCCATGATTGAGGAAGGCATTTCGATTCTTGAAGAGATCAAGAAAGGACGCTACGAGGTCTCAGTCATCGCGACCTTCAATGCTTACTTCCCTTTCTATGAAGAAGTTGTACTAAGGCATCTCAAAAATTCAGGATGCAGGCAGAACTTAATTGTGATGGACGCGAGAGTCTGCGGCGGCATTCTTAACGTTGAGAGCCTCCGGCCGCGCCTTGCAGGTAAAGAGTACTGGTTGTTACCCATCAAAACCGGAGGGGCGTTTCATCCGAAAATTGTTTTGTTACTGGGAAAGAAGAAGTCCCAACTACTCATAGGAAGCCATAACCTCACTCTTGCCGGTTTTAGTCACAATAGGGAGCTCAGCAGTCGCTTCGAGTTACTCGATATCGAAGACAAACAGTTAAGCGCGCCGTTTCGTGGTGCGTGGGCGTTTATCAAAGCCTGGACTAAAGAAGCACAACCAATGCAGGAAACTATTCTCTCGATTGAGGGCATAGCTCCGTGGCTTATCAGCAATGAGATTCCAGCTGAACCAGTCCCATTAGTCGGTGTGGTACCAAAAGGAAAGGTGTTGTGGGAACAGTCAAAAGAGCAACTACCGAAGAGTTTGAAGCGGATAACAGTTGCCGGACCATTTTTTGATACAGATTTGAAGTTTCTCATCAAACTACATAGCGAATATCCGTCAGCCGAAATTGTTGTTGGAATCGAAGCGAAGAGTGTTGTGATTAATCATCACGCAATGAAGCTTTGCCCGTTCGCAAGATTTGTGAGTGCTGAAGGCTTAAAAGATGGAAAAGGATACCTACACGCCAAGGCGATTCTCTTCGAGGAGGAAGACGGAACAGAGACTTTGTTTTCGGGAAGCGCGAACCCTAGTGCTCCGGCATGGCTGGATTCAGCTGAAAGT
The DNA here is from genome assembly GCA_035526805.1 of Pyrinomonadaceae bacterium. Taxonomy (GTDB): domain Bacteria; phylum Acidobacteriota; class Blastocatellia; order Pyrinomonadales; family Pyrinomonadaceae; genus PSRF01. The sequence continues at coordinate 25,842 of DATLBQ010000297.1, forward strand.
GGAGGAAATGCCGAAGTCATTGCAATTCAGAAGGCGTCTCGCAAAAACTCGATTGGAAAGCAATTAGGCCTTAAGCAGTTGGCCAAAGCCGCGTTGGTTTCCCCTGACGCATGGGCTCAAATCGCTGAGCGAAAAACTACGCCGGATGAAATAGTTACCAAAGGCCATGCGCCGCTGATGGCCTTGGTTACGGAGTCAGGAATAACAATTGAACTCAACTCTTTGAAAAAGGCCATCCTCCCGGAGGTAAAAATCCTCGATTCGCACGATGTCGCATTTGTCACATCAGCAACCGATTTCTCTATCCCCGGTGAGCTTCAAATTGAGATGCCGCAGCTCGAACTGAGACAAAGGGCAACTTTGGTTGAGCTCCAGACGCAAAAGGGAGAGAAAGTATTAGCAATTGTTCACCACCCTAATGAATTACGGGAACTGGCACAAACGGACCGGCAGAGGGCGATGAAGGACGCGATTAACAGTCTCAATACGGACACACCGATGATTGAAGAACTAATGCGAGTGGTTGAAAAAGTGATCTTTGATGATGACGCCAGCGTTTCGTCTTCCGTGTCCGCAATTGGAGAAGCGAGTCGGAAGGACTCAGGGGAGGAGGGGAAAGTTCAAACTCAGTTTTCTATCCCATTAAAGGACACAGGAAAACGCGCAGGCGCAACCAGACGAATGATTTCATCAGGAGACCTTGCCGTGCTCCTTGATGCTTTGATTCATCAACTAGGTATTGGCCTCCAAGCTGGAATCTATTCGGCACCAGCAATCGCGCTTAGTGAAGAAGAACTAATCGGTTCTGATGATGAAGAGATTCAAATCGTCAAGGAACTGGACAAAAGTGCGCTCATTGCATTGTGTCGGCGGAAGGTCAAGACCATTCTTCGCAGGATGGTGAGACAGCTTGAAAACTCCGTGAGGTCGGAAGGGGGCTCGATCAAGGCTCTGATACAAACTGCCGCTGTGCTGGGCCTTATTCACCGGTTGTGTCAGGTCACGTCCGACGAGGCCGCTTGGATTCCACCTCGCGGGACGTTGGTCCCGCAAGACGCCCGATACGAATTTTTTATTGACGCGGCGCGTTTGCTGTATTGCAACAAAGGCGTTATGACTGAAGCCGCCAAGAAGCCTGACGTTTATTCAAGTGCAGAAGCCTCGATGGTTAGAGGACTGTTGGTTTGGTTAGCGTGGGATTGTGATTTTCGAGTGAAGAAGCCCGTTTCATTCGATGATCCCGAGGAAGTTGAAGCAAATCTTTATGGTTTAGCGAGACTGCTCGCAATGGTTCCTGATCTCAGCAATGATTCGGAAGCATTTCAAAAAGCAAATCAGGCCATCGAAGGATCATTGCATGAGTATGATGCTCAGGATTACGACTCGACCTGGTTGAGCGACTTCAGTGCATGGTGTAGTGAAATCCAGGAACTAAGAAAGAAACTGCCCAGGTCTTCCGTGATTTCCAGAGAGGCGGCGTTAGGTGACATCGCATACCCCACCAAATCGACATCAGAAAGGCTTTTCGTGGTAGCAGAAGCCTCCCAGCGAAGAGTCAGGCTCATAGATTTGGACGCTGAGGACGAACTCAAAACGTTTGCCAGCAGTTATGTCACTGTAGCCAAGGCGGCAATCTAAACTCCGAATAAAGCCGCCCAAAAGTATCATGCTTTTTTTTTAATTTCGATAAAAAGACGAGCGGCACGAACTAGAAGCGAACGTGTTGCATTCCATGACGCAAGAATTCCGGCTAGAGATTGACAGAAACTCGCCTTGCGGATAATCTGCGGCCGTTCTCGCAACTCATCGTTAACCCTCCACCCTAATGAAAGGAAAAGCTCATGCTGAGACGTATCACCCTATGTGCGTTCTGCTAACTGCTGCTTTACTCACATTCTCACAAAAAGGAATCGGTACTATCCCGCAAGATCCCTGCTCACAGGGGACCAAGTTTCGCAACTGCAAAGCCTGCGGCAATGCACTATCTCTTAAAGGAAAGAAACTTAACGTCCTCAAGAATCGTGATGATGCAGCCACTGATGTGCAAACTCTAACTATTCCGGAAATTCGAAAGAAGTCGAACAACAATATATTTGACCCCGACACGCAGGTTGAAGTGACTGCGTACGTGGCCAGTGTTGAAAAGGGGGGCTTCAAGGAAGGGTGCAACCTGCGGCCGTGGAGACTTACGCGATTTGCATATTAACGTGGTCGCTACGCCGTCGGAAAAGAACAAGAACCGGCGTTTTGTAATTGTCGAGATCACGCCTCGCTGGCAGGGTGAGCTTGGTTTCGACGACAGTAATTATGACGACATGCTCGCCGCTGCCAAGGACAAATTCAAAGGCAAGTGGGTGAGGTTTAGAGGCTGGTTGATTTATGACGAATTTCACGTCACCGAATCTGAGAGCACTAACCCGGGAGGCGCGACTAACTGGCGGGCCACTCCGCGGGAGGTGCATCCAGTGACTTCGTTCGAAGTGCTTTCCGGACCACCTCAATAGTTGACCGTCAAGATGTTGTATTGAAGTTGCTCGCTCTTCCACTACAGGACAATCAGGTAATCGGGCCGGGCGGATCCGCGTGAGTCTGCGGCTAACTCTCTCCCGGTGCTGTCTCCACCAACTGACGGATCACTGCGCCAACGTCTGTCTTTTTCATCAGGCACCTTTTCACGCCGGCTTTCCGCGCCATCGTCTTCATCGCGCTCTTCAATTTCGTTGCCGATACCATCACGATCGGCATCTCCTTACGATGCTCGAGCGATTGTGCGAGCCTCGCCAGTTCCAATCCTTCCTTTCCACGCCAGTCTAAATCAATCAGCATCAAGTCGTATGGAATGTCGCTCTTGAGAAACAACACCGCGCCTCCCTTATCCGAACACGCGACCAACAAATAAATCGGTTCGTTGAGCTCCTGACGCAATGCAGTTATAAACTCGAGATCGTTACCGAGATACAAGAGCCGAAACTTCGATGCTGTAGAACGCGGATACTCAGGAGCTCGCATAGACTTTAACCTCCTTTAGGAAAGAGGGTGTCAAGCGGCTTCTGTTGATGGTCCACGGACGACCGATGACGGCCGGCGGACACGCGTTTATGGGTGATGAATGGCGGACGCGGTAACGTAACCTCGGACCGCGGATACAGGCGACGGCTAAGTTAAGCGGTTAGATCGGCGAGTGATTACTGATTGAAGCTCAGTACTCAGAACTCAGTTCTCAGTACTTTGTATTGTGTTATGCTCTGCGGCGATCGAGTCTTTGAAAATCGACGGCCAATGCGTAGCTCAACCCTCCCAGAAAGCGAGTGATGAGCATCGCCGTTGAGAGTGGAAGGTTCCAACTCACGGCGAACATTTGGTACAGCAGCACTCTATCACTATTTACCGACACGCGCAACGGTTGTTGCCGAAGATCTTTCCCATCAGGAGGCAATTCCTGATGGGAAGAAAGCCACGCATGAAGCCGGAACGTTTCTCAGAGAAACTCGTGCAGATTCGAACGGAACTTGGCCTATCGCAATCGGAGTTGCTCAGACATTTAGGATTAGAAGAAACGATGGACTACCGTAGGATTTCGGAGTTTGAGCGAGGTACCACCGAACCTCCGCTGTTGGTCGTCTTGCACTACGCTCGCGCCGCCGGCATTCACATGGAAGACATTGTCGACGACGAGCTCGACCTCCCGCCGAAACTTCCCGGCAACGTCAGATACAAAGGCCTAAACCGCAAATCGACGTTTCGAAAGTAAATCACTATTCGTGTTTACCCCGTGTGGGCGCATGCCTTTGAACGCCCGCACCCAGTGCCCGCATAGACTCACAACTAAGGTGACCCCACCAACGCTCGCAGTTTTTGTTTCATCACCGCTTCTTTCGGGCTCTTTGCGCCGCCATCCAACCACTGATGAAGTCTTTTCGGTGTAACCGTGTGCGTTACTACGCTGCGGTTTTCCACTTCGAATTTTGTAATTAGTCCTGGCTCGCAGTTGTGCTGTTTGAATGTCGACGGAGTTTAGCACCGGGTGTTTGTTTCATCAATGAAACGTTGCGCTGCTCCAATAATCAAAAAGGACGTCACTTTTCTTACACCAGCAACGCCCCGGGGGAGCCTTTAGCAAGCTCTAGAGCCGGATATAACAAAGCTAATCGGTGGGCTACTCCGAGTCCAATCTAATTCTTCAAGGCATGTGCGATAGTCTGGTGATCGATTGAAAACCACCGAGCGCTTGGTTTCCGTTCACCTAATCGAAAGTTTATGGTTCCTATTACGCAATAGGGCTTCAAAACCCGCCCAAAGACTTGCACTTCTAAGTACGTTTCCTTGGCGTCTTGATTGCAATATATATCGACCATATTGCTGATGGATGTTGGGGCCGATTCAATGACGAAGGAACAGACACTCGGGAATTTATCACCGCTACATCAGCCGCCTGACGAGCCACATTTTGACGATGAGCTAACTATTTTGAAGGCGCGCCCGGTTGTGCCCTTGAAGCAGTTTGACGAGAGGCTCCAACGCAAACGGAAGTGGTTTTTATTTGGGATGTTTGTGCTGGCCATGTTTCTAGGTGCTGCTTCAGGTCTCATCTCGGCGTATTTCAAACTGCGCGAAGTTTCAGAGGAACCAGTCATCCAATTAGGTGTTGCAACTTTAAGGGCGCCTGAAGAGCCCCCTCCTTCGACGGTATCTGAAGAGCCCGATACTAACAACGGCTTTGGGAACCTTTTACCGGGCCTCCCTTCCCTTGAAGAAAAGCAACTCAAACTATTCACACCAAAACGCCCGGTTATCAGGCCGAGACGAGTATCAATAAACACAAAACACTCAGTCCCATTACCATCACTGTCTGACGAAGAAGAGTTGCAAAGAATTAGAGAAGCCTTGTTGAGCGACGATTCGAAGAGGCGGCGAGTGCGGCCGACGGAGAGACGCGAACAGCGAAGATTTTGAGCGGAATGAATGCGTTATGATCAGAAAACTAACGTCAGGAAGGTATGGTCTGTATTCGCGCAAATTGGATCCAAAGACCGGCAGGTCCCAGAGCTTGGGTACATTCGACAGCCGCAAAGCGGCAGAAGATCAGGAACGCGCCATTGAAATACTTAAGACACAACGAATGATTGCGCGAGAAGGCATCTATAGCTCGGTTCACAGAGTAATACGATGTATTCGGCACTGGCCTTCAGCTGCGGCGCGCGATCAGCATCCGAGCTGAAGGAGCAAGACTACTTGAAAGCACGCTATCGCGCCCTCAGCTGTAAGGCTTTGTTAGATTTCGGCCGCGGAGGCTGAAGACTTCTGGGTTGCTTCCCCTCGAGTGGCAATCATCCAGAATAAAAGCCCCGAAAGAACCTGCATAAGAGGCATCGTGTGGGGGCGTCGGGTGCATGCCGTTGTTAGATGCGGGGCGTGCACCGCGCCGATTTAACCTCAGTATGATCCCTCGCTTTTCACAATAGCTTTTAACTTCATCAACAATTTCCTCAGGAGGTAAAACCGTTCGGGGCATTAATCCCGCTGACCAGGTCAGCTCTTCGCCTTTCACAAGTTGGTTTAGCCTCCCCTTGAGCGCCCTCACCCCTCGCCCACGGATTTTAGGGGAGCTGACTTCTCTAAAAGTTTTAAGGCGATTAGTCCCGATGACTAAGGAGAAATGCCACTCCCCGCGACTCTTCCAACTGTACAACTCGTATCCCTTCATGGAGTGCGGCAACGTCGCGTCACGTGATTGAGCGAGGGATGCCTGGCAACATCCACACAAGAGAGAGGCCACAACCATGATTGTTATTATGTGGGATGTAGATTTCATCATACTTCCACAACATCTAACGAGCATCTAACGAGCATCTAACGCTGGCCTTCAGCTGCGGCGCGCGATCAGCATTCAAGCCCAAGGTACAAGGGTACTTGAGAAGCATGCTATCGCGCTGTCAGCTGCAAGGCTTGTTCGGCGGCGCGTTGAGTGTAAACCCAACGACTGGTTAGGCTGCGACCTGCTGTAGTTTCTACCTATTCCCAGTCCTTCTTTAGCAGCAATTCTTCAATCCTGTAGGCATGAAACATCTCGTGGTTCAGCAGATGCCGGAACATGATCCATACCGAATAATGACTGAATGCCTCATGCTCTGCCGTTCGTTGCCAGTCCTCCACCGATAGTCCCTTCAGCCTCTTAACCAGACTGGCTCGCTCTCTCACATACCGGTCGGATAACAGGCGTGCCAGAAACGCGATTGCGAGCCCTTGATTTTGTCGCAAGTGCTCGTCAGCGAGCACCTTGCTGGTCGATAGGGAGCACAAGTGCGGATGTGAACGCGATCACGTTTGCAAAACCGAAAGGCCGAAGATTGGGTCTCCGGCCTTTCGTTCTCGTTTTAATTTGGGCGGAGACATTCAGCCTCCTGTTGGTCACTGTCCTCACCCCAGCAACCATAACCCGATTGCGCGGCATTTTACTCCCCCGCTATGGCGTGTCAACGCAAAATATCTTGCATCTAAAATGGAAGAGAGCGTCACTGTTGTCGCGAGGGTAGTGGCGCCCTTTCCGGGAGGAGCCGTGGCAAGCTTCTTAGGAGTGGCTCCTCAATTAGTCCGCTTTATATCCGGCTTAGACCGCCTATCAACAATGCGTAGGGGTCAGAGTGTGGTTTCAGATTTCTGCAAGAAATTTTGTGAACGTTACATTTGGAATTTTGTCAGGGCGCCGTCTCTGATAAAGGTTGACTCTCGGCCGGAGTTGGGATAGAAGCGCCCCATCAATCCACCTAACGAAAGGAAACCACCATGAGAAAAATTCTGATCATCGCCGCGCTGTGCCTGTGCGCGGCCCCGGCGGCCGCGCAGGAGCCGACCCCCACGCAGAGCCCAGCGCAGCCCGCTGCGCAGGATGCTAAGACGGCCGAGCGCGAGCGCAAGGAGCGAGAGAAGCAAGAGGCGAAGGCCGCCAAGGAGAAGGCCGCGCAGGAAGCCAAGGCGGCGAAAGAAGCCGAGGCGAAGGCCGCCAAGAGTCAGCCCAGCGGCGAGAAGGTCGGCATGCGCGGTAACGCCGAGCAGGAGGTGACGCAGTTGACCGACCAGTACATCGCGGCCCTGAAGGGAAAGGACGCGGCCGCACTCGAACGCATCTGGGCCGACGACCTGACCTTCATTAACCCCGGCGGGGCCATGCTAACGAAGGCGCAGCGGCTGGCCGACATTCAGTCCGGCGCCAACCGGTTCGACTCGCTCGAAGTGAGCGACCGGACGGTGAGGGTCTACGGCGATACGGCCGTAATGACCAGCCTGACGACGATGAAGGGCCAATATGGCGGGCAGGATGCCAGCGGGCAGTACCGAGTCACGAATGTGTTTGCGAGGCGCGGCGGCGGGTGGCAGATCGTCTCCTTGCAGATGACCCCCATCGCCATGCCGCCGGCCGAGAAGAAGCCTTAGGAGGTTTCTTTCTCTGTCAGACCGACGGCCCGTGTTAAAGAACAGAGGGTGTGCGGCCCTAAGGGCCGCACATACCCAGCACGAAGAAAGACCAAAGCTACTCTACGCGGTAGCGTGGCCCCAAGTTTCCGAACGGATGCGCATTTCTTCTCTGCCGGTCTTCGTCTCAACTTTCAGCCAGGCCCGCGTTCGTCCGCTAACATAAAGACTGTCTGCCCGTTTCGCTACCATCCCTTCTAATTTGCGCTTCTCCAATTCTCAGAAGAGGCGTACGCCGTCGCCAACAATATGCTCGGTATAGCGGACTCTGCCTGTATCGCTGTTCGGGAGGATCGCTTCAAGAAACGCTTGCGTTCGGTCTCCTTTCAGTGGCATGAAGTCAGTACCATCTCGCGGTAGCGGGTGGGTTTCGCTTGCATTCAAAGCACTTCGCGACGTTGGAGTTCGACGCCGGTCATAATCAACTGTGGTCCGTCGGGCGCGCAGTTGTGATTCTGTCGCACCTTCAGGGCGAAGAGGATTATTAATGGATCTGATCCGGGGGTGGTGTCCCGATTACATCGGGACTTACCCCCTGCTACTATCTGTCACCGCTACGCGGTGAAGAACACCCGCTACTGCATGGTGGTACTGACTTCATGACGCGCAGCGGCCTTGTTCCGGGGTGACGTCCCGATTACTTCGGGACTTACCCCCGGGCTACTGTCTGCCGACGCTACGCGGTGAAGAACTCTTTCGCTACCGCGATGTGGTACTGACCTCACTCCCGAACTGCGCGCACCTGGAAATAATTCTGCCATTTACCAGAGGCAGTATCGTGCCGCTCAGAACGGCAGATAAACTACCTTGTTAGGTTTCAGCAGGATAGATATTCTCGTCTGAGCGCTCGCGTCTCTCCTACTGTCCGGAGCTTGTCTTTCCGTCCACCAACAACGGCTCTCAGCGCTTCCCTAATTCTCGGAAGAGACGTTCGCCGTCGCCAATAATATGTTCGGTATAGCAGACTCTGCCTCTATCGCTCGTCGGGAGGATTCGTTTTAAAATCTTTTTGCGGTGAAGACACGCTTCGCAAAAGAAGAAATGGCGAAACGAGTAGAAAAGTGGCATACGTAATTATTAGAGTTTTTTATTGTCACCACATGGGGTTTGAGAGTAGGATTCGGCGCGACCCCTCAGCGCACACTGCGACTCTTCAGCGCAATCCGCACATGCGCCGTTGGGGTAACGCTAAGTTCTACAAACCCAGCTTCAGTAAAGCGCGGTCAGTAGATCGACTATGAAAGCAGTCTCTATTGACACGTCGTCAGATTCCTGAATTTGGGGGTCACTTGCAGATGGCCCTGAACATCCGACTCCCTGGATGTCACCGGGGTTGGTGCACGGGCGGCCAACGCCTTGTATATCGCCAGCCATCGTAGCAGCGGTTATCGAGAGCGTCAGCAGTAGAGCATTAAGCACGCGCGGGATTTTGTTTTTCATCGTTATTTCCTCTTTGAAGGTGGAATTTGTTGGATTCTGGGATCTTAACTGTTGAGAGTAAATAGCATAACGCTGCCTGAAAGGCCATTTTCTAATTAGCAAGGATTCTTGCATGAACAATATTAAACCCAATATGACGCAGATGCGGGAGCGAGAGGCAGCTAGCCAGTTCCAGCTAGCACGGACGTTGGAAAGGTCGGGGGATTACAATGGGGCCCGAGCCGCACTATCAGGCGTGTGGTCGGCGTTAGGGCAACGGCCAGCGGTTGATGACCTGCCTGCTGACCTTCAAGCAGAAGGGCTGTTGCGTGTGGGGACCCTTGCGGGATGGATAGGTACAGCTTCACAGATTGCTGGCACCCAGGAATTCGCAAAAGACTTAATAACGGAAGCGACTCGAATATTCGAGCAGATGGAAATTTCTGAGAAGGTAGCGGAAGCTCAAACGGATCTCGCCATCTGTTATTGGCGGCTTGGCGCGTTCAGTGAGGCGCGTGTCCTGTTCACTCACGCCGAAGAAAACGCTCGCAACGCGGAAAATAAATTGCGCGTGCTCGTTAACCGGAGTGCGGTCGAAATTTCTTGCGGAGAGTTTGAACGTGCGCTGTACCTTCTCGATCGCGCCTCTCCATTAGTTGAAATCGTATCTGATAGAAGCGCCACCGGGCGTTATCACATTCAACGAGCATTGGCTTTCAAGAAGTTGGGCGGCGTAGAAAATCTCGATCGCGCTCTCATTCAATACAGCGCCGCAAGCCTCCATCTTACAGAAGCTGGGGATTCTCGTTACCTCGCGGTCGTTGAAAACAACATCGCGTTAGTCCATCTTGAGCTGGGCCGTCAGGAAGAAGCACTCTCGCATCTTGATCGTGCACGAGCGCTTTTCGTAAAACTGAGAGAGTCGGGCAAGGTCGCCGAGGTAAATGAGGCGCGTGCTCAAGCACTGATCGCTAAAGGGTCTTTCGCGGAGGCCGAACGGGCGGCCTTTGATGCCATCACGACACTGGAACGCGGAGATGAACATTCCCTTCTGGCTAATGCCCATATCACCCGTGGACTAGCGCTCGCGCGAATGGGAAATGATAAGGCGGCGCGGACAGCGTTTCAGCGGGCAGCAGATGTCGCAGATGAGGCTGGCGATCGTCGTGCAGCCGCCTGCGCTTATCTGGCTATCGTAGAAGAACTTTCAAGGTTCCTCGCCGTTGAAGAAGCCGCTAAGATTTTCCTGGCAGCCGATACGCGGCTAGATACGCTTGACGCGAGAGTGGCGGAGAGGGTTAGAAACGGCGCGCGCATTATTGCAGAGCGTTTTCTGCAAAGTCCGGATGAACGACTTGATGGCTTTTTGATTGGCGGATCCATTGAGGAGGAATTGCACCACCTGGAGGCCGTCTTGATTAAGCGTGCGTTGGATCAAACGAATGGTAGTGTCACTCGCGCAGCACGAATGCTGGGATTAACATATCAGGGACTTGCCTGGACGCTGGAAAACCGTCAGCGACAAATACTCAGTTCGCGGAAGCCTCGTCATCATCGTCGTAAATCAATTATCAAGAGCAAAAGTCTGTAGGGTCCAAAAGGGCAGCCTTTGGCGAAGCCATCGGATTCTCGCTTAGAGTGCCGAAGAACCGAAAGGCCAGCTTAGGGGCTGGCCTCTCAAGGCTGGGCGGAAGCATTCAGCCTCCAAAGTGGGTTACTGTTCTCACCCCAGCAACCTAAACCCGATTGCGCGGGATTCTACCCTCTCGGCATTGTCTGTCAATGAAAAATATCCTGCATCACGACAGTTCTCTGGAGGCACCTTTCACCATCGGCATTTGATAATGCCCCATCAAACGCGATGCTTCTCTTTTGCAGTTTGAGTTTTGTGGGACCAGATTCCGCTGCGGCTCATGTATGCGTGGATCCGCGTGAGCTCGCAGCTAATTCTCTTCCGGTGGTGTCTCTACTAACTGCCTCATCGCCTCGCCAACCGTGCCAACGTCTGACGTTTTCACTAGCCACCTTTTCACGCCGGCTTTCCGCGCCAACGTCTTCATCGAGCTGTTCAATTTCGCTGCCACCATCATAATCGGCATCTCTTTGCGGTGCCCGAGCGATTGCGCGATCCGCGCTAGTTCCAAGCCTTCCCTTCCACGCCAGCCGAGATCAATCAGCATCAAGTCGTAGTGAATGTCGCTCTTAAGGAATAACACCGCGCCTTCACGATCCGAACAAGCCACGAGTCTGTAATCGGGTTCGGTTAGGACTTGCCGCAACGCCGCGATGAATTTCAGATCGTTACCCAGATACAAGACTCGAAACTTCGATGCCGTTGAGTGTGGACGCTCAGACGCTCGCATAGATCAACCTCCTTCAAAAAAAAGGGTGATCAATCAAGCGGCTTCTATGATGGCCGACGACGGACGACCGTTGACGGCAGACAGACACGGTTTATGGGTGACGGAAGGCGGACGCGGGACACGTAAACTGCGGACCGCGTGTTACAGGTGATGGGTACGGTAAGCGGTTAGATCAGGGTGATTACTAATTGAATCTCAGCAGTTAGAACTCGGTTCTCAGTACTTTGTATTGTGTTATGCTCTGCGGCGATCGAGTCTTTGAAAAATCGACAACGGCCAATGCGTAGCTCAACCCTCCCAAAAAGCGAGTGATGAGCATCGCCGTTGAGAGTGGAAGTTTCCAACTCACGGCGAATTGTAAAGGCGAACGCAGTCTACCCATTGTTGTGGGTAGCGTCAAGCGCTTTTTGATTGGCGGCACTCCATCAGGAGGTAACTTCTGATGGGATACGTTCGCATGAGACCAAGACGTCTGGCCGAAAAGCTTCTTTACATCAGAAATGCTTTGGGACTCTCTCAAGGTGAACTCTATAGAAGGCTAGGGGTAGAAGACCTCATTCCCCCCAAGAGGATTTCCCGATACGAGCGAGACGAACTTGAACCTCCCTTGCCGATTCTTCTTCAGTACGCCCGCGCCGCCGGCGTTCACATGGAAGATATCGTCGACGACGAACTAGACTTGCCGACACGGTTGCCGGGCAACGTAAGACATCAAGGTCTAAAGCGTTCCTCCAAGTCTCATCGTACCCGTTAGGAGATGTCCGGCCTTCAACTGAAATGGCGTATCGCGACCAATTGAAGGGCCACTCCGTTTGCAGGTTCGTACTGCGACATGGAGTTCGAATAAATAACTTAGTACTGGTGCAGTTTGACTAGCATTAGCTTTATCGAACGTTGACAATCGGTCTCCTTACAGTGCCAT
>DATLBQ010000298.1:0-5345 GCA_035526805.1 Pyrinomonadaceae bacterium
ATAAGAGCGAGCGCCGCCGGCAGCACGGTGATACTGCTTGCCGTAGGCACGAACCCGGTATCAGCACTCGTGTGTTGGAAGCCACCAAAAAAGAAGAAACGCTCCTTTATGATTGGACCACCAATCGTAAAGCCCCCTTCCGTGCGTCGCGCTTTAGGTCTTTCGATACCGTCTTTGTTGAAGAAGAAATCGTTGGCATTGAACTTTTCGTTCTGAAGGTAATAGTAGGCCGAGCCATTGAATTGGTTGGTGCCGCTCCTGGTTATCAATTGAAAGTTGCCGCCGCCCGAGCGACCGGTTGATGCGTCATAAAGGCTGGTCTGTAGTTTGACTTCGGAAAGCGTCTCCGGCGCAGGCGCGATGTTGCCGTTGAGTGATCCTTCATTAGAGGTAATGTTCGTGGCATCGACTCCGTTAAAAAACAAGCTTGTGCTGGTAGTGCGTGTGCCATTGACTGACGGCGATTGATTGCCGTTGCCATTGGTCAACACCGGCGAGAGATCCGAACTGACACCAGCCTCCGCGGAGAGTAACTGAGTAAAGCTTCGAGTAGACGTCGGAACCTGAACCAGTTGTTCGGCCGTAAGCTGGCGAGCGACGGCGGACGTGTCGGGTGTTATCAACGCTGCGCCCTCCGCAATATTAACGGTCGCTCCTATCTCACCGATCTCGAGTCTGTCCTCGACGGTCCGCGGGACGGCAGCTTCTACTTCGACTCGATCCCTTACTAGTTTTTTGAAGCCGGTGATCTCATAGGTAACTTCATAAGTACCGACGGCGAGCGCAGGCACCATCCAGCGACCCTCCTCATTGCTGGTTACAGCGCGCGTCGCATCCGTGCCGACGTTCCTTACCGTTACGGCAACTCCAGGCATGTTGGCGCCATTTTGGTCGCGAACGACGCCTGTCAGACTACCCGTACCTGACTGTCCCACAACACCAGCAGGCAGCAATGACAAAAGTAAAACCGCAACCGAAATGGCGACCATTGAGATACGGCCAAACCTCGGCGGGACTCTGATATGCATAACTATGCTCCTTGGAATTAGAAATATAGCGGCGGGTTTAAGGTGAAATCTGTTCACGTCTTTCAATAAAGAAGCGCGAATCTCATTTACTTGAAGTCGATGGGAATACTCGTTGGGCCGCAAGGGCTGACTGTATGTGTGTGAGGTTAAGGCGTTGTGAATATCGCCTTAAATGTTTGTTAATCTCGCATGCAGTAGGACAAACTTTCAGTCTGTCCACGTATTCGCTCGCAGTACCCAATCGAAGGGCGCCTGTCCGTGAATGAGCAATCATAAAACCGCGGCGGTTAACATTCTGTTAACACCACGGTAACAAAGCGAGCGTAGATTTCGTAAACAGCCCGGAGGAACACTTGACTAACCGCGATTCGAATCGTCAGGACTTATGACAATCTCAAACGAATTGAGTAGCGAGATCGCCACAGCGCTACTAGCTGCAAAGAATAGAACTCCGCGCGAACTGGAGGACCTGAAGGAAATTCTTCTCACTATTCATTCCACCCTCCAGCGACTCACAGAAGAATATGGCGCCACCAGGATCGAGTCTCAACCCGTCGTGAAGGTCGTTAAGAAAGTTGCCGCGGTAGCTGAGCACAAGCGTGCATCCGACCGCTTACTTTGAGAGTTGCGTACGCTGGTTTCGGTTTGTTTGAAAGAGTGCGGAGGGTGAACTATCGCAACCCAGCGACTTGATTCCGTTCCAGGCCGCCTACAACTGTCGCGTCCCAGGTAAGCCAATAACGCTTCTTCTTACCACTCGCCGCCTTTTTATTCGTAGCGGCCGTGGGCTCTTCAAATGCCAATCGAACGAGGCGCGTAATGAAGGTAGAATCTGTTGTAAGCGGTGAGAGAGTATAAAAATAATTTGTTCGCTCCGGAAGATTACTCTCGCGGCGCATTTGATTAAGGTGTGCTTCGCATTCGCCCGTTTCACCGTCAGACGCCGCGTCCGCACTGTTATTTACTATGTGATCGAGTTCGTGAAGAAATCCCCAGCCTACGTTAAAGGCTTCGAGCGCGCGTTCATCTCCGATCAGCCGTTCAAAATCGACGAAGTCAATCTGCACAACAAAGCCCGGAGGATCGGCGGCAGAAGCTTTTTTCCATCTGCCGGCAATAACGCGACAAAACGCCACATCGGAACGATTGCTTGCGTCTTCAAGCACCACCGCATTGCGGCCATCGATTGCATTTAGAATTAAGTCTCTGGCTGTCTTCGAGCCGCCGGCAACCTCATTCTTTGATGCTGAGAGCGTGCCCGTATAGTCAAATTCGAGATCTGTAAGACCGGTGATCTTGCGTAATTTGACCGCCAACTCTTCGCGATGAACCGGCGACAGATCTTCCCGGCAAACCAGGCTACTGCGGCCGCCCGCGACTAATAGATCGACGGGCGCGAGGAGTAGACAAGTACCAGCGAGCCATGCTGCTCGAGAGAATTGTGAGAAGAATGTCCTGCGTATTCCGAGCAGCATTGAGCTTCCTCCCAGAGTTGACCGGCAGACTTATTCATAAGCGTCGGTGATCGATTCGCGCCGTTGGGGACAGCGCAGTTGGTGCGCATGTTACCAAAATGTTAACAGCGTAAGTAGGATTTTTTCCACAGGCTGCCGCTTTATGAATGCCGTCTGAACTCTGTGTGAATACCTTGCGCCGCTTCTCGATTCTTAAATTCCATTTAATCAGCCATCTACTTCTGCGTAACATGATTGTGTAAGGGTTATGCGTAATAAATTGGAGGGTTTAAAGGAATGAAGGAACAAAGGAAGATTGATCAGGTATTCAAAGTGATCTGTATCTCATGTGGCGTGAAGATACGCGACAATGCGAGCGATGATTCGTATGGAATGTGTCTGCGCTGCTTTTACGCGATGCTGGCTGTAAGACTACGCAATCGAAAGCGCGTCGCGGCCGGCGAGTTTGTAAGCGAGCGCTGAAGACTCCGCGCCATCGGTACTGCGCGTTTCAGCAACGGTGTTCTGCTATTAGCGTCTAGCCATAAAGCTCAAGACGAAGCGGGCCCCAATAGCGGCCCGCGATATGATGAGCTTGGAAAAACGGAACGAAATTGGTGCGAGCGAGCGCGGAAATGAATTTTGAACTGCCGGAAGCCGCAGCAAGCCCGACGTTCACATCGGCCAGGTCAAATGGTATGGCAACATCCGCGCGGGCCTTGATGTCCAGGTTTGTTTTCTTCCCACTGGACAAAATAATCGTTGTACCGGTTGACTCATAAACGGTGGTCACCACGACGAAATTCGAGTGCCACCGAGAACCAGCATCCGTCGAAACGCGAATCAGGTCAGCTTCAAGCTTCTGAAGGTCATCAATTGATGACTCGACAGTGTGCGCCCGGACCACCACGGATGATCCCTCCCCGTAACCAATCGCAACGCCGACGTCAGTCGTTAGAAGTGAACTCCCTGCAAGCGGTGCGTTACCCGCGGCCTTGAATCGTGTTTCAAAATCGCGCGCCAGGGTGATGTCGAAATCAGTGGTGGTAGTTCCTTTTTTGACGCCAAACGTCGTGTCGAAATTAGCAAGATTAGTGCGTCGTTCGAAAAGCTTCCCGTGCCTAGTCAGGAACCCCACGTCACCAAGTGAAATATTCGTTCCGATCGGCCAGGCTGTGAATAACTTGATCTCGTCGCGCACTGCGGTGCCATACATTTTTGCCATGCTTGCCATGTGGAAAGTCCTCCGGGAAAAGAACATCCTTTATGAATTGCTGTCAACAAAATGTTCGAATCTCCGTCAGACTTGGAGTGCAAACGTCTTGCGTCCTTCAATTCTTAATCGCTTCTTGCTCAACAACTCTCTGGCCGTTTAGACGGATGATTGACGATATTGTCGATAATCCAATCACTTCAGTATCGGTTGAATTGAGAACTAAGAGAGCGAGGGATCTTGTAGGCGGCAGTATAAGCAATTGACGGCGAAACACAAGCGTTTTCGCGCCTTTATGGCTTGGACCGCACGCTGGATTTTCAAATTTTGGGGATACTTCCTAACACCGGATTGCTAAATCAAAAACCCCCAGTGGGAGTCGGAGCCATCGGGGTCTCTCGTGCTTTTTATGGTCTCACCAGTTGCTCGAGCGTGCCGTGGCCGGGCGCCACTTTGCTCCAATCGTCGGTATCGAAAGTAATCTCTGCGAGGGTGCAGGTGGACATTTGCTCCGCCCGATTAGTCAGCAGTCGCACCAACTCTTCCGTTCCAGGATTATGTCCAACCATGAGAGCCGTGTTTGCGCCGTTGTCGATTTTCGAAATCAATTGCAACAACACAGTGGGGCCCGCCTCGTACATTGCCTGATCGTAATCTACCCGCGCAGGTAATCCAGCGGTGGCCAGAACGATTTCGGTTGTCTCACGTGCCCTCGCTGCAGGTGAACACAAAACGAGATCAGGTTTTATGTTCTGTTCCTGAAGAAAGAGGGCCAACGCCTGCGCTTGCTTTCTGCCCGATTCATTCAGTTTGCGCTCCAAATCCGACGACCCAGGCGCGAGATTCTCCGCTTTGGCATGCCTCAATAGAAACAATTTCTTCATGATGTCAGTCACTGATAGCAGATAACGGCACAACAAAAAAGCCCCGGTGGTGGGTCGGTACCACCAGGGCTCTTCGGTCGTTTCAGCAGCAAACCGGAACGAGCGTTAAATGTCGTTGCAGTTTGTGGTGGCGGGAATACTCACTACCAGCTTTGATCTTCATGCCAGAGTTCTTAGTGGCAGCGCGAGCCCCCGAGAACGCGCTGCAGCCTAACTGGTGAGTCGATCCACGAATTCCCTCGTGTCGCTTGCGCGAATCGAAGGTAACGAGTATCTGGACCTATGGTGCATGCGGAATCCTAACTGCGCGTTACCGGTACCTTAAATAAACATTACCAACCACTGATACAATTCACACTCGCCTGAGACCATGAATAACATGAAGCTGATCTTTGTTCACGGCGCCCCAGCGGTCGGCAAGCTCACGGTAGCGCGCGAGCTTGCGGCGCTCACAGGATTTCGCCTATTCCACAATCATCTAACGGTGGATTTGGTGAGTTCACTTTTTCCATTTGGAAGCAATTCTTTCATTGTGCTGAGGGAACAGATTTGGCTGGCGGCCTTTGCGGAGGCAGCGCGGCAAGATCTTTCTCTAATTTTTACGTTCAATCCGGAACGCACCGTTCGCGGGTGTTTTATTCCAGATGCGATCGAGGTGGTGGAGGCAGAAAACGGGCAGGTCGTCTTCGTGGAATTAACTTGCGCCGAAGACGAACTGGAGCGACGCATGGAAGACTCGTCACGTAAGAAATTCGGTAAGTTGGTT
>DATLBQ010000299.1:0-4117 GCA_035526805.1 Pyrinomonadaceae bacterium
CGATTCTAGAGGCTCTTTCATTGTCACAATGCGAAATGGAGCTAACCACTCCTTGCAAACAATTGATCCTGTTCCACTAACGTTGGGACAGTAGTGATTTTCCATTACTTATTTCAAAGTTTTCATTTGTCAGTCGGATCAGAATTAGTCGGCCTGCTGTCAGATAGAGCACCTCCCCGTACGACGGAGACAAGTTTGGTTTTAAACGCTGCTGCCCCTGCTGCGATGGCAAATGAAAAATGAGAAATGGTGAATTGAAATCTCTTGTGTATGTGGTCGCGGACTATCTGTACCACCGACGTACAGACAGCAATATCACTCCTACTTAGCCGAAGTATTTGAAGCCGACTCGCAGGCTATTTAACAGGGTCGGCGAGACCGTCAGCGCCAATGCCAGCGAAGATACAGCGTGGGATAAAGCCAGCGCAAACAGGTTGGGTTGCCGTTGATACACGGCCGCCCAAATCAAACCTCCCGCAAACGTTAGACCGGCAAGCAGGGGGTTAGGCAAGTGCAGCAAGCTGAACACGACTGCTACGACGAGGATACTCTTGATTCCCTTTCCGAGCGCCAACTGCGCACGGCGATTAATGAAACCGTTTAGAGCGTATTGCTGAAACAAAGCCCAGAGCGGCAATAACAAAAGGCGATTTCGCCATGGCGCAATAATTATCGAGTGGCGCGAAAACCACGCCAAGCCTATGACAAGCAGTAACACCATTGCTGTCGGGAGCAGCAGCAAGCGACAGGCGGCGAGAAAGTTGTCCGTCCGCAATCCGACATCATGGGCAGTCTCGCCCCGCTCACGATGGGAATAGAGCATGAAGCTCAGGGCGAGTAATACCGGAATGGCGCCAAAGAGCTTGCTTCCTCCCGCAAACGACAGCACAACCCACTCGGCCAGAAGACATGAAGTTACTACAGACAAGATCTCCCACAGCGGGAGGGCTCGACCACTCGCCGCAGACGAAGAGCTTTCCAAATGGTTAGTCTCCAATCGCATCGGAATCAATTCATGCGAACGATCGGGCTTGGCTTCCCGTCATTACCTACTGTGAAAATAATAGGGTTGCCGAGGAGCTGGAGCGATTTCCGCGCGTCGCCCCCGCTAGCATGTAGAGCATAGATCCGAGCTTGGTGAAGTCCCGCCGCCAATGATGTGGTGCCGAAGGTGTAACCGTGCCACTCGTCCTTCGCCCAACCGGCGGCGAAAACATCTGGCCGAGGCTGATTGGCAACTGCGTGCGCGACGAATTGTCCGTCCACGAACAGTTGCACCTCGACGCGTTCCCAAGGCGCGGCGTTGTTGACAGCCCAACCAGAAATTCCCGATTCAGTTACCTCGCTCCAGCCGTGAAAGTATGGAGGAAACACGGTAATAAAAGTGAGGACCGCGAGCGCGCCCACGAGAAGGGTTTCGATAATTGACTTGCCGATGAGTAGATGGACCAGCCGAGCTGATGGAGTTTTCATAGCGTTTCTGAAGCGCGGCAATTGTAACGCAAACTGTTAGTTTGCGTGCCTCTCGTTGCCACTGGGTGAAAGATATCAAGCGTCTGATCAGCGATCTCAATAACAGTTGGCTTACACAAAAAGGCGGCCCGAAGGCCGCCTTACCTTTAAGCCTGGGGAGATGGTCAATTTGTGTTCGTAACTTCCACGCGATCGCCTTTCTGCAAAATCGGATCGGAGTCTTTTCCGGTCTGAATCTTTCTCAGGTTGAATTCTTCCGTGAGCAGTTTGCCATCGGCGCCTTGCCGTGAAACTTTGATCCTGAAAGCGGCAGTGCCTTTAATCCCGCCACTGGCGAGAATGGCTTGTGTCAGAGTTATACCATCATGGTAGGGCTTCTGACCGGGCGAGTTGATTTCGCCGCCTACAAAATAAAAATCGGTCGGAACAGGCGCGGGCGGCATCCCTGATACCCTAATGGCATCCTCTGGCATCACCAGCGTTGCCGAAAAGTTTGCATCTTTGAGATCGATTACGATTGGCGCCACTCCTTTGCGAGTTATGGCAGCGCGCGCCGCTTCGGGAAGGACCAATGATTCAGCCAGCAGCGCGTAAAGCGGCACGGCTTCACGACGCAGGATTTTTCTTCCCGGGGCAGCAACGAAGCCACTTACGGTAACTACGTGGCTCGCATATTCTCGGACGTCCACTGCTACGCTGGGATTCTCAAAAACCTTGATTCGCTGGCGTAACAAATCCGCTATCTCGGTCGCAGTCATTCCCGAAACAACAATCGGATTACCGGCCAGGGGATATTCCAATACTCCGTTTTCCAATACGGTGAAAAGCGTCGATGTTCGAGCCGGATTGCCTGCGAGTCGTATATCCAGAACATCCCCAACGCCAACACGGTAGATCTGTGTCGGAGCCATAGCGATTGTCGCCGACGCGGCCACGTTCTGTGGCAACGCGACAAACGGCTTAGTAGAGTCATTCGGTTTCAGGCTGCTGTGCCCAATGTTCGAACTCTCCGGAGAGACATCTGTTGTTCCAGTGGAGTCTGAAGCTGGAGCGGATGATGAGTCGGCATGTCCAATGCGGGAATGATTGAATGTTGCCGCCTCAGCTGAGAGTCTGATCGCGCCGGCCTGGTTTGTTACAGGTTTGGAAGTGCGTTCGTTAGTCGCTGCTGCCACCGATGTCACCTGCGCGGACACGGTGACCGCCAGGAAGGCACTTAGGACGAGGGCAGCAAAAACGGGGCTTTTCATCGTCGTTCTCACTCTTTTCTTACGATTTTTGCAGGCGATTAGGCTGGGGCATTCAGCTTCGACGCCGTGAGCAGGGTGCTCCGCTACTAATAAACTATTAACGCGTGGCTTTTCTCAGAAGAATATTGAGTAAGTTGAGGAATTGGTAGAGTTCGAGGCCGGAAGTTGGGAGTTCGGCCTTAGGCTGCGCTTTGACTCCAAAAATCACAAGCTAAAGCCTCAACGCTAAACTACATGTTTGGTTATTTTGACAACCTGGGTTTCGGCAGGCTTGAGGCGTCAAATAGCTGTGGCCAAAACTGAACAAGCCTCTCACGAACGAGACTCTCGACGTCGTCGGCTGTGTCACACTCAAGGCATTCTCGCGCGACAGTCCGAGCCTTTCCTGCATCGATGCCGGCGATAGTGCGACGCACGCGCGGAATAGCGGAGGGAGTCATGCTCAGGTCAATAGCACCCAGGCCCACTAGCAGAACTACGTAAGCAGGAGTCGACGCCATTTCGCCGCACACAATCGCGGGGATACTCGCACGTTGGGCCGCCTGAAGACTTTGATCGATGCTGCGCAGAACTGCTGGGTGTAGCGTGCGAAACCAATCGGCAACCGCATCGTTGCCGCGATCGACAGCCAGCGTGTATTGCACAAGGTCGTTCGTGCCGAGTTCAAAAAAATCGACGATGCGCGCAATATTGTCAGCCATTAAGACTGCCGCCGGCACTTCGATCATTGCCCCTACACTAACCTCGCCAAAAGGACGCCGCGCCACTCGGAGGTTGTTCGACTCTTGCTCGATGATAGTTTTCGCGCGTTGCACATCGCTGACATCCGCTACCATGGGCAGTACAATTTTCAATGTTCCAGCGGCAGCAGCTCGCATGATGGCGCGTACCTGAGAACGCATAACGTCTTCATTGGATAACACAAAACGGATAGCGCGCAGACCCAGTGCCGGGTTTTTCTCCGATTCTTGAAAATGTTCGCGTAGGTTGTCGCCTCCCAAATCAAACAAACGAATGACAGCGCCGTGCTTGCCGGCCACCCTGGCAACTGCCTCGTATGCGACGCACTGCTCGTCCTCGGAAACGAAACCGCCGCGTCTCGCCAACAGGAATTCGGATCTATAAAGTCCAACACCCGACGCACCATAAGTTTCCACACCGCTAAATTCGGAAGGCACTTCAATGTTCGCGCGCAGCGTTACTGCCACACCGTCTGCAGTAAGAACTGGCCCGCTCTCGTTTCGTCCTGGCCGGCCACGGAAATTCGCATGAGAACTGGCTTCATTTTTGTAACTTTTAAGAGTGGCGGCTGAAGGATGCAGTATCACCTGGTCGCGAGTGGAATCTAAGATGATCGTGTCGCCGGTTTTTGCGCGCCGATAGAAATCGCGCAG
>DATLBQ010000300.1:0-10599 GCA_035526805.1 Pyrinomonadaceae bacterium
GGATCAGCATTATTACGGGCTGGTCGTAATCGGAGTTTTGAATACGGCGATCTCCGCTTACTACTATTTGCGCCTAATCGTGGTCATGTTTTTCCGGGAAAGAACAACCACCTGGCAAGCGCCACGAATACCCGCAAGCATTAGCATCGCGTTGGTCATCACCGTTCTTGGGGTGTTGTACCTCGGCCTGTTTCCCGGGCGCGTCATCAATGCGTTGCAGAAAAAGCCTGGCATGTCTGTCTCCATGAAATAGCGAGACGATTTTGGAGTGCCTGACCTGTCAGCGCTTTGGTCACCTGCGACCTGTCGCAGCTTCTTGTTTTTCAATTCCGCGCGGCAGCGGCGTCAGGCCCCCGCGGACGAAAGCGCTGCAGGTCAGCGCACTCCAAAAAAGAGATCGCACGCCAAAAGAATGAACGCAGAAGAATGCGCGGCTCAGGTGCAGACCGACCTCGGCGATTCCTGGCTCCCCCAAATCTACCGTCGCGTCCGCAGTAAGCGCACTCGAGCCTACCATTTCTCAGCACTGAAAAAGAAAACTCGTGTGGAGATTCAACACACTTTGTTGGGCGTGGAGTTGAAGGCTGGCCGCAAACGTTTACTGTGTCCCGACCTTGCCACCGCGCGTTACTTGTCGGTATTCGCAAGAGCAGGCTGCGAACATGTCGCGGTGCCGTACGACATAACCAGAGTATCTCAGCTTGCTGACGAGCTCGAGTCCTCGTGGCATCGCATGTTATTGCTGGGCGATCATTACACTCGCGACAGATCGCAAGCATTAAAAACTCGTGTCGCTCGATTGTTAGTCCAGAAGATCAGAACCGAGATTTCTGATCTGGGCGCGGGGACTCTGATGCCTGAATTCAAGAACACTACCAGCCAGCGAACCTGAAGATTCTAACTTCAGAGTACCTTCAGTGAATGAAGCGGTGAGTAGCAGACGAAATCAGAACCGGGAGCAGTAGCGACCGGGTCCGTCATTGGCTATAGATCACGTGGAATGAACCCCTTGCTATATTTCAGAAATGTGATCAGATCCGGTCCCTACGCTTCCGGTTCTGGTTTGTCGACCACGCGGCAAGAATATTGCTTTTGCAATCACACGGCTTCTTCTATTTGACCACTTGCGTTACCAGCGAGTTCGAAGTTTAATAGTCCACAACATGGTCGAACAGCCGCGTGAACTCCTAATTGAAGATCCACCAACGACCGACGCCGATACGGCCCTTCCGTTTCCCTTCAATCAACAAAGATTCTGCCGTTACGAGCCGATCGAAAAGCAGATCGACGCGGTACGCGTGCTTGTGGTTGATAGCCTGCTGCGTGACGAAGATGATCTTTCCGACGTAGCGCGGACTGATTGGGGTAGTGCCGCCTCAGTGGAAATCAAACGCGAGCGGCGAATCGCCGGAATGGCGATTGAAAATATCGTCAGCAACATCGAACGGCTGGTGAAGGAACCAATCACCGAAGTAACACCGCTGGCAGCGATCGCCGCAGCCGCCAAACAATTCAAGCCCGACGCAATAGTGATTAGCGGCACCCTGCGCGACTTCGATTACTACCACCCTGCGGTACTTGAATCCTTCGCGGAGTTCATTCGCTTCTGCACGGTGCCTGTGCTCGCGATTTGCGGAGGACACCAGCTCGTCGGGCTGAGCTTCGGCGCCCGCGTCATGACGCTTGATCGTTTGGAGCAACATGAACAGCGTGAAAATCGTCCGCTTGAATATCAATATCGCTTTGTCCGTATTATTGAACCAAACGACCCAATCTTCAGTGGCATTAACGAGCCTGCGCTGAACGTCACGACGCAACCACGTGTGCTCCGTGTCTGGCAAAATCACGGGCTGCAACTCGACCGGGTGCCGACAGGATTTGAGCTGCTGGCGACGTCCTACCTCTGCCGCAATCAGATGATGGTCAAACGCATAGAGGGTCAGCTGATCTACACCGTGCAGTTTCACCTGGAAAAATCTTTTGAAGATTGGAACAAGAGTCGAACCAGGTGGGAACATCAAAACGAGTCGCGAGACGGCCGCATCCTTTTCGAAAATTTCCTGCAATTGGCGCTCGCTCGTTCTCGCTGAGAGCAAAGCGCACCCACCGCGAGGCACCCCGCGAGACATCGCTTCATCCTTAGTGTAATTTCAATTGTGGGTTGTTAAGTACAAACCACTAAACCACACGAAAATATAATCCTCTTTCGTGTGATTTAGCGGTTCCTGTTCACAGCAATCAACACACGCGACTAAACAGTACCAAGGAACCTAAGGTACACGAAACTATGAGCGGAACATGGCGCGGTCCCCGTTAACAGCTTTAACAGAAGCCAGCCTGAGCAGCGCCGCAAGAACCCTCGCTACCCGTGACGCCGATCTGGCAGGCATTCTCAAAATGTACGGGCCTCCGCCTCTGTGGGCGCGGAGGCCCGGCTTTTCTACGCTCGTCCAAATTATTCTGGAGCAACAAGTATCGCTTCGGTCCGCGGCAGCACTATTTGCCCGGCTAAAGGAGAACACGGCGCCCTTTCATCCAGCGCGCATGATCGAATTGGGAGAAGCGCATTTGAAATCGCTGGGCCTGACGCGACAGAAAACCGCGTACTGTCTGCACCTCGCTGAATCGCTTCGGGAAAAGCCTCGGCTGCTTCGGCAACTCACTGGAATGAATGATGTCGAGGTTAAGGCCGCTCTCATGGAGATAAAGGGGATAGGTTCCTGGAGCGCAGATGTCTATTTATTGATGGTGCTTAGGCGACCGGATATTTTTCCAGCAACCGACCTGGCGCTCATTACGGCGGTTACGGAACTGAAGCAACTCTCGACGAGACCAGGTTCAAATCACCTGTTGCAGATGACGGAAGCGTGGCGGCCCTATCGTTCCGTGGCGGCGAGAATGTTGTGGCAATACTATCTGGCGACCCGCGGGAAGAATGCTCAATTAGCCGCGGATATTCGCGGATAAACGCGCATGAAGATCGGAATACAGCACCAAGAAATATCTTGTTATTGTAAAAGTGTTTCTGACCCGCGATAGTCCGCGTAAATCCGCGGCCAATTAATCTTGCAGAAAAGGTTTACTTGGAAATTCGCGAAGCCGTGGTTATCGGCGCCGGCACAGTGAAGTCGGTCGTCACCGGCACGTTCTCCATCGTCAGCTCAATCAGACGATCGACAACAGCCTTGAGATCATTCGTCTCGGCAAAGACACGGAGTTGGTCCTCTGCCGAAGTTTTGCGTTCGAGAATCGTGTGGATGTGCTCGATCTCCTTGCGCGACCCAAGCTCGTCCACGACGTCGTCCACAAAATCCAGCAGCTCGAGAATCAGATCGCGAGTTGGGACTTCCTTCTGCTTTCCGAAATCGATCATCTTGCCGTCGATGCCCCAACGCACAGCCCGCCACTTGTTCTCCTGGATCAACATACGACGGTAGAGTCGAAAGCCAAGGTTCTTCTCGATTAGTTTGGTGAGCTTAGCGACGATCGCCTGAAACAGCGCCGCGATGGCTATGGTATCGTCAACGCGCGTCGGGATGTCGCAGATACGAAACTCGAGAGTCGGGAAAACCGGATGCGGGCGCAGATCCCACCAAATTTTCTTGCCGTCGTTAATACATGATGTTTTCACAAGCAGGTCCACATATCTTTGAAAACTGCTGTAGGAATCGAAGTGATCGGGAATGTCCGTGCGCGGAAACTGTTTGAAAACTTCAGAGCGATAGGATTTGAGTCCGGTGCTGTGTCCCATCCAAAAAGGCGAAGAGGTAGTCAACGCCAGCACGTGTGGCAGAAAATATCGCGCGGCATTCATAATATGAATGCGACGATCGAGATCGGCAACGCCGACATGAACGTGCAGGCCGAAAATCAGCAGCGAGCGCGCCACGGTTTGCAGTTCCTGAACCAGAAGCGCATATCTCTCGTCGTCATAGATTTTTTGATCTTGCCAATGTGAGAACGGATGAGTTGAGGCGGCGACTATTGCCAGTCCAGTCTTCCCGGCCAGGCCGGAGATGATGCTGCGTAAACGTGTGATGTCGGCGCGCGCTTCCTGAATATTCTTGCAAACGCCGGTGCCGACTTCAATCATCGACTGAATCATCTCGGGTTTGATTTGCTCGCCGAGAATCATCTTTCCTTCTTCGAGAAATTCTGAGACGTGCGAACGCAACTCACGCGATTGAGGGTCGACGATCTGAAACTCTTCCTCAATGCCTAACGTGAATTGATCAAACATGCCTTTCAGGCTCCTATTGGTGAACCGAATTATGCGTTTAGATATCTCTGGATCATGCGCCAATCGGGCGTGAGTTTGCCAAGAAACTCATGTCGCACATGCTTAAGCATGCTAACTGGAGAATGCACCGGACTGTAAAGATCGAAATGAACGTACCACTTTTGCGGATTTCCAGCCACATAAAGAAAATGCAGCACTGCATCGCCCCGGCCCTTTTCGTAAAACCCGCCGGTAGTATCATTATGGTTTGCGAAACGCCGGGTGAAATCTTTTCTTCTGCTCAAGGTCGAAAGAATCAATGGCCAGGCTGTGAAGCCGATGCCGACGCCACCTTCACCGTAGACATTGTCTATTTTCTTTATCACTTGCCAAAGTCGTTTTTCCCGCAGGCGGGTTACCATTATCAAAAGTGTCTGCTGCTTATCAATCGCGCAGGCATTGAAGGCTGCTTCGTCATTTGCGGCTCCCCATAAGCCGCGAAGCTTGCCTTTTAAATCCTCTCGCGTCTCCGCGGGAATATCCTGCCAGAGCAGCGGTGCGTTATCCGAAGTCGGCTCAGCCACGTCCCAGCTCGCTTTCGATTAAAGTGCGGTTCTCGTCAGACAAACTTTGGAAACGCAGGCCGACGCCGCGCGCGGGATTGCTATAGACCACCTCCGCGTTCGCGATAATTTGTCTGCCGTTGCCGAGTGGAATACGAACGAGCAGTATTGCGCCTTCAGGCAAGTTCGCCTGAGTATTCATGTAAAAGCCGCCCACGCTGATGTCCTTGGTACTAGCCACTCCGGTGGCGTCGTTACCGTCGAAAAACACGTCGACGATTAACCGCGTCCGATTATAGCGCCGCCGATCATCCGGTTCATCCAGGCTTTCATCCAATTCTTCAACCACTAAAAAAGCTCCTCTGATTGTCGCCTGCGGAAATTCATTTTACACAAGCCGAAGGTTAAACTTGAATACTAACCAGCAGTCGTTTTGGAGGGCGCTCACCTGTCAGCGCTTTAATTCGGTTGCGACCTGTCGCAACCACCTGAAATTCCCGTGGCGGGCGGCGCGCCAGGCCGCCGCGGACCAAAGCGCTGACAAGCCGGCACACTCCAAAGACCGGCTATTCCTTCTTGCTGATAATAAACGTCGGCACCATGCCGCCCCCGGAACTTACATTGGCAAGTTCCGTGGAAGAAAGCCGGGTGAAGGCCGAACGAACCTTACCGTTGAACAAAAGCGGATCCAGATCGACGAGCTGTTCCGTGAATTCGATCGTGCCGTGATTCGTCAACTCTGGAAAAACCTCACGTGCGGTGGGCACGCGCTCTTGTACCAAATAGTCTCCGTTCGCAAGCGCGCTCTGTAGCGCCGAGCTCCATCCGGTTTCCTCGAAATTCCACCCTATCGTTATTCCATGGCCGCCGTAGTCGTCATTCGGTTTTAGCACGAGTTTGTTTCTATTGGCTTGGATGAATTCGAGCAGGTCAATGGGTTCGCCGAAATAATCACTTTTTTCTGCGCGTACCATCCTGGTCCAGGGAACATGTTTGCGGATCGCCTCTCGCTCTTCGCTGCTAAATAAAGCTGCACGCCGCTCATCTGTTAACACCGCAAACAACGCTTTCTTATGGATCAGCTTGGAGCGAAAACTGTTAACCATACAGATTGCACCGGCGCGATAGGCATCCAGAAGCGCCGGGGAGCTGCGCATGATCGGAAGATACTCGTTTACGAGTAGACGCTTATAAACGATATCAATCGCGAAGTCGCCCACCCGCAAGCGATTGTTATCAAATTCCAACTCGTCGGGGGCGCAGATAATTGACGGGTAACCCTCGCTTTCAAAGAACTCCTTAAAGAGTTCAAACTCCTTCTGCGTCGGCAATCCCTTCAGGTCAACAATCGCAATCTGAGGAGTAGTGTCGGGTTTGCGGCCCAGAAACTCTTCGAAAGAATCGAGCAAAACATCCAACAAGTAGCGGCGGCCGTAAAGCGGCTTAATGTTGTAAGTCTCCTCAAATTTCTTCATCACGGGCAGCCGCGAAAAGATGTCATAGGCTGCATCCACATAAGCGATACCGGCCGGACTCTCGCCATTGAGCTCGACAAAACTGTAGGCCGCCTCGGTTAGAAACGAGTCGAGCCGCGCCGTAGGAGAGACTGCCTGGTAACCGGGATCGATGCTGATTAGTTCGCGCTCGATCTCAGTTACGCCGAGATCACTCACAATTGAAGGATCATCAATGGCCGCATCCTTGACCTTCTGTATGGCTGACCAAACTGTTTCGCAGATTCGAACAATACGGGCGAAATCAGTCTCCGTGACGAAATGCGGCCGCAGATATGGCGAAAGCCGGCGACCACCAAAAATCAACTTCGATTGCTCAAGGCCGTCGTCGAGCAGCGCACGGGACGATTCGGCGAGCGTATCGTCGCGAAGCAAATCGTGATAACGCGAAACTGCGTCGTGCAACATAGGAATGCAATGAGTCTTGTGATCGAGATTGACCGTCTGGCAAGCGGCAAGCCTGCCAAACAATCGGGGTAATACAGGAGCTGGTTAGAGTATCACAGCACTACGGAAGGCAGCCATCGTGAAGGCCGAACGGTGCTGGTTTAAGTTGAACGTCAAGGTCCGAAGGACCGGGAGTTAGTAGCCCCGTCCGTAAGGGCGGGGAGAGAGATATTGTTACTTTTCTGGAGCGCCGAAGGTGCGCCACGATTTGTGCCGGCCCGTTTGGCCTCTGTGTAAGCGAGAAATGGAGTTCCCCGCCCTAACGGACTGGGCTACCAACTCCCGGTCCTTCGGACCTAAGCACTCCGATAATTGGGCAGAACCACAACACGCAAAAAGGAGGCGGCAGCGAACGCTACCGCCCCCGAGGCGAAGACAAAGCACAAAGTGGTTACGGTCGGTTCGGTTCGTCATCCCGATCGTTGTCGTGATCGGTCTCATATTGGATCGTGAGGGCAATCTTTTCCTTGTTCCGGACTACCACACACGTAGAACGTGCGCCGGGAGTCAGCCTGAACCCGTAGCCTGAAGCTTCGGAATAAAGTGATTTACCGTTAATCGTTTCAATCACATCGCCAGGCCGAAGGCCGGACTTGAAAGCGTCAGTTGAAGGCTGAACCGAAACCACCAATAGTCCACCAGTTGAGCCAAAGACCGAAGCAGCTCGAGGCTTCAGTGCAACTGTTTCGACCCCTTCCCCCAGCAGCGGGCGACGTTTGTGAAATTTGGCAACCTGTTTTTCTATCGTTCGCAGTCCAAAGAAGGGATCCGGCGACTCGCTGAGCTTGATCTCCATCGCTTCCAAGGCTTTTGTCTCCGGACGGGCGACGCCAAACGTCACCGGGCTTTCCGGGCTTGCCTCGTCCAGAACCCATGAAAACTCCTCTGCGTTACGAATGAATCCATTGTTAACGCTGACGATTACATCGCCCGGTTTTAGTTTTGCGAGCGCAGCCGGACTTCCAGGGGCTACAGACGTGAGCAAAATTCCCTGACGCTTAGCCGTCAATTCGCGGGCGCGTTCGAGTTCCCAACCCACATCCAGAATTCGTTCGAGCGAAACCGCCCCGACAGGCTCGCCTTTTATTCCCAGCCACGGGCGTGGCACGCTCGCTTGTCGCGCAATTACGCGCTGTGCAGCCAGTCGAACTAAAGACATAGGAACAATCGTAGCTTCGTGGCCCTCGACGCTGTCAACGATCCCCAGGGTTTCATTCTTATCGTTGATCGCAATGCCGCCAATATTCGCGGGAGAAAACTTTACTGACCTCACTTTCACTCGAGCAACACCGCCGGAAGGCGACCGGCTAACGTTGACAACGATGCCTTCCGTCTCGCCGATACGAATGTATAACGGAGACTTTGCGGCCGTGTCAGCTACGGGAGCTGGTTGTGGTCCAACCACACGCAGCTTTTGTCCCACCGTAATGGCTTCCTCTTTGACAGCAGCCGTGGTGGGAAGGTTTCCGTTGATTAACGTAATCAACGACAGGCCGGTCAGGCCATCCAGTCCGAGGTAACGTCCAGTGATGCGCTTACCGTCGCGAGTAATAATCCTGAGATCAGCCGGTCCGAGGAAGTTTCCCTGATAGGTGAATGTCGAGACGCCTGGGACCGATGACGCGCCGTAGACGGTAGACACGTCGGGCATGGCATGGGGAGCCGCCTCCGGCGGAGGTATTCCCTTTGCGGAAGGCGTCGCGGCATTTCGTGGAGGCCGTGGAGCCCTCGGGACGAAGAGTGTTCGCGGCGGCGGCATCTCTGCTTCAGCTTCCGGCAACCAGGCAGCGATTGTTTGCCCGTCGTCAAGCGCGAGGCCGGCGATCACGTTCGTATGAACCTCGCCCGCCAGTTTGAAAGCCTGGTCCAGCTTCGCGATTGCTTCAAACTGTTCTTTGGATCGAATAAGCAAACTTAAAACTTTAAGGCCGTTCAATCTATGCAGAATAGTAACCACCTGCGCGGCGGCAAGTTTGTTCTCTAATATCACCCGATTGGCATCGGTCGTGGGCGGAGTTTTTGTAGGTGGCGTTGGCGGTTTCTCCGGATTTTGGGCTGCGATGGGAAGGCCGATCACGCCAACGAGAACTACTAGTGCCAACCAATTAAATTTCTTTTGTGTTGTCATTTCTTAATCAAACTTCCTCGCCCTTTCCACTCCCGATCAGTTACCACGCGCCCCAGGCGCAGTTACCAGGTGCCCCGTGCCGACGCCACCAGTGGAGACGCGCTGTTTGATAACGCTCGCTGAGAACCGAAGCTGACCGCCGGCAGTGAGATGGTGCGCGACAAGCCGCTTCCGTTGTCCACTGAAACCTTCAACGGTTGGTAGGACGCGTTAATGGGGAACGCAGCGGTCGGATAAGCTTCAGCAAGTTGATCGTCGCGCCTCAATACTCCCGCCGCAGTACTGCTTTGATCACGAGTGCCGAACCGATTGCCTCTTACACTGGCAAGCTGAGTCTTCACGCCGCCATTACCTGGGGAACGATGGGTTGGACTGACGCCGGTCCGCCGATCGCTTTCCGGCGCCTTAGCCACGTGTCCTTCATCTGGTTTCACAGCATTTTCGATTGGAATTGATTTCGACTCAGGCGCAACTGCTGGAGCCACAACCTGCTTGCCTCCTGCAAATGAAGGCTCTGGCTGAGTTCTGAAAGCAACGAATACAAACGCGGAACCAATCACCAGTAAAACCGTGGCTACGGCGGCCGACCTTAGTGCAAACGACAACTCTCCAAACGCGAACGAGCGTGATTTGTCACGTTCTTCAGCAGCTAACCGAGCGCGCAAACGAAGATCGAAATCTGCAGGCGCCTCAACTCTGCCCAGGCTTGAAACAAGCGCATGTAATTCACTCTGCTGCCGGGAAAGTGTTTCGCAGGCGGCGCAGTTCTGGATGTGCTCCATCACTGCGGCGCTAAAGCGACGCGCGCCTCGGGCTTCAATTTCACGCTTGATGTTTCGGCAATTCATACTTCTCATATTGCTCCTCAGAAATAAGCTGTCATCTTCTCGCGCAAGAACCCTCGCGCCCGGCTAATCCGGGATTTGACGGTGCCTTCGCTGGTTCGGAGGATCCGCGAAATATCTTCATAGCTCTTTCCCTCCACATCCCGCAGGATGAGAGGCGCGCGATATTTTTCCGGCAGCGTAGCAATAGCTCGCTGCACTGCATTTCGACGTTCCAAGTCAACCAGCTCCGTATCCGGCAACGGTTTTTTATCAGGCGGATTGAACTCTCGTGGCTCTCCACCATCCCCCGCCTGGAAGAACCCGGTCAGCGACACTAACCTGCGCCGCTTTCGCTTTCGCAACTCGCTGATCGCGAGATTGGTCGCGATTCGGTAGATGTAAGTCGAAAACGCATAGGTCGTTTGATACCGTTCCGCGGCGCGGTAAACTCTTACAAATGTTTCCTGCGCCAGGTCGACCGCTCCGTCGTAATCGTTAGTCATTCGATAAATATAATTCGTTATCGGATTGCGATAACGGCCGACCAGCTCGGCGAAAGCATCGTGGTCGCCGATCCGCGTAGCCTCGAGCAGCGCATGATCAGACGTGTGATCCGCCACTGCCTCACGCTGCAACGCCGCGGAAAAATTCATGTCGATCGTAGTTAGTGTGTCCATCAGGGCAGGTAGGCTCGCACACGCGCTGACGAGTTTCTATTATTTGAGTTTCCGCAGCTTACCGACTAGCTGGGAATGCAGGCATCTTGTCTGCTGGCCGTGGCCACCAACGTTAAGACAGGCAAGATGTCTGCGCTCCCAGCACCAGGCTCTCATTATTGATTTTGCAATGAAACGCTCACTTGCACCTCATTATAACCCTGACCATGCCCGCTCGCAGTAGT
>DATLBQ010000301.1:0-5360 GCA_035526805.1 Pyrinomonadaceae bacterium
ATAATGAGCGTGCCGCCATCTTCCAAATCCGGGAGGTTGACTTTTAGCGCCGCCGGGTTCATGGCCACCAAAACGCTTGGCTGGTCGCCGGGAGTCTTAATGTCCTGACTGGAGAAGTTCAACTGAAAACCGCTGACGCCCGGCAAACTGCCCGCAGGAGCGCGAATCTCGGCGGGAAAGTCAGGCAACGTTGAAATATCGTTACCGATAACAGCAGACGTGTTTGTAAACTGCGTGCCCGTCAACTGCATGCCGTCGCCGGAGTCACCGGCGAAGCGAATAGTTACGGTTTCAACTTCTTCGAGGTTCTTTTCCGCGTGTTCTATCGGGGGTTCGATAATAGTGCTCATTTGTGTTTTTGAAGATTCCCTTCCGTACGAAAAGTAAATTGAATGGAAAATGGTAAATGGCAGAAGAAGGTTTTTATATTTACCATTTACTATTGACCATTTACCCGCCCTCAGTGCTATCCATTACCTGATCAGGATTTGGCGGCAGGTTCATGGTGGTCTTTGGATAGCTTTCAGCCAGGTAGCTAATCACGTCGAAGACAGATATCGATCCGACGAGTTTGCCATTCTTGACCAGCGGAATATTCCGGTAACCTTTTTCATTCATGATACCCACCGCGTCACTAATGGTCGCTTCCGGCGTCAAAGTGGCGACCACCGGCGACATCCAGTTGCTTACCGGCGCGTTCAGGTCAGTATCCTGTCCCACTATCTTCGTCAACAGATCGCGTTCGGTAAAAATACCCACCACCGACCCATCTTCTGCGCAAACAATCGCACATCCGCCTTCGTCCCGTTTCATGGTCTCAATGGCGCTGCGGAGCGGCGTGGCCGGAGTTATGCAGATGTAATCGTCTGTTTCCATTGAGCTAACGCTGTCTTCTCGCGCCTTGCGAGACGATGCGGTTTTGGCGATGACTACGGCGGGCGTTTCCCCAGCGGCTGGCTGTTCAGCTGACATCAAATAATGCTCCGGGCGATGCAGTGTTAGCGGAAATGTTTAAAGCAACAACAAATTCTACCAGTAAAGCCGAGACGACTAAAGCAGGAAGCTATTGGAGTGCGCTACCTGTAAGCGCTTTGGTTCGGTCACGACCCTGCGCGGCCAGGTCCGGCTGTCGGCTAACGATGGATTTGGGGTCAAGCCCCCCAGACAAAACCGTCACAAGTCACCGCACTCAAAAAGGGTGGCCGCACCCTAATAAGCTATGAGCGTGCCAGTTGCTTAGATATTGCCGCGGGCCGCGTAGAGCGCTTTGAGTTCGTTGTCGTAAGGCGACATCTCAGCCAACTTCTCGATAATCGCCGGCAAGACGTCAAGCGTCTGGTCAATCTCGGCTTCAGTATTGTAACGACCCAACGAAAATCGAATAGAACCCTGGGCGGCAGTGTAGGGCACGTTCATAGCACGCAAGGTAGGTGACGACTGCTTTGTAGTTGAATGACAAGCCGAACCGGTGGAAACGCAGATGCCGGCCCGATCCAGATGGACCAGAATGTTTTCGCCTTCGACATACTCGAAAGAAATGTTTGACGTATTAGGCAGACGTTTCGCGGAGTCCGTTGTTCCGTTAACCCGCGAGTTCGGAATCTGTCGCAGTATTGTCGTCTCTAATTTGTTGCGCAGAGTCTCAATGGTTTCATGGCCTTCGAAGTTCATTGCGAGTTCGCACGCGGCGCCGAGTCCGACAATGTTTGGAACTGCTGAGGTCCCACCTCGCCGGCCGCATTCCTGTTGACCGCCAATGATGAATGGAGGGAGTTTCACTCCCTCACGCACGTACAGCACACCCACACCCTGCGGAGCGTGCAGCTTATGACCTGACAAGGAAAACAAATCGACCTCGAGTTCCTTCAGGTTGATTGGTATTTTGCCGACAGCCTGCACACCGTCCACATGAAAGACGGCATCGGAATGTTCGCGAATGATCTTTCCGATCTCGGCAATGGGAAACCGCACGCCTGTTTCGTTGTTTGCCATCATCACCGAGACGATTCCCGTATCGCGTCGTAAAGCCTGGCGGAGATCATCGAGTTTGAGTTCGCCACGCTCGTCGACTTTAAGCCAGGTTACCTTGCAGCCTATTTGCTTAAGATGCTCGCAGAGGTTGCGGACTGCTTCGTGTTCGACGCGCGTGGTAATGATGTGGCGGCGCGTGGGATTCTGTTCGAGAAATCCGCCGATGGCCCAGTTATCCGACTCGGAACCGCACGAAGTGAAAACAATTTCACCTGGCTGCGCCGCGCCAATTAATTGCGCGACCTGCTCGCGAGCACGCTCAACCGCCGACTTCATTTGCCGCCCCAAAGAATGTGCTGAAGACGGATTGCCGTAGAGGTCGGTAAGGTAAGGCTGCATCGCTCGGAAAACCTCCGGCGCGACGCGCGTCGTAGCGTTGTTATCGAGATAGATCATAGATGAAGGTAAATAGTAAATGGTGAATGGTAAATAGTTAAGAGCGGTGAATAACAAATAGTCCGTCGTGATTTCGATTTAACTATACTATTCACCATTTACCATTTACCGCATTCAAAATTTCTTCTATCAGAGGGTAGCATGATCGACAACCGCCGCCCGCGCTACAGGCGTAGGTGACCTCAGCAATCGTCTGTAGATTGTTCGCTTGAATCTCACGTTCGATGGTGCGTTCGGAAACGCAAAAGCAGGTGCATATCAACGCTTCGTCGCCCTCCCATTCATCCCGGGCGGAATCGCTGAAGTTGCGTATAGCCGCGATCAGCGCTTCACAAGCCAGCAAGACGCATTCATTTCGTTCTGACGGCAAAGTGCCGAGTTTCCCTATCAACGCGTCCGGGCGTTGACCCAGTGTCGCGGCTTCACCGGTCGTTTTCCCAATCACCTCATCAAGTAACAGTGAGGCCGAAGCAACCAACACACTACAGCCTGTCGCTTTAAATTTGCCCTCAACGATGCGCTGCGATTCATCAACCTGCAGCGAGATGCGCAAGACGGCGCCACACTGAAAGGATGCGCTCCGGCCAATAAATTTAGGCTCCCGAGCTTCTCCAACATGCTTCGCCTTGAAAAACAGTTCGCGAAGCGGATCTGGCGGACACTGCATAGTGTCAATCATTCCAGACTTCAGCGCTTGCCACAAATGTCGCGTTAAAAAGGATGGCGCGGGCCTACGACTCGCGCCGGGCTGTTATCATGTCGAGCAATATGTTTGATCGGTTTCGTCAGCGCAGCCTGGAGCTTGAGCACCTCGACAAAGGTGACTATACGGCTGAAGAATATGAGGGCTGCATTGTCGAGTTGCAGCGGGTCAATCGTTGGTTAGGCGACGCCCGCGCGCTCCAGCATTCGCTGCTGGTAGAGATCGAGAAACGAAACTTGCGAGAATTTTCCGTAATTGATATTGGCGCCGGTTCGGGTGAACTGATGGCAGTTATCGCCGGCTGGGCGCGAAAGACTGGACGAAAAACACAACTCACGGGGCTTGAGCTCAACGCGCGCTCGGCTATGGCCATCGCTGAACGCGCGGATGCATTTCCGGAAATCAGCGCGGTTCGGGGGGACGCTTTCCGACTTCCATTCGCCGACCATCAATTTGACTACGCGATGTGCTCGCTCTTCACACATCATTTTCCGGATGCTGAGGTAGTATCGATCCTGCGCGAGCTTCAGCGAATCGCAGCGCGAGGAATTTTTGTGATCGATCTGCACCGCCAACCGATCGCTTATTTTTTCTACACGACCATCGGTCGCTTGTTTTTGCACAATCGCCTCATTCGTGAGGATGGCGCGCTCTCGATCCTGCGAAGTTTTAAGCCTGAGGAGTTATTACAACTGGCGCAACGTGCCGGACTCGATCAGCCGCGTGTCGAGCGCCATTTTCCTTTTCGACTCGTGCTCGCGGCGTGAGACTCAAAGAGCGAAAGTCTCAGAGGCATAGCTTATGAATCAAGATGGAAAGTCTCAGGGTTGGGAAGGGTGGCTTGCCCCCGCTGACGTTGAATAACACTCGATCTTGGGCGGGGGCAAGCCACCCTTCCTAATTCTAAGCTTTTCGATCTTGTTGGTCCGGACAGACGCCAAGCTTTTCTATCAGTGTTTTTGCTTCAGACGTTGAGCCCTTCTACTTTAGGTTAGTCTGATTATGAGGATTATCCGAGATTCATGCCGACAACTTCTGACACTTTCGATGTGGCGATAGCCGGAGCCGGCCCGGCCGGCACCAGTGCAGCGATCCATTTGGCGATTGCAGGCGCACGGGTCTTGCTGGTTGAGGAGAAAAAGTTTCCACGTCAAAAGTTGTGTGGAGAGTTCATTTCTCCTGAATGCCTGGAACATTTCAAACGACTCGGTGTGATTGATAGCATGATTGCGGCTGGTGGTCCTTCTGTATGGGAGACGGTTTTTTATTCGCGGCGGGGAAAAAGCGTGGCGGTGCCAAGTGAATGGTTCAAGGCAGGTACACAGGCGCTGGGTCTGAGCCGTAGCGAGATGGATCATCAGCTGCTCGATCGAGCGAAAAGAGCTGGCGTCGTAGTTTTGGAAGAGGCACATGCATCGCGACTAATTTGCGAAGGCGAAGCAGTGCGTGGAATCCGTCTAAGGAAGGGCGACGCGACGCGAGATTGCGCGGCAGTGATTACGATCGATGCGACTGGCAGAACTCGCTCGCTTGCGCGTCAGTTAGATCCTTCACGCGCAAATCGAAGAAAACATATAAATCCGTTGGTCGCATTCAAAGTGCATCTTGAAAATGCGCATGTGGCGCCGGGCGCCTGCGAAATTTATTTTTATAGAGGCGGCTATGGCGGGTTGAGCGCGGTTGAGGGTGGCGTTAGTAATCTTTGCTTTATCGTCGCGGCAAAGGACGTGCGCCGTCATGGCTCGGATCCTGAGATCGTAATGCGCGAAGTAGTGATGAAGAATTCCCGCGCTGCCTATACGCTTGCTGAAGCCGCCAGCCGGACGCCCTGGTTGAGCGTATCGCTGGAGACGTTTGGGCGCAGGCGATTGGTTCCCGCGCCGGGGTTGTTGACGATAGGCGACGCCGCAGCTTTTATCGATCCATTCACCGGCAGCGGCATGTTGATGGCGCTGGAGAGCGGGCAGACTGCAGCCGACGTGATCGTCAAAAATCTTTCGCTGCTACGGAAGGGCAGTGGGTTTGCGCCGTTCGCCGATGACTACCGCGCTGAATACAACCGCAAGTTCGATTCGCGTTTGCGAGTTTCCGGTCTACTCCGGAGAGCGGCCTTTGTTCCTCATCTTGATGAAGCCGCCATCATCCTCTTCGGAGCCAGCGCGCAGCTTCGGCGCCGACTCGCGCGCGCAACACGGCATTCCGACAGCGCTGAAGCTAGAGCATCGCGCAT
>DATLBQ010000302.1:0-4352 GCA_035526805.1 Pyrinomonadaceae bacterium
TCGCCGTCTTCGTCAACGAGGCCGGTCGTGTTTTCAGCGAGAAATTCAGTGATTTGCGGAGAGGCGAAAGTGGTAATGCTACCGGTGAGGAGCACGCAGGCAAAAAGGCGCGCAAAAGTAGAGAGGCGACTGATTTGAGACACACGCTTTGATACAACCTCCCGCGTTGAAAATCAAGTTTTTACGTCAGAATTTACGCCGGAAATCGGCGCTCTCGCCAAGCAAATTTCTGGCGCCTATAGTCGTTTCCATGCTTTGGCGCTTTGCCCAAATCGCGTGTCTGGCGCTGCTTGCTTTCGGCCTGGCGGCCTGCAAACGAAATCCTTCAGCGTCGCCGGGGGCGGTTGGCCCTTCCGAGCAGTTCCTCAGCTTAATGAACGCGGGCAAAAATTATCTCGATCAGCGCGACCTCACGAACGCCTTGATCACCTACAAAAAAGCGGCCGCGCTCGTTCCGAATGACAGCGATGTACGAATGAATCTCGCGATTACCCACTTGCGCTTCGGAGCTGCCGAAGAGGCAATTCGCGAGGCTGACGAATTGCTGAAGATCGATCCGAATTCAGCGGCGGCGTATTTCATCAAAGGTTCCGCCTACTTGAGGTTGTCCAATGTCGAAGAGGCGACCAAGGCGCTCGAAAATGCCAAGAAGATCGATCCCGGTGAGACGGCCACGTTTTTCCAACTCGGTTTGGCGAGGATGGGACTCAAACAATGGGACGCGGCGATCGCCTCATTCCGCGAAGGCATCGGGATGGATCCGAATCGGATTCATGCTGCGCCGCATTATCTGCTCGGGCAGGCGCTCTTGCGCGCCGGGCGGCAGGAGGAGGCGAATGAAGAATTGCGTTTGCACCAAACGACTATTGATGAAGGCGCGGGCGGGATCAACGCTGCTACGTTTGAACGGAGTAAATTCACGCAGCCGCGTGTGCCGTTCAAACTGGACCAGCCGGACGCGAACGGAATTAAAGTTACGTTCGTGGATGCCACGGAGAAGGCTTTTGGGAACGCACCGCGAAGTTTTTCCGGACCCATTACGGTGATCGATCCGAATCATTCCGGCAAAAACAACTTGTTTGTTGTTGAGAAGGGCGTTGGCTTTCGCATGCTCTCGAATTCAAACGGTGTCTTTGAAGCGAGCGGTCCCACCTACCCTGCCCAGCCCGACGCTACTTATTACCAAATGCTTGTCGGCGATCTGCAAAACGATCGCGCGGATGACATCATTGTTCTTGGGAGCAAAGGGAGTCATCTGTTTCGATTTACCACCAACGGAGTAGCGACGGACGTTTCTGCGCCCAGTGGAATTAGCGCGGTGAGCGCAAGCGATGGAATTTTGATGGACTTGGATTTCACCGGAAAGCTGGACTTAGTCTTGGTGACGGCTGGAACGAACGACGTCCGACTCTACCGCCAATTGGGTCCGCTTGCCTTCAACGATGTCACCAGCACATCTGGACTGCCTGCGACACTTCGCGATGCGCGCGCGGTCACGATGGCTGATTGGAATCGCGATGGCGTTATGGATGTGATCGCTAGCCGTGAGAAAGGTCCGCCTCTGCTTTTAGATAAACAACGCGGCGGCGCGGTTGTGGTTCGCGAGCCTACAAACTGGGTCGCAGGGGCCGTCATTGCTGCCGGCGATTTCGACAATGATTTACGCTCGGATTTGGCAATCGTGGGCGACGGAAAAATTACTCTTTGCTTTAATAGCGGCGAGCAGAAACAGATTCCCTGCGAGGGAACGGCCCGCATTCGAGGGATTGTGGCCGTTGATTATGACAACGATGGATGGCTGGATGTTTGGGTGATCGGGGACAAGATTCGCGCGTGGCGCAACCGTGGCCTCGGCGGTTTTCAAGAACAAACCAAACAACTCGGCCTCGATAAACTTGAAGGCGGCGTCTCGGAAATTCGGTTTGCAGATTTTGATAGAGATTGTGATCCCGACGCAATCGTGGCGTTGAGTAACGGGGGACTTCGCTACTTTCGAAATGATGGTGGAAACGACAACTCACAAGTCAAAGTTCAGTTGTTCGGAAACCGATCCAATGCGAGCGGCATCGGGGGCAAAGTGGAAATTGCCGCCGGCGGCCTGCGCTTAATACGCACCGTTCACGAATTGCCCGTGGAGATCGGCGTCGGGAAACATCAGAAACTCGATTCTTTCCTTGTGCACTGGTTCAACTGGCCACAAGGGTCGCCGGATGTGGCAGTGAGTTGCAAAAATCCTATCTTTGCGCTCGAACAAACAATTCAGGAAGGGTCCTGTCCTTACGTGTATGCCTTGAACGGAGAAAGGTTTGAATTCATCACTGACATTCTCGGCGCAGCGCCGCTGGGGTTGCCGGTTGCGTCGGGACGCTACATCGAAGCCGATCCTGAAGAGTATGTGTGGATTGGGAACGAAGAGACGTTTCGGCCTAAAGACGGAAACTACCAAATCCGAATTACGGAGGAGCTTCGCGAAGTTCTTTATCTCGATGAAGTGAAGTTGGTGGTCGTTGACCACACGCCCGGCTCCGAGACGCACGCCACTGACAAACTATTACCAGAAAAACCATTCCCGCCGGGCGAACTCGTCACACTTCACAACGAGCGTCCACTCATCCATGCTGAAATGGACGGCCGCGATGTCACCGCATCGCTAAAAGCCGTGGACGAAAAACGAGTGTCGCCGCCAAAACTTCGCGGCCCGCAACTACGAGGAATCGCGGAGCCTTATACTCTCACACTTGATTTCGGCAATCTCAATTTAACTAAGCCCTTGTCGCTGGTCATTAATGGCTGGCTGCGCTTTGGTGGAGGGATGGCCAATATTGCCGCGTCACACGACCCGACGCTGCCATTTCCATTTCCGTTCCTGGAAGCCGAAGTCACTCCACGCGCGTGGAAACAAGTAGATGTCGTAGTGGGCGCTCCCGCTGGAAAAACCAAAACTATCATTGTCGATCTGGAAGGTAAGTTGCCAGCGGGCACGCGGCGGCTAAGAATCACCGGTGCGTTTGAAATTCACTACGATAGAATCGCACTGATGGAGAAGCTTCCCAAGCCGGCAACGAAAGTAACGGTCGTTCAAGCCAGCGCAGCAGACCTGCATTTTCGCGGCTTCAGCAAAATTAAAGATCTCCCGCACGCTTTTCCTTTAACTCCCGAATACAACTCAGTGAGCACGAACGGATACTGGACGATCATTCCGGGCGGCTGGTGCACACGTTATGGGGACGTCGCAGAGCTGCTCGCCTCACGTGACGAAGGGTTGGCGTTGATTAACAGCGGCGACGAATTGACTGTGACATTCGCGGCGGCTGCCCTTCCTGAGAAGCCTGTTGGGTTCATTCGGGAGTTTTTTATTTACATAGATGGGTGGGATAAAGATTCGGACTTTCATGTTGCGGCCGGCGCCACTGTCGAACCCTTGCCTTTCCATGGGATGAACGATCAGGAATACGGACGGGAGCATCGACCTACCTTTCCAAGCGACGCGCTGCATAGGAAATACAACACGCGCTGGGTTGAATCGCGCGCGCTTAAACAGATTGTGGAACGTTGAAACGATTCGAAAGCGACTCACTACCGGTGAAAATATTTTCAAGAAATGTATTGACGGAATCAGTCGAGACAGTTAAACATCTTGAAAGTTCAATGAGAACCTGCATGAACATAAAAGTCCAGATTTGGCCGACAGTGTCGGTCGCGAAAGCGACACGTCATAGCCGGTTGAACCAGGGCTGTGTGTTTAACCCTGGGCCATCCAGCGCTTATCAAGGTCGTACCCTTGAATCTGGTATGGATACGGAGGTAAGCAGGTAGAGAAGAACTGTCAGATTTCTCAAAACCCTGCTTACTCAACGGTGAGCAGGGTTTTTTGTTGCCCTGAAATGACTGAACATACGAACAGAAGGTGAAGCATCTGTGAACCATAAGGAAACCGGCATCTAGATGATGCCAGTCAGCGACAAACTAAATAGAGCGCGAGAGAGCCGAGGTTCTCTACCGATGAGTTCTGCTCAGAGGTCGAACAACTGCGCGCCAAGTGAGTTATCCCTGAATTTACATTTTAAGGGCTTCGTAGGAGGTGTGCCCCTAAACACCGAAACAACCGCCGAGAATCCGCGGGTTGGGATCGAATAGATCACCAAGAGGTGTTTGTTCTTTGTTGAAATGGCTAGGGCCGTGAGTCGAGTGACTCACGGCCCTTTTACTTTCCAAATGCGGTTGTGATTTAACAGCAGAATGGCTCCCCGCCACGGAGCAAGTCCCGGTGCAACTCCGGGCAGCCGCACCAATCTATACGTCGCGCACCAGCTCGTGTAACAGAGTTTCCAAATCTCCGTGTGCCTGGGGCA
>DATLBQ010000303.1:0-3707 GCA_035526805.1 Pyrinomonadaceae bacterium
GAGCGCACCCGGCGAACATCATTGCCAACACAACTCCCATTATCAATTTCATCTGCGTAATCGGCGTCATCCGCGGTAAAATCCTGTCCTCAGTCCTCAGCGCTTTCAACTGCGCGCTTTCACGTTACTGCCTTCCAGTTCAAAACAGAAGCCGGAACGCGAGTCAGTCTCACGACAACTTCAGCCCTTCAACCGCAGACTTGGCACAATCTGGCGCGCGCATCGCAGCATCGCTCCGCACTCGTGCGTTGAACACTCAAATCATCGCAAATGCTGAGGAAACAGGAAGGGTCCAAATAGAAAAAGCCTTAGCCCGCCGATCGCGGTGAACGTGAGAAGACCGACAATTCCCAACCGTCGGTCGTGCTTCCAGATCAACGGGGAGATGATCGGCAGAATCACCATGCCTGCGACAAACAACCAGCCCGCTAAGTCCACCTCGCGGTCTGAATTAATCATGCCTCCTGCAAACAAAAACGGGATTCCAACCGCAAGGCCCTCACACAACCAGAAGATGCACCCCACCAGTTCGCGTCGCGACACGGTCGGCGCTTTGCCACCATGAGTTGCTGTCGTCCATCCTGCGTCGGTAACCACGAATTCTATCGCCACTCGTTGCCCAGCCTCACTGAAACTCTTAAAAAAGAAAGCGACGGAAGCAGCATCCACATTCTTGAAAATGATTCCGTTGAGATCGGAGGCTTCACCTTTCTCGGATGCACCCTGTGGACAGATTTCCGTCTCCTCTCGACTCCTGAAGCCTCCATGCGTTACGCCGACCAAATCATGAGCGATTACAATCTCGTGCAATTCAATCCTGGCCAGCGCCTGCTCGCCCCGCAAGACACCGCCCGTCTACATGCTGCGTCCGTGGACTGGCTCCGAAAAGATCTGAGCGAAAGCGACCCAGCTCGAACAATCGTCGTAACCCAACACGCACCCTCCGCTCGTTCACAACCGGAGCATCACTTAGGCAGCGCATTGAGCCCGGCCTTCTGTTCAAACCTCGACGACCTCGTCCAATCCAGCGGCGCCCCATTGTGGATCCACGGCCACACCCATCACAACGTCGATTACAAACTCGGCCGCACCCGCATCCTCTCCAACCAAAGAGGCTACCCCGACCAACGCTGCGCAATGTTCAATCCCTCCTTGGTCGTATCAATTTAGCGGGTTCTCCGAACGCCGCTGCTTTCACACTACTTATCTCTTAAGGGTAAAACACACGAAAATAGCGGGGACTTTGCGAGTAGTTATTAGTAAGCACGCCGGGATTCGCCAAAACGCCTTGCCACCGAATCAAGTCCGTACTTTCTTGTAACGTCCCATTTCCGTCCCAACTAAAGCGAAGCCCCTCGCTCGCGGATTCCATTTTAAGTCGTGCATCGGTCGGACGCTCTGCGCCCGAACCCGAAGTATAAAAGCCCGCATATGTGCCCACAAAAAAGTTAGTTCCGCCCACGGCAAGTAACTCCACGTCGCCGACCTCTTGTCCGCCGATCTTTTGTCTTCCATCCAGCTCGCTAGTCAACTTCCCCTCGCGCCAACGCACAATCGTGCGTAACGCCATTTGTCCCGGGATTCCCTCTCCAAAGTACGTGTCTGATCGGAACCGACCCGCGGTCGCCTCAAAGATAATGCTATCGTCGCTCTGATAACTAAAATTCGGCGACAATCGGCTGATCGAATA
Organism: Pyrinomonadaceae bacterium; assembly: GCA_035526805.1. Taxonomy (GTDB): domain Bacteria; phylum Acidobacteriota; class Blastocatellia; order Pyrinomonadales; family Pyrinomonadaceae; genus PSRF01. Next base: position 1,691 of record DATLBQ010000303.1, read on the forward strand.
ACTATCCTCAATTGAATCACCCTCTTTGGCGATCACCTTGAGTTTTTCCGATCGATTTGGATCATATTCGATCAGGTAACTCGGCATAAAGTTTTGCCACGCTTGGGCGCGAAACAGGATCTTCCCATCCTTCACCGAGAAGCCATCTTGGTAGAATTTCGCAAACGTATTCGTCGTGCCCGGAATCTGATCACCATCACGTGCGATCACTGAAACCTTTTTTTGCGCATCTACACTAAAGACCCCGCACAGATGCGAAAAAGGCTCGCGCGCGGCGAACACTGCGGTCTGGCCATCAAAACCCAGTCCGCCGCTATTTTCCCCCAACGGATACAAGCCGCCGAACCCCTCGGGCCAATCCACTGTTGCGTTAAACCACTCCTCACAACGTCCACCGTTGTAAACCTCGATACAGTAAATCGGCGGTTCAGCGCTTTCATGCTGACCGATCACCCAAAATGCTGTCTTCGTGCCCGCGCGAACCAGACCTTGGATCGTGCCGACCGTCACCCCGGAATCAAACAACTGGCCGCGTTCTGCAATGACTGTCACGCCGCTTTCCGTCTGCCTTATCACTGATCTTCTCATCCCATAGATACCGCCCGGCTCTCCTTCCACCAGCACATCGATCCCACCATCGAATTCTGCTGTCCCTTCGCGAACGCTCCAGTTATTTCCTTCAAAACCCGGCGCTGACGCCGGTGTCGGAAAAATGGTCTGCAACACTCCGTTGGTCCATCGATACGCAGTCTGACCTGAAAACACATTGAGCGTTCCATCGACGCTCATTGCCACGTCCGAGAAAACGATTCCCGGCTGAAAGGATGACCACGCTAGGTCGCGAATGCCACGGAATTTGGCGCCCACCTCCCTAACAGGACGACTTCGCACCAACATGTTTGGACCTGTCAAGATTTCGCCAGCAGCGTTCGTAGCGATATATGCATAAGTGCCTTCGGTTTGTTGGTTGAGGATCCAATCCGTTTCCAGGGACGGCGCCAGATTCGTGATTACAACGCCATCGCGAGCCCATTGCAATCGATCGATTCCCCTTGAGTCAGGCGGATACAACTTGAACGCGTCCCCCGCAGAGCCGGTCCATCCGCCTAAACCATACCCGGTGTTTGGCGACTGCAGGCATACTAGACTAAAGTTCTTGTATACTCGCCCTGTGTGGTTCGTCGCTTCCAACTGATATGTTGCCGTGTCAAACGGCCGGAGAGATCGAAATGCCAGGGTCAAGTTCGTGGCCTTCGGAATTGCGTTCGTGCCAAAAGACCCGCCCCCGTAGTTCTGCAGTTTATACCACTGCAGCCGAACGTTTGTTCCAGTGACGATTCGCGCTTCAAGTTTGCAGCTTCTTCCCTCGGCTGCCATTTGTGCGCTCGGAACATCGTCGGCAAATGTTATTGGCTGTTCTCGTCCATATGACACGGCCCCAGCCGCGAGGGCTAGGAACGCAATTCTGCATGCTTTTAAAATCCGAGCAGTATGCGGAGTCATCGAAGGCCCGCATCGTAACAAACAAAGCATCGCTTTCAATTCAGAAACTTCACGCCTGTGTGAACCACGCCAGTTGCCTATGTTTGTCGCACGTTTAAGATCTTACCGATCCGCTTCCCCAGACGCGCCACCACATCATCTAAATCCGAAACTGAACATGGTCCGCGACGTAAGCAACATAAAATATTGACAATACGCTGCGCCGAAGACACAATTGTGAACAGCTAATCGAGCAGGATTGTTCTTTGAAAACAGATGGAGGAGCGAAGTGTCAGCCAAAAAACCCGAAACGAGCAAAACAGCCCCCCAAAAATCCTGAACCACCTAAACACCAGCCACTTACAACGTCGGTACCTGCTCGGAAATGCAAAAAAAGAGCCTCTAAAACCTCAAAAAACGCACAAAATCACCCCTCAAGGCATAGCCGCAACACACCGAAATCCGGTATGCGATAACCCAGTATCCGGCGAAGATTTCATCCGAGCGCTCGGTCGGTATCCCGAGCAATAAACAT
>DATLBQ010000304.1:0-16474 GCA_035526805.1 Pyrinomonadaceae bacterium
CCTGGGCAAAGGCCTCGCTGATTTCAGTTATTTGCCGGGTTGATTCCTCGGAGCCAAAATAGATGGTCGCCCCCACCCCCACGGCCCCGAGATTGTGGGCCTCCTTCACCGTGCCAAACAATACCTGGTCAAACTTGTTCGGTAACGTCAGCAATTCGTTGTGATTGATCTTTACGATGAAAGGAATTTTGTGAGCATACTTGCGGGCAACAGAACCCAATACGCCAAAGGTCGACGCAACGGCATTACAACCACCTTCGATGGCCAGCTTCACAATGTTTTCAGGATCGAAATACTGCGGATTGGGCGCAAATGAGGCGCCCGCAGAATGCTCGATACCCTGATCGACGGGCAGGATGGAAAGATATCCGGTGCCGGCCAGTCGGCCGTTGTCGAAAAGCGACTGCAGCGAACGTAAAACCGCTGGCGAGCGATCGGAATATGCCCAGACGCGATCAATGAAATCCGGTCCAGGCAGATTGAGCTGATTTTTCGAGATTGTTTCCGAGGCGTGGTCGAGCAGCCTGCGCGCGTCGTCGCCTAACAGTTCTTCAATGCGATCGATCGGGTTTGTTGCTCGTTTGAGTTCGGTAGCCACTTTCTGTTCCTCCTGATAGGCGCTGGGGGCCTTAACTGATGGAAATGTTCAGCGAATCAGCGGAATTGTAACATAGCAGCCGCGCGCGGCGTCTGTCGCCTGGTTGGAAAACTAACCGTGGGCTGGTGTCAATCGTCGAACAGATACAAGTTTTCTTGTAGAGAATTGTGGGGTTACCAGCATATGAATGTCGAATATCGTGAAGAAAATCCTTCGGACGAGACCGATGCTTGATCTTTGCTTTTGGCCATTTCAGACGCTTCACTCAACTGACTTCACTGCTCGCGTCATGGCCGCAATTGAATCTCTGACAAACCTTCGTTGTAAGCGCCGCGCTATTGGAACGGCCAGTTTTACCAGCCTCTGTCGGGGTCGCGAGAAAGCGAAGATGTCATAGAGGACCGAGCCGTCCGTTTGCTGCTCGATGATGAAGCGTTCTTCGCCACACTCAACATGGTCAGGCAGTGTTCCGTAGGCAAAACCAAATCTCTTCAACGGCTGCTCTTCATCAATCACATAAACAATTCGGCAGGCGTTTAGCGACCAGACACCAAAGGTTTGCGCGCGAACCGCCACAACCGCTCCGACTGCAAGCGCCGTATCAGACGGAACAATGCTCACCCAACCCAAATCAAACTGTTTCCAGTTTCGCAGCGCGGCAATGGCCTTCTCATAGATTTCATTTCCGGTGCCGAGCTTCGCTCTGTTGTGGTCCACATAATAGCCTGAGGGCACGTTGCCTACTTGCGTCGCTCCTGTCTGTGTATAGGTAAAGGCAACTTCCCGCTGTGAACTGATGAACTGGCTGATTATCTCTTCTGAAGGTTTGTGCAGCAGAAACATGCTGAAGGTTTTTCAGATTCGTATGATCTGCGTTAATCCGCGGCGAATTTCTTCGGTTCGATGTTGCTGGCAGCGGCGCGCGCGCGTGGATGGTGATTATCGTAAGCGGTGCGCAGGTGCCGATCAGTAATGTGTGTATAGATTTGCGTAGTCGAAATATCGCTGTGTCCTAGCAGTGCCTGCACCGAGCGAGAGTCGGCCCCGTGTTGCAGCAAATGAGTAGCAAAGCTGTGACGAAGAGTATGAGGCGAAACGTTATGCAGACCGATCTGCTCGGCGTAGGTCTTTATTATTGACCAGGCAAGCTGGCGTGTCATCGGCTTGCCGCGGTGCAGAAAAAGAATTCCATAAGCCGACTGACCATAAGCGGCTTTGACTGACGCGTATTGCTGTAACCAGTGAATCGCGCTTTTTCCTACCGGCACGCGACGTTCTTTGCTGCCCTTGCCGTGGCAGTTCACCACCCCGGCATGCACGTCTACTTCGGCATGTTTGAGAGTGACGAGTTCGGAAACGCGAAGCCCGGCAGCATACATGAGCTCGATAATCGCGCGGTCTCGTATACCGTCTTCCGTAGCAATGTCAGGCACCGCGAACAAGCGATCGATTTCCTCTTCGGTGAGAAACTTTGGCAGATAGGAAAACTTCTGCGGTGTGTCCAGATCCTCCGCCGGATGGTGCTTGATGTGTCCATCGAGCATGAGGAAACGAAAGAACCCACGAGCGGCACTCACAGCTCGGGCCACTGATGAAGGCGCCAGTCCCTCGCGAGAAAGATTGGCGATCCACTTGCGCAGATCCGCTCGAGTCAGTTCCGCCACCGGTTTGGCCATTTTGGTAGCCCAGCGATCAAGTCGCGCCAAATCGCGCCGGTAGCTCTCGAGCGTGTGACGTGCCAGTCCCTTCTCGACCTGAAGATAGGTGAGATGGTCTTTAACGAAATCGCGCTGTGGTTGCTTTGTAACCATGCCACGCCATCTTATACGATCTGGATTCCTCGCAGATGATCGTTTTTGAGCGTAAGACCAGAAGCAGCCGCGGACTAACGCAGATGCCCGCGAATCTGAAAATGTGAATAATCCGGCGTTCTGGGTTGATCCACGTCATTCCGCGAGATCCGCGGCCGCAGTTTAGTGCTTTATTCGTAGCGCAAGCACTCGATGGGATCGAGACGAGAGGCTTTGCGAGCGGGCCACACACCGAAGATTAGGCCCACGCCCATGGAGACCGTCAGCCCGGAGACGACTGCCCAGGTGGGAATGGATGCAGGCAGAGCAGGAACCAACAACATGATAATGCGGCTAATGCCGACCGCGAGCACAACACCGAGAATGCCGCCCATGAAAGTAAGGGTCATCGCTTCAAACAGAAACTGCCGCACAATGTCTCTGCGGCGCGCACCGAGAGCTTTCCGCACGCCAATCTCTTTCGTTCGTTCGGTGACGCTTACCAACATTATGTTCATCACACCGATGCCGCCAACCAGAAGTCCCAGGCTGGAAATAGCGATGGCAATCAACCCTACCATGGCCGTGATACTGTCAAACTGTTCGATAAACTTATCGGCAGTTTTGATATCAAAATTATTCGGATCGCCAAACTTTACATTCCGTCGGCGACGCAGGATGTCTTCGGATTGCTGCAGCGCTTCGGTGGTCTGTCCGGGGCGGGCCTTGATAACCAGCAGCAAATACCCTTTTGCCGGCGCAACTTTTTGGGCGGTTCGAAAAGGTATGAACACGGCATTGTCTTCTTCGTTCTCCCCAAAAAAGCCCGCCTTTCTCTTCTCCAGAACACCCACGATTTCAAAGTTGATGCCGCCCATGCGCACCTCTGTTCCTGCTATCTGTTGCTGCTGTCCGGGGAAGAGAGCATCAGCAGCGTTGACACCGATGACCATCACATTCGCGCGTTGTTGGTCGTCGTTCTCCGTTATGAAGCGGCCTTCGCGGATGACGATGTTGGTGATACCAGCGTAGTTCGACGACACACCTTGCGTGTTGCCCCAACGATAGTTGTGGCCTTTATAGGAAATGTTGTCGTCAAACGGCCCGCCGCTATAGCCGATGTTCGGCGCGATATGACCTATTTCTTCGACCGCGGGGGCCTGGCTTTGGATCGCCTCCGCGTCAGCGACGGTCAAAGGTTTTCTGGTACGTTCCGAACGATCTTCGCTCGTGCGCGGGCCCGTGGAAAGATGAAACGCGTAGATGTTATTCGTCCCATACTCTTCAATAATAGAAACAATGTTTTGACGCAGGCCGGTAAGAATGGAAGCGATGGTGATGGCTGTCATCACGCCAATCACGATGCCGAGCACCGTCAGAAAACTCCTGAACTTGTGGGAGCGCACGCTGTCCAGCGCCATTCGGAGCGTCTCACGCAATATGCTTTTTGTGAGTCTGACCTTCATCGTCGCACTAATAGAGATCAAGAACGAAGCGTTACAAGTTTCCTAACCTGAACTTCTCACTTGAGTCATTTGTACCTGGCGTTCTAGGTTGTTTGGGTTAATGCGAGAATCGGATCGAGCCGCGCCGCTTTAAACGCCGGGTAGATGCCGGCGACCATGCCGATCAGGGTCGAAACAATCAACGCTAACAGGATATATCCAATGGTAATGGTCATCGTGATCGATGCCAGCGTCGTAATCAACAGCGTAACGCCCCACGATAGCAGCAGACCCAGAATCCCACCGAGCACACACAGAATCGCGGACTCGATAAGAAACTGGAGCAGAATTTGTCTGCGCGTCGCGCCGACCGCCTTTCGTAGTCCGACTTCAAACGTTCGCTCGGTAACACTGACCAGCATGATGTTCATCACTACAATGCCGCCTACTATTAGCGTAATGAGTGTGATTGGAACCACCACCGCCGCTATGCTGCCGGTAAATTGATCGATTTGATTGTTCAGCTCCTCTACGTTCACGATCCCGAAATCGTCTTCTTCGTTTCCATTCAGCCGGTGCTTGTTTCTCATGGCTACACGGGCATCCTCGATCGTGCTTTGAAACGTTTCGCGATTTCGTCCTTTGCCGTGAATCTGCAGGCCGTTGCGTCCGAAAATTTGCAGGTGTGTGGTAACCGGGATATATACGTGGCGGTCAAATGAGTCGCCAAAGAAGGCGCCGCGTTTTTCTTCTACACCAACGACACGCATTGGTAAGCCGCGAATCTTCAGCAGCTTGCCAATGGCATCCGTGTTTGGGAAAAACTTATCCTTGATATCCCCACCCAACACCACAACAAATGCGGAACGTTGCACTTCATCAGCTGAGATGAATCTGCCTTCCGCGATCGTCTTGTCTTCGATGTCGACCATATTCGCGCTTGAGCCGAATACCAGCGCGCCCGGAAACTCGACGCCTTCCTGCTTCAGGTCCGCTTGACCTTGCACCTGCGCGCCGACTTCAGCGCAGGAGCCGCAATGATCGCGGACCCACTCGTAGTCGTCCCAGTTGATACGCTTGTTGCGCCGATTCATTTTTTCGAATTCTTCATCCGATAGGCGACCGCTCGCGGCAATCCGCGCCATCATGAAGTGATTGCTGCCGAGAACCTTTTCTACTTTTTCGACCACGTACGTATTCAGGCCGCTGATGGAAGCCCCGACGGTAACTACCGATGCCACGCCGATAATAATTCCGATCAGAGTGAGAAAAGCCCGCAGTTTGTGGGCAAAAATCGACTGTATTGCGATGCGGAAGGCGTCAGTATAAAAGGAGAAAAAGGCTTTCATGGTTAAAGCGAAGGAGACTCTTAGCGCAAATGGCTGTACGACGAACTACAACTGCAAGGTTTCAACTATCCAGCGGCGTAAAGCGATGTTCAGATTATTTTCTGACCGCCAGCGATGCCTGGTCGTCCGGGTACACCTGTATCCGCTGATTTATTAACGTGCGCGGAGCGGATTTATTAACTGTTTAAGTCAGTTCTGCGGCCGGCTCATCATCTGCTTTAAGAGAGAACTTGTCTGACCAGCGTATGCGCCCGGTGAATTGCATCGCTACAAAGAGCGTTGCAATCGAACCGATAGTGATAGCCAGGCCCGTAAATCCTTTGAGAAAAAACGCGTAGGAAAACATTACAAGATAGACTAACTGCGCCATTGCGGCTTCGCGGCTCGCAAAATGTAATCCCACTACCAGACGAAGGTAGGTGACGACCAGGAAAACCGACACCGCTGCCGATATGCCGAAGGCGAGGTGGATGGAAACATGATCGACGAGGTAAGCAAGCAGTAGGTGGAAGGAGAAAAAAGCGGCTGCGAGAAAGAAATAATTCATCGGATGGAGATCAATTCCGCGCAAGGTTGTGATAATCAGCATCACGAAGAAGAAAAAGAAGAGCGACACCGGAGCGAAAAAACTAATGCGGCCGGCAAGTGGTCCGGGTTGCAGCTTTTCAGGCATCACCATAGCGATCTGGTAACCTGACACCAGGTTTTTGTAAGACCAGGCTAATTCCCAACCATTGGCCGTTTCACGTTTTTCCGACGGTGAGAGCGTATTGTCCGGGAAATCGATCTCTTTGAAGTTAGTCTTCATGTTAAGCGTAAAGTCTCGAACTTGAGCTACGTCGCTACTGCCAAAGCTATAGCGCCATTCGTTGAGCCCTTGTGAGCGATAACCCACCGCCAGCTGCGCGGTCTGTCCCGCCGGAACCTTGACGTGGCCCATGGCCGCATTCTCCAGATTGCTTGTCGGCAGGGGCACGCCGTCCACAGAAAACACCAGATCGTCGTAGATGGCTTTCAGCGTCGGGAAATTTAGTACGAAAGTTACGTCCTGTTCTTTGTCGCTGGTATTGCGGAAACCATAATTACCGGCAAACGCAACTTTATAGGTGCTGTACCAGAGCAGTCCCTTTTGTCGATGGTCCAGGTCAAGCGCTACATCCACAGTGCTGCTTTCCAGCGGCAACATGTTCGTAACTTCCTCTTTAATCGTCTTAACAATCTTCTTACCGTTCTCTGTGCTTTCTTCTGTTCGCGGCACAATTTGTGTGAACGAGGCAATCGGCGGCGCCTGATTTTGCGGGGCTCCCCAGGTGGAAGCGACGCGATCTTGACCGATCTGATCGAGCGAATAGGTGCGCGAGAAGATCGTGCCACCGAGTACGGCCCAGGCGATGGAAGTGCAGATAAAAATGAAAACAATGGCAACGATTCGTTTGGTCATATCAACTCCTTTAGATCGTTTAAGCAGATTTTGCTGCTTCCGATTCTGAGCCTCCCATTGTGATGACGTTTTCCAGCCGAGCAATGTGGCATGCCACAGACAAAACATGTGAATTACTACACTCGCGCGATTTCGCAGTTCTGGTCCTGGTCAAACGACCTTCGCAGTGTTTGCTGACACCGTTAATCATCGATGATGGCCCCTCCGGACTTCTATACTCTCGCACGTCAAAACCCTGCAGAAGTTCCGCAGTCTGACGCGGTCACTGAAAGCTCTTCCGGTAGCAGGACTGGTTGTAATGGACCTTTGACGTCTGGAAACGAACCGCGTCCAAAAAAAACATGCCACGCAAATGAATTCAAGATCGGAAGACGCAGACTGGCGCAGGCAATTTCCAGCAGCGCCGGACGACGAAGCTTGGCGACTAGCCTTCGCATCCACAGGCGGGAGGCAAATCGCGCGCGAAATGATTCGCCTGAGTAGTCTCGCAGCGCATCAACATTTCCATTCTCCAAGTAACCTGGAATTACCCGAGCCGCCAGAGTTGAAAGACGCATGCATGGATCAAGGCCGCCGGCGGTCAGCGGTGATACCGCGCCCGCGGCGTCGCCAATAAGTAGCCCGTTTCTGTTCGCAATGTTGCGCAAAATGCCGCCAACTGGAATTCGCCCACCGCGCCTTTCGAGTTGTATCCCTGTGCTAAGGTCAACGATGCCTTGCAAGCTTGCCTTAAACTTTTCGAGGGCTTGAACAGGCTCAAACATCGCCGGGTAACCGCCGACTCCAACATGCGTATCCTCGCCGTCGTGAGCTATCCACGCGAGATAGCCTGGCGCTATTTCGGAATCGAGAAAACAATGCAGTCTGGGCGCGCCATCGAGCGGGACGTTCGTGAATACGTCTTCAATCCCAACAATCCATTCACGGTTGAGTTCCAGACCCAGGTCACGAGCGACGCGGGAGTTTGCGCCGTCGGCTCCGACCAGATAACGGGCGTTGAACCATCGAGAACCGCCGTTGCGCTGATCACTATCGAGTCGGATCTGAAGCTCGTTGTTTGCTCGAACACATTGCGCATAGCGAGTGGCCGGCATCCATGTGACGCCCGATCGCAAGCAATCATCAAGGTAGTGCGTGTAGAGCCGTCCCATTTTCCCGATTCGGAATTCATCGTGAGGACTAACTAATTCCATGGGCCGTCGAGAAGGCGAATATAGAGTCACGTGACGAATCGCCGGACCCAGGCAGCCTTCGGGTAAATCGAAGTCTTCAAGTGTGCGGCGAACAAAAATCCCAGTGGTGTGAATTGAGGTGTCGAGACAGTTTTTGCGATCGACGAGCAGCACGCGTAAGCCGGCCTTCCCAAGCAGGCGGGCACAGTGAAGGCCCGCGAGGCCGGCGCCAATAATGATCACGTCATACTGCTCTATTTTTTGACTGGGAGAATTTGGTGGAGTGGCACGCATGGCGGTTTGCTTCAAGCTAGATTTTGATAAAACCCGATCCTCAGAGGGGCCAGCGCTCCCACTGGGGCCGCCAGATTCACGTTGGTATACATCTCGGCGGTCCTCCCTTTTGATGTGCCGATTGAATCAAAGCGCTTTGCCGTGCAAAGTCCGAAGACAAAAAAACGGGCGAGTCAGGTTAGATCGTCTAACTCTGTCGCATCTGCTTAATGATTGTCTCCATATGGCTCAAATAATTTTCGAGCGCGCGCCGACCGGCGATAGTTAACTTGTACTCCGTTTTCGGCAGGCGGCCCTCAAAAGACTTGATACACGCGATGTAACCGCCGTCTTCGAGTTTGCGTGCATGCACACTGAGGTTACCGTCGGTTGTATTCATCAGACTCTTCAGGTCGTTGAACGTCAAAGACTCATTAGCTGCGAGCGCGCTGACAATTCCGAGACGCATTCGTTCATGGATCATGCGGTCGAGATTCGGCGCCGGATGCCTTGCTTTGTCGGCTCCGACGCTTTTTAGATTCGCACCAATGCTCTCGCGCTTTTTCTGCGTTGGAGTTTTTACTGCCGATTGTCTAGCCACCGTATCTCCTCGCGATCAGTACGCCAAATACAATATGTAAACCGCCAAAACCGGCGGCCATAAACCAATTCGCAAATCCTGCTGGACTGAAAAGCGCCGTAGCTCCCAGGGCCATAAAACAAAGACCCATGAGCGGCACGGCGCTTACAGAAAACATGCCGCCGGTGACCACCCCCGTTCCATATAGCAACAGCCAAAGTCCGGGAATGACATTAATCAAGCCGGCGCGATAGAGCACAATGGTAATAATCGCGCCGGCGAAAATCGGCGGCGACAAACTAAACGCGACCTTTCGGCCGGGACCCGAAAGCAGAGGCATCCTGGCGGCCCGCGCTTTCCGGTCCATCGACCAGCCCGCAATTAGCAAGGCTATTACTGCCTCAGCAACCCAAACCGCAAGCCATGCTTTGAAGCTTTTCTGTTGAGCGGAGATGAAAGAAGAGGCCAGTGCGGTGATTCCGATAGCGACCTGCCCCCAACCCGAGATGCCGGTGAAGGCAGTGGCGCGCTCCATCGTTTCCCTAATGTACTTGAGATTGTCCATCGCCCGCTCGTGCAACGCGGGCGGCTCTTCTTTTTGCGGGGCAACCAGATGAATCGAACCCATGGGCGGGATAATAGCCGCGACGCCGAGCCGTGTCAAGTACTTTACGAAACAAAGTTAAACCCAGGGCAAGCCCGCCTTCCCGACCTCGAGTTCTGCGATCTTGAGTCACTAATAAGGTGAATGGCTGTGAAGGATGCGAACGGTGGTCTTACGCGAGCTCAAGTAACTTACGCGGCGGCAGGGGAGGTGACATTTTCCGCTGACCTCATGTCGGAAGCCCTGCGCCAACGCACGATCAGCAACGCGAGCGAGATAGCACCGACAACAATACTAATCATTTGCGACGTCGACAGACCGGTGGCCGTCGTGAGTCCAAACAAGTCACCACGCGGGTCGTCGCGAAAGAATTCAATAATGAAACGAACCACCGAATAGAGCAACGCGTAGAAGAGAATCACTTGCCCATTGAAATATCTGCGTTTATGCAGCCAGAGCAAAAGGAAAAAAACGATCAGCATGGCGAACGATTCGTAAAGCTGGGTGGGATGGAGCGGAACGCCCATCGGGACGCCAGTGATTTCATGACCGAGGGCAGAAAATTTCACACCCCAGGGAAGATTCGTAGGTTTGCCCCAACAGCAGCCGGCCGCGAAACATCCTTGCCTGCCAAAGAAATTTCCAATGGCGATTCCCGGAGCGCAGGCATCGGCTGTTTTCCACCACGGCAATTTATAGCGTCGCATCAAAAAGTAACCTGCGAAAATCGCCCCGATTAATCCCCCATAGAAAACTCCACCCGAGCGCAGGAAATCGAGCGAAAACAACTGCAATGGTTGATCGCGGTATTCCGGCTCAGTAAAAAGCATCAGAAGCTTTGATCCGACGAGCGACGAGAGCAGCATCCACAGACATAGATCGTAGATTTTTTCGCGTGGCAATCCGTCGCGAGCCGCGAGCTTTACCGTGATCAGAATCGCACAAAGGAAGGCGAGCGCGAGGAACACGCCATAAGTATTAATCGGGAAACTACCAATGCGGAACAGTTCGGGGTACATAGAAGGTCAGTGAATAGTGAGTAGTAAATCGTAAGACTAACTACTTACCGCGTTTTTTCTTCCCTCAAAAATCAGATCGTAAGCGAGCAGCAGCGCGCCAATCGAGATGCTAGCGTCCGCGACGTTAAACGTGGGCCAGTGCCAGGAGCCGGCGTGCATTACAATGAAGTCGATTACGTAACCCATACGAACACGGTCGGTGAGATTCCCTACGATGCCTGCGAGCAAAAGCGCGCAAGCACCCAGGACGCGATCATCATTACGCGGTGTTCGCGCAAAATAGTAAGACACGGCCACCGCAGCCGCGATTGCCAATGCTACAAAAAACCAGCGTCCAAAAGTCCCGCTTTCCTGCAACTGACCAAAAGCGATTCCGCGGTTCTCGGTATAAACAAAATCGAGAACACCGCGAATAATCGTGCGACCATCTTCGAACTTCAGCGCTCGCACAGCCCACGCCTTGCTCGCCTGGTCGACCATGTAAATGCCGATGCTCGCAAGCAGGTAAGCGGCACGCCAGCCAAGCTGTGTGCGCGAACTTGTCGTGGCACCAAATTCAGTGTCCATCATCCATGAACCGTAGCACGTTTGCGGATCCGTCGCTTACCCTGCGTAAGGTCAATGATTGTCGTTGGTTGCGGCAGCCGCCAAGAGCCGCTATACACGCTCCGACTCGATCTCCTGAAGCGCCGCAACGCACCGCTCGCAAACGTCGGGATAACGCGAAGATTCGCCGACGCGTGTTGAGTAGTTCCAGCAGCGCTCGCACTTTCTCCCTGCCGCAGGCAGGACCTTCACTATAAGTCCGCCGGGTTCATCGGACCGCCGAAGATCTACCTGAGAAACTATGAAGAGATAGCGCAGTTGATCGATGTAACGGAGCAAGAGGTCGTAATTTTCACCGGCTGCGGAGATCTCCACCCGCGCTTCGAGTGAACTCCCGATCTGTTTTCGGATTCTGGCTTCTTCCAGCGACTGCAAAACACTGTCGCGAATTTCAAAAAGCTTATGCCAATTGCGAAGCAACGCAGCGTCAACTTCGCCAGACTCCTCCGGTAACAAAGCCATGTGAACAGACGCAGGCCGGGCATCACCGGGCGGCAGATTTTCCCAGATCTCATCGGCCGTAAAGACAAGGATAGGAGACAGCATCACAGCGAGAGTCTCAGCTATGCGATGCAGCGCGGTTTGCGCCGAGCGGCGCGCGAGATTCCGCGGCGCAGAGGTGTAAAGTCGATCCTTGATGATATCGAAATAGCGCGCGGAGAGTGTCACCGTGCAGAACCCGTAAATAGCTCGAGTTGCCATGTGAAACTCGTACATCTCAAATGCGTGCCTGACGTGAGTGAGAACATCATCAAGTTCTGCCAGTACCCAGCGATCGATTTCGAGCATCTCGTCTTCCGCAACGACATCTTTCACAACATCAAACCCGCTGAGATTTCCCAAAGCATATCGCGCCGTATTGCGAATCTTGCGATAAGAGTCGACCGTTCGTTCGAGAATTTCTTCCGAACAACGGACGTCCTCATGGTAGTCCGAAGACGCCACCCAGAGGCGCAGAATGTCCGCGCCTGATTCCTTCACAACCTCGTTCGGTGAAATGCCGGTACCCTGAGACTTGCTCATCTTCTCGCCCTGGACCGTAATCAGCCAGCCGTGCGTGATGACGTTTCGATAAGGAGCGTGACGATATTTCGCGAGGCTGATAAGCAGCGACGAGTTGAACCAGCCACGGTATTGATCGCCTCCTTCGAGGTAAACATCAGCGGGTCGCCACTCACCCAACTCCGCGGCGAAATATTCCTTGAATACCGAGGGCCATGATGAGCCACTGTCAAACCAAACATCCAGAATGTCCGTCTCTTTTATAAACTCACCGCCATCGCACTGCGGACATTTGAAACCTTCCGGAAGTAAATCTTTCGCCTCATATTTGTACCAGGCATCTGACGACTCTCGCTCAAAGATGTCGGCGACATGGTTGATTACCTTTTGATCCAACATCACTACGGAGTTAGAAATGTCCTGGTTGCAGCTGACGCAATAAAAAGCCGGGATTGGGACACCCCATACGCGCTGCCGGGAGACACACCAGTCAGCGCGGTTCTTGAACATATTCAGCATGCGCTCGCGACCCCATGCCGGAATCCAGTTAACCGCTTCCTCGATTTCACGTTCGGCACCCTTGCGCAGGCTCTGTCCCCATTCATCGTTCTCCGACACCCGATCGAGCGATATGAACCATTGTGGTGTCGCCCGAAAGATGACGGGGTTTTTACAACGCCAACAATGCGGATAGCGGTGCTCGTAGTTTTCCGAAAACAACAACACGCCGCGCTCGCGCATGAAATCAACAATCGTCGGATTCGCGGCAAAGACGTTTTGTCCGGCGAAGTGTTCCACTTCCGGAGTGAAGTGTCCGGCGTTATCGACGGGGCAATAAATTTCCAGGCCGTAACGTTTGCCGATTACGAAATCGTCGTGACCATGGCCAGGCGCGGTATGTACTGCTCCCGTGCCCGCTTTACCCGTCGTCTTCCGGTCTCGAGCCTCGCTTACGTCGAGTTCCGTTTCAGCATCGGCTTCCCCGCCCAGCGTTACATGGTCGCCGACCATCAACAACGACACACGATCAATCCAGGGATGCCGACACTCGAGTCGATCTAAATTGGCGCCTACGAAACGTGCCAGCACTTTAGGCTCCAGCTGGTTGCCATTGGGGTCGCGCTGATCCAGCGCACACTTTTCGACGACCGTATCGATTAATTCTGAAGCCAGAATGTAAACCTCGTCGTCGTGCTCCAACGCGGCATATTCAAAGTCGGGATGTACTGTGATCCCGAGGTTAGCCGGCAAGGTCCATGGAGTCGTGGTCCAAATCAACACAGAGACTTTGCGTCCGGCAAGTGCCGGATCGATCAAGGACGGATCGCTCGTCAATGGAAATTTGACGTAGACCGAAGGGCTGTTGTGCTGCCGATACTCCACTTCTGCTTCGGCCAAAGCTGTCTGATCGTGAATACACCAGTAGACCGGGCGGGCTCCTTTGTAGACATAATCGCGCTCCGCAAACGTGCCAAATAGACGCGCCGTTTCGGCCTCATAACCGTTAGACATTGTCGAGTAAGGGTTTTCCCAAAGCCCAAGAATGCCCAGCCGCTTAAAGTCGCGCGTTTGACTCTTCAGCGCGTTGGCCGCGTATTCGCGACAGGCCCGGCGGATTGAAGGGATTGGCATGTTCGCCTTTTTTGTGCCCAATTTCCGCTCCACATGCAGCTCAATGGGCAAACCGTGACAGTCGTAGCCGGGAACATACGGGGCATCGAAGCCCAGCATGCTGCGAGACTTGACGACAAAATCTTTTAAGATTTTGTTCATCGCGGTGCCGAGATGGATATCAGCGTTAGCGTAGGGCGGACCATCGTGGAGGATAAACTTCTCAGCGCCCGCGCGCGCTGCCCGAATCAGGTCGTAGAGGCCCATCTCCGTCCATTTCTTGAGACGCGCGGGCTCGCTCTGCGCTAGATTCGCCTTTTGCGCGAAGCCGGTCTTCGGCAGGTTTACAGTTTTCTTAAGATCGAGTGGAGTTTCAGTAGCCATAGTTTCTAGTTACTTTCGGAACTAGCAATACTAACAGCAGAAGCATTTAGGAACCAAAATCGAGCGAAATCGATTAATGATGCAGTCGCAAGACCGACTAGGACATGAAGTCAGCACCACCACGCGGTAGCGGGTGGGTCGTACACGCTGTACACAAAGTTCCTTTATTGATGAGAACTCACCCGCTACCGCGTGGTGGTACTGACCTCATGGCCTGATCGCACACTAAAAAACCCGAACCAGATCCGCGGCGGATGCGATGGTTCGAGTTTCCTTCATGCCGTTGATAGCGCAAACGGTCAACCGATGAACATCTCATCCTCTCCGTAAGTTTGATCTATGGGCTTCGGTATCGGAGCTACGAGAACCTCGAGTCCGCGACGGAAGCCCGCCATAATCGCCGCCAACTCGCGCGCCGGCTCGACGACTTTCCTTTGAATGAAATCAGTGGTGGATACCACCTGACTGTGAGTGCGGTCGATCGTGCGGTTGACAAGTTCAACCTTGTCGCGCGCCTCGTGCGCCGTGTCACTTACCATCTCCTTCAATTCACCGACTTCACTTTTGATTATAGACAGCGACTCCGAAAGATTTGCGGTCGCAGCTGAAAGATGTCCCGACACGGCGGTAAACTGCTCGGCGATTAGTTTGCCCTGTACGGCGATTAGTTTTCCCTGATCGCTGATGACCGTTACGCGTTCGATTAACGGTTCCAGTTTCTCTTCCAGACGACCTACAGATTTCACCGCGCGGTTAACGAAAACAGCAATGGCAATCATGGCTATCGCGATGATGACGAAAGATAAAGCGATGACTACCATCACCCAAAACATGGGGTCGTTTGTATTCACCTGGAGAGCGAGAGCTGTCATCTAATAAAATACCGATTGCCAATTACGAATCCAGAACCTTAACCAATTTACGATTGCCGGCGCCGTTTGAAAGGTACAATCGGCACTCGGCAATCGAAAATCAGCAATATCCTAGTTTGGCTTCTCAGTGTACTGAGGAGCTGCCTCAATGCGACCTGACAATTCAGTCTTGCGTTTCTCTTCCTGATAGGCCTTCTTGCCGGCGTCAAGCGCCGCTGCGACCGTGCTGGTTTGGCGAGCCGCTGTCGCGCGCGCTGTCTGCGCCACTTCACTGACTTTCTCAGAAGCCTGTGAATACACGTCGGAGGCTTTGCTGGCTGCTTGCGAATAAAGCTCGCCGGCGCGCTCGCGAGTGGATTCGTAATACTCACCGGCGCGTTCGCCTATCTGCTGTGCAGTCTCACGCGATTTGTCGATACCTTTGCGGGTTGCATCCGCGAGGTCGCCGCGCAGTTCCTGTCCGGATTTTGGCGCAAAAAGCAGCGCAATTACGGCGCCAATGCCGCCGCCGATTAGCAGGTAAGTAAGGCGAGTCGAGATGTTGTCGTTGTCGTTTCCCATAAGAGAATTCCTTTCCTGAAGCAAAGCGCCCTGGCTTTGCGAGTTGTTTACTGAGTTGTTCGTTTTCAGATATGACTATAACAAAAGCGCCGGAAGCGGTGCAAGAAGGTGGGCCAGCGGGTAGTGTCCTAATTTGAATTTTAGGATTCGGGTCAGTTGTGAGGCGGGTCAAAGACTTCGTAAACCCTTGCGGCTTGCCTTGCTAATAAGCTAGCGATTCGTTCCGCCAGCCTGCGGCGTGGGCCTTTTCTTTCCTTAAATGGCACATTGATGATATTGCCATGAGGAGCGTCGTCAATATCAATGTCAAGCGCTGTCAATAGCTCAGGGTCGTTCACGTCGCGCACATGCCCAACGTGAACAGAAATAATTCCGAAGATGGGATTCTTAAGATAGCTGCGGTAACTGTAAGGACTAACGCCTATAGAAATACCATCGTTGTCCATGCCCTTGCGGCGATAAAACGCTGCTGCGTCAACCTCTGGCGGGTCGGACGAAAACCACGTTTCCTCTAACGCGGCCCGGTAAATAATAGATTCGCAGGCAAGCGGCTGATCAGGCATGCTGGTTGAGGAGCCAGTTGAGTCGGTTTTGTAGCTTTTCAGGCGTCACGTTATCTTCCGTATCGTACTCAGCATTTTCAAAGTAAATGTAGTCATCGTCGGATTCATTGGCTAAACAATTCAGCCTGACAGTATGTCCGCTCTTAGCCCACTTAATTATTATTCCTTTCTCACCATCTAGCACGAAAGACGGTCGCGGAAACGCTCTACCCATCAATGCGTAGGTTTCGAAGATATAGAATTTCGCGGCACGCATTGCGTGTTTTGAGGGCTTGAAAAAATAGTCAGACCTTCGCTCAAGACGTTCTAAGTCGTCAATGATTGTTTCAAGCAACGTCCGTGGCCGTGTCAGCGTAAACGATAAGATGCTATACCCACTGACGCTAGGTAGAATATGAAATGTTCGGATAAGCCCTCTCAACTGCTGGCCTAATCCGGTAGTACCGGTAGTACCGGTAATGCTATCTAATATGAACCGCTCTTCGGTAGCCATTTTCAGCCTTCCTCGTTGCGCGTTTTTCCGCTTTCTTCAGCCGTCGCAGACGTCCGTCGAATCCCCTCGATTTGCTTGAGAGTAGTTTGCAAGACCCCCATAAATGAAGTT
>DATLBQ010000305.1:0-12777 GCA_035526805.1 Pyrinomonadaceae bacterium
AAGGCGATGCGTCAAGCCTGGTAACGGACAATTCGCATCGTAGCGCGGCCCTTGATTTCAAAGGCATGTCCACTTTAAATCTGAGGCCGCAGCGCCTGGATAAAAGTTTGGTTCCTATCTCGGGGCAGGCGGTCGGGTTCGCGGTTTCAGAGCGGTTCCGAGACTTACCGGAGGTTGATCGGTCAGCATCAGGTATAACGATGGAGGTCGAAGGCCGGGAGGTTAACGAACAAAACACCCTTCAATTCAAGAGTGCTCGTGAGGGCGTAGACAAACTGCCTTCGATAGATAGGGCCCTTCAGGGGCCAAAGCCAATAGAGTCTGAGACTCCCAGCATCCCTTCGCTGGTTTTCGAGGGCATAGCTGACACCGACAACATTCCGTTAATAGGCGGTCGCGTGGCGCCATCGGATCAGAATATTGATGTTGGTCGCGACGACGTGGTTCAAACAGTTAATGACGCGATGCGCATTTGGGACAAAAACGGTGTTCCCAAAACCTCGGCAAAGCTAATCAGCAGCCTATTCAGTAACCTGAAAGGGCCGTGCTCCTTTCTCGATCGAGGCGATCCTGTCGTTCTCTATGATCGCATGGCCGACCGCTGGTTTGTCACCCAGTTTGCTTTTTTTGGGGCCGGCCAGGCGCCGCCCTTCCATCAATGCGTGGCCGTTTCGCAAAACGGTGATCCGCAAGGCGTGTATTACACCTATGACTTTGTTACCCCCGGAGCTGAATTTCCCGATTATGGAAAATTTGGCGTGTGGCCGGACGGCTATTACATGACCGTAAACCAATTTACCGAGCCCGGCGACAACTTCAACGGTGTTGGCATGTATGCTCTGGATCGCAAGAAAATGTTAGTCGGAGATCCGACCGCTAGCTTCATATATTTCAACAGGAACGGCACGGATTTTCCCGAGTTTTATAATTCCACGTTGCCCTCGGATCAGGATGGATTGGAAGCTCCGCCGCCGGGCGCGCCCAACGTTTTTGCTTACCTGATATCTGATGAATTCGAAATCCCACCCTACAATAAAGACGCGCTGAGGCTGTTTGACTTTCATGCCGACTTCGTTAATCCGGGAAATTCCACTTTCATAGAGCGACCAGAGAGTCCTGTGCTTGTAGCACCATTTGATCCGCGCAGCTCTCCGGGCAGATCTGATATTAAGCAACCGCCTCCGGCCGTTGGCACAGATTCTCTAGACGACATCCAATACCACTTGATGTATCGATTGCAGTATCGCAATCGCGGCGGTATCGAAACCCTCGTCTCGAGCACAACCGTCAATGTCAGCGGTGTGACGCCAACTAATAGAAATCTTTACCAGGCGGGTGTCAGATATTTTCAACTTCAACGCAGTAGTCCCGGTGCACCATTCCTGCTTTATGACAACGCAACCTTTTCACCGGATGCGGGGAACCCTGCGACTGGTGTGAATCGATGGCTGCCCAGTGCTGCGATCGATCAGATGGGAAACCTGGCGGTGAGCTACAGTGCTTCGAGCACCACGGTATTCCCGTCGATTTGGTATGCCGGCAGAGACTTCAACGCGTTGGGCGGACTGACGGGCGAACTACACCTGTTCGATGGAACAGCGGTCCAGTTGGGAAGTTCCAATCGTTGGGGTGATTATCAATCCCTGCAGCTTGACCCGGCCGATGATTGCACTTTCTGGACAACCAACCAGTATTACAACACGAACAGCTCGTTCAATTGGAAAACCAAAATAGGCCGGTTCAAATTCCCAACCTGTTTCGCGCCCGCGCAGGGAACTGTTAGCGGCACCATCACCGCTTGCGATTCCGGCGTCGGGATCTCAGGCGCAGTGGTGCAGTTGTCTAACGGGTTCTCCGGCACCACCGACGTAAATGGAAATTATTCCTTCATTGTCCAACCGGGGACTTACACTGTGACAGCAGCAAATGGCAATCGCAATTGTCAGATAACTCCCGCCACCACGGTGACGGTTACCGACGGAGGCACTACCGCGTTTAGCGCATGCCTTTCTGGCACCGCTAATCCGGTAATCGATTCGACTGTTCCAAACTTCGCCGCCATCTCAGGCGGTAACGGAAACGGCTTTATCGATCCGAATGAATGCAACACTCTTAACGTCACCGTACGCAATCAGGGCTGCGCGCCCGCCAGAAATGTGACCTCTGTATTGTCTACTTCGACACCCGGCGTCACTATCACGCAGTCAACTTCACCTTATCCGGATATGGTGATCGATGCGACTGGGACCAACACAACCCCATTTCAGGTCAGCACTTCACCGGCTTTCGTCTGCGGCACAACGGTTCATTTCACGGTTGTGACCACTTATCCCGGAGGATCCAGCACGTCCGTCTTTGATCTGCCGACATGCGGGCCCACTGCCGCCCTGCCGGATGTCACCGTGAATTTTAGTCTTGATCCTAACGATGCGAAGACAGCAAACGGGAGGCTGGGTCGCGACGGTGCTGTAAGTAACTGTACGGCAACCACCAAGCAGTGTCCTGGTGCGCTGGGTACAGGTGGCCGATCATACGATGAGATTGCCTTCGCTAACGCAGGCGGGGCACCTGCCTGCACTACAATCACACTTACTTCGCCAAACGGAGCGGCTCTTATTGCAGCCGCCTATCAGGACAGCTTTAATCCCACCGACTTCTGCGAGAACTACCTCGGGGATCCGGGTGGCAGCGCTAATCCGACTACCGCCGCGGTTTCATGGAACGTTCAAGTTCCACCCTTGAAGACGCTGGTAGTGGTGGTGATGGAGGTTAATGCGGGCACGCCGGCAACGCCGTATACAGTTAAGGAATCCGGCTTGATGGGACCGCCGCTGGCGGGCGGAGGCGAATGCCCAAGAATACAATTCAGCGCTTCGTCCCTTACAGTCAGTGAGGGCGGTGGCGCCGCAACCCTGACAATCAATCGCACCGGCATTAGCAGCGGAGTAGCAACCGTCGACTATGCGACTCAGGATGGCACTGCCACACAGAAAGGCGATTACACTATCAAGCGAGGTACCCTAACCTTTGCCGATGGTGAAACTACCAAGACACTCGAAGTGCCGATTGTTGACGACGTGTTTGTCGAGGGTGATGAAACGTTCACCGTTACGTTGAGTAATGTTACGGGGACCGGGGTCACTCTGACCAACGCAACTACCACCGTAACTATCACGGATAACGATACGGTTCCCCCCACTGCGAATCCGATTGATGACGCCGGCTTCTTTGTGCGTCAACAATATCTGGATTTCCTGAACCGTCAACCGGACGCAGCTGGCCTGGCCTTCTGGACAGCCAGTATAACCGCCTGCGGAACAGATGCAGCTTGTATCGCATTCAGACGCGCGGAAGTTTCGGCGGCCTTCTTTCTCTCGATCGAGTTTCAAGAGACCGGTGGCTTTGCCATCCGAACACAACGCGCGGCCTTTGGTCGGAAATCGGCCGAGGCAGCCACACGCCTAACCTATCTGGAACTGATCAGCGCTCAGTCTCGGATTGGGGATGGTCTCGTCGTCGGCCAGCCAGGCTGGGAAGCAAAACTGGCGGCCAACCAAACGGCTTACCTAACAGACGTGGTTAACAGTGCTGCGTTTGTTGCCAAGTACCCAACGTCGCTTACCGCCGATGCCTATGTAGATGCGCTCTTTGCTTCGGCTGACGTTACGCCGACAGCGGCGGAACGTTCTGCTGCTATCGCGGCATTTGGTGCTGGTGGTACCGCCGGACGCGTCGAGGCTCTGCGCTCGATAACCGATTCAGCATCTCTTCGAAATGCGGAAATCAATTCCTCGTTCGTACTGATGGAATACTTCGGCTATCTCCGACGCAACCCGACGGACCCGCCGGACCTAAACGATGACGGTTATCAGTTCTGGCTGGAAAAACTCAACTCATTCAACGGCGACTTCCGGCAGGCGGAGATGGTTAAGGCCTTCATAACCTCGCTTGAGTATCGGCTGAGGTTCGGTCCCTGAGAATGAAAACAACCACACTGCAATACCGAATTTGGAATACCGACTTCGAATTGTAGTGGGGCTAACATAAACGCCGATCAGTGCCCACGGTGTAAGCCGTGGGCATTGTCATCTGCATAGTTTGGCCACGCTTCATATTTGTCACACCCCCAAACCAGCCTTCCGACCCAAATTAAATGCTTGAATCTCCCTCACCCACCCGTGTACTCTGTGATTAGAATCCATTGGGTTAATTTTCAACTTTCCTATTTTCCGCGATAAGACATGATGCAGCGCCAGCCATTCGACTTCGCTTGCTAAACTCTCCAGGACACCAATCAGCATGAAGGGAATCCAGGGCAACCTCTCAACCATGAGTGTTTCCGATCTACTGCAATTCCTGGCGGTAAGCCGGAAGACCGGCATGTTGCGCTTTGATCGCGCGAAAATCGTGAAGCAAGTCTACTTTGAGGACGGAATTATCGTCGGCGCAAACGGGAACGATCCGAAAGAGTATCTGGGTCAGCTCCTGATTCACTACGGAAAATTGGATGAGTCTCAACTCAAGACGGCGCTGGAAATCCAAAGGGAATCGGGAGGCAGGTTAGGTGAAATTCTGGTTTCGACCGGGGTTCTTTCGCAAAAAGACGTGCTGGAAATTCTGCGCATTCGCACGCTCGACATAATCTACGAACTGTTTCTTTGGGAGGATGCACACTTCGAGCTTTACGATAATGAACGACCGCCAGACTTTTTTGTGCGGATAGAAGTTCAGCCTACCAAAGTGATCATGGATGGTGTCTACCGCATTGATGAATGGAAACGCTATCGCACATTGATTCCTTCGGATAGGGCACTACTGGAACTCGGAGCGGGCTGGACGTCATCAGCGAACGTTAGCAAAGAGATGCGGCAGATACTGTACTTTATCCAAAAGCGAATGTCGGTGGCTGAAATAAGCTACAACATGCACGCTGCTCCTTTTCATATCTACGGGCAGTTGTACGACCTCGTCAATCAGGGTATCGCGCGCGTAGCCGGCGAAGCGCCCGAAAGCTTTCGTCCTCCGCGGGTCACACTCGATCTGCCCGAAACAATTCCGAACCTAATAGCAGCAGCCCGCGGCCAGCTTGCCGAAGGGCAGGCGGAGACAGCGTTATCCACCATTCAGAAAGTTCTGGAGCAGGAGCCGAAGAATTCTGAGGCCCGGGCTTTACTCACCAGCGCGGAAGACTCGCTCATCAAACAGATGTATGCCGCTCCTTTGTTGCCAAATGCGGTCCCGAAGCTTCTGATGTCGGAAGACGGTGTCGCGCTGCAACCCCTGGCGCCGCAAGAAGCTTTTGTACTTTCCCGGATCAATGATGAATGGGACGTTAAGTCGATTCTGTCGATCTGCCCATTTCGCGAAGTGGATAGTTTGCGAATGATAAAGACGCTATTGGACCGAGGCATTATCAGTTTTTGATATGGAGTGCGCCTGATCTTTTGGACTGCGCTGGCCTGTCCACGCTTTGGTCCTGTGCGGCCTGTGCCGATGCTTTTTGGAGAATTGCCGCCAGGCTGAAGACGCGACAGGTGGCGAACCGCCAAAGTGGTGAGAGTTCCACCCGCACTCCCAAAGAACATGTTCATCGACTCACACGCCCACATCGACAGCACTGAATTTGACAGGGATCGCGAAGAAGTTATTCAGCGCGCGCGCGATGCCGGCGTGTCGGCAAGTCTCAACGTCGGCACGGGCGATCCACACAGCGGCGTCTTCCAACGCGCGTTGGAATTGGCCGAGAAACATGCCGGTGTTTATGCTGCGATCGGAACCCACCCGCACGACGCCCGTTTGTTTGATGATCTTGCCGAAAAACTAACCGCGGAGCTCGCCAGCCAAAGCTCGCGCGTTATTGCCTGGGGCGAAATTGGTCTCGACTTCCATTACGACAACTCACCACGCGACGTGCAGATGAAGGTGTTTGAACGTCAACTTCAACTCGCTCGTGATTTGCGACTGCCCGTAATCGTTCATACGCGCGAAGCGGAAACTGAGACCATCGAGCTACTCAAATCATGCTGGGCCGGGTCTGGACTTCCGGGTATCATGCACTGCTTCAGTGGAAGTCTCCGGTTGGCGCAACAGGCTATTGACTTAGGACTGTCGATCTCATTCTCCGGCATTGTCACGTTCAAGAAGGCAGACGAGTTACGGGCGGTCGCGAAGCAGGTTCCGGTAGATCGATTGCTCATCGAAACAGACTGCCCGTTTCTGACACCAGTGCCATTTCGCGGTAAGCGAAACGAGCCGGCATACGTCGTGGAAGTAGGGCGCTGTTTGGCGGAACTTCGGGAGGTATCATTGGAAGAAATGGGACGAACGACTACGGAGAACTTTCGAAAGCTCTTTCAGCTTGGTAAATAAGTCGTAGCTGGCTCACTCGGCGGGTTACAGAACCGAGCGCGTTAGCACGGGATCCTACAGGAGACTTCAGTAGTAGGGGATCTCGTATGCCTAAATTTATCAACACAGCAGACTCCACCATCCGGCGCTACCGCGCTCGGGTTCTGTAAGAGGCTCAGCTAACGCCAGGCTAACCGCGCGATCTTGCAACAACTTTCACATGGTGACATTTTGGTGTTATCCTCAAGTGACTAAACACTAGCAAATTGAACATCTCCAAAAATATTTAAATCTAAAATGGCCCAGCAGAACTCGTTTGATATCGTATCGGAGGTAGACCGCGCAGAAATAACGAACGCGATCAACCAAACCGTTAAAGAAGTGCGACAGAGATTTGACTTCAAAGGCAGCGCGGCCAACGTCGCGCTGGAAGCAAATGACTTGATCCTGACGGCTGAAGACGAAACCAAGCTGCGCAACATGAACGACATCTTTCAGCAGAAGCTTGTGCGTCGCGGTGTCCCGTTGAAGGCACTCAGTTATGGCACGGTCGACCCTGCCGCTGGTGGCACTGTCAGACAAAAGATTGAGATTCAGCAGGGCATTCCGCAGGAGAAGGCGAAAGAAGTCGTGAGGTTCATCAAAGATTCGAAGGCGAAGGTGCAGGCTTCAATCCAGGGCGATGTTGTCCGCGTCTCGGGTAAAGATCGCGATACGTTGCAGGGCGTGATCCAGAGTCTTAAAAGCAAGGACTTTGGCATCAATATGCAGTTTTCCAACTATCGTACGAACTGAATCGTGATAGTGAGTTTTTAATGACGGGGTCAGCCGCGAGCGCCGTTTCCATGAAACGCACCCGCTGTCTAACAGATGCAGGTAACCGAATCCAGCGTAGTGATCGAGGATGTGAAGCTGACCGCCAGGCGCATCTTCAGCCTGGTCGCTGCCGAGCTCGCCCAGGTCGAACTCGAGTTTGAGCGACAGGCGCGCTCGAACGTCCAGGTTATTGCCTACCTTGCGGATTATCTTCGCGAGTCAGGAGGCAAACGCGTTCGGCCGGCATTAACGATCCTTTCAAACTATGCGGTCGGCGGCGATGGCGCTCGTTACAACTCCATTCGCATGGCCACGGTGATGGAATTTCTGCACACGGCCACGCTGGTCCACGATGACATCATCGACAGCTCTGACACGCGCCGAAATCGCCCCACGGTAAATGCCCTTTATGGAAACGAAACTGCGGTACTGATGGGCGACTGGCTCTACATGTCCGCCTTCGAAACCAGTCTTGCCGAACGCTCGCTGCCCATTTTGGATATTCTTACCAGCGTCACGCGAAAAATGACCGAGGGCGAACTACTTCAGTTGACCACGCTGCAACGCAGCGACATTTCCGAGCAACAATACCTGGACATCATCCAACGTAAAACCGCATTTCTGTTTAGCGCTTGTTGCGAAGTAGGAGCGATACTCGGCGGCGGGAATAAGTTAGAGCAAAACGCTTTGAGGGACTACGGCATGAACCTGGGAATGGCATTCCAGGTGACTGACGACCTGCTCGACTTTACTTCGACAGACGACATGCTGGGGAAACAAGCCGGCGTTGATTTATTGGGCGGCAAAGTTACTCTTCCCCTGATTTATTTGATTTCCAGAGAACCTTCAGCGTGTGACATGGTGCAGACGGTGATGAATTCAGGCAGTTACGCAAGTGTTCCTCGAGGGCAGCTTCACGAGGCAGTTGAACGAGTTGGCGCGCTCGATCAAGCGCGCAGTTGCGCCGATGAGTTTGCAAGGACAGCGCGAACGGCGCTCGATGTCTTACCTGAGTCTGAGTTTCGCAATTCGCTGGCGGCTATACCCAATTACGTCATTGACCGTGATCGATAGCTAGTTTCCGTTTTGCTCTGTGCAGCCTCCGTGTTCTCTGTGTCTCTGTGGTAAATATAGTTTGCAAACTCACAACAGAGGCACAGAGATCACAGAAGACGCACATATTAAGTATTGTGAAAAAGTCCGATTCCCTTTAACATCTGCCCGATGACAGACCGGCCCAACGAAAATCTCCTCTCGCGTCTTGAGCAAAGCCTGCGACAATCTCGCGCGGCCCGCATGCACCTGGCCGCACGGTTGAGGGAACTCGAGGTCGAAGCGGATGCCGTGCGCGCCGAACTCGCGGAGATGGATACGCTCGCTAGCCAATCAGAAGCGGCAATTTATCGTCTGCTCACATCGGTGCTGGCATCGGGTAATCTTTCCGGCAACAGTTTTTCAAGCGGCCTTCCTTCTGACGCAGAACTCGAAGCGGCGATGCGTCCCACCACGGCACAGCCACGCGCTCCATTTGCGGTTGAAGCACGCCGGCAGGAGATTCCCACACTTCGACCAAACACCGAGCCGATGAGCGATCGCTTCATGGATCGGACTATTCCCCAGGCTGTCACTCTCTTGTTACGCGAGGAAGGCGGACCGCTGCACGTCAATGAGGTGTATAACCGGTTACTCGAAGGTGGATTCAAGTTTACCGGGCAAAATCCGACGATAAGTATTGCAGTGTCTCTGAACCGCAACTCCCGCTTCCGAAAAACCGCTCCCGGTACCTTTGACCTCATGATCCGCGATGCTTCCAAGGCGTCATAACTATCGGTTAAGAGATTTTCCATTTCTCATTTTTCATTTTTCATTTGCCATCGATCAGGTCCCCAAACGCACTGTTTAGATAGGGCACTTGTGCCCACGCCCCGCGGCGGACAAGTCCGCTTTCGTTTTGGGAGCTCTGATCGATGGCAAATGAAAAATTTGAAATGAGATATGGTAAATCTATTTGTCTTCGCCTGTTGGCAGTAACTCAATCGAGCGAATAGAATCCCCCGCATGCGCGCATTGATTCTTTCGGCAGGCTACGGTACGCGCCTTTGGCCTTTGACTGAAGACCGGACTAAGCCAGCGATACCCATCTTAGGTAAGCCACTCGTTGGTTATGTGGCTGAATATCTCGCTCGTTACGGTTGTGACGAAATCATCGTCAACCTTCATCACCGGCCGGACTCAGTAATGCGCGCGCTGGGCGACGGCAGCCGGTTTGGAGTGCAACTTCATTATGTTGAAGAGCCGCAAATTCTTGGAACGAGCGGAGCAATTGACAACGCCCGGGCGCTGCTCGACGGTGAGACTTTTATCGTAATAAACGGAAAAATTATTACCGATATCGATCTTAACGCCGCACTCGAAACCCACCGGCGCACGCAGGCAGTCGCCACTTTGGTGCTGCTGCCAAATGCTGCGTGCGAGAAATTTTCCACCGTTAAAACGGCAGAGGGGTTCTTACGCGGCTTTGGCGGAATGCCTGCGCGTGAACATTTTTCTGAGAGCGATCCGCCGCTAATGTTCACGGGCATTCACATTCTCGAGCCCGAAATTTTCGATTACATCCCACGCGGCGTTTTTTCCCATTCCACCACCGACGTCTATCCACAGGCTTTGGCCGATGGTAAACGCGTGGCGGTCCATGTAGCCTCGGGATGCTGGTTTGAGCTCTCGACGATGAAACGCTATCTCGACATAAGTCTGCTGCTCCTGGCTGCGCGTGGCGAAACGGTCGCGACCGGCGTTGAATGTGAAATTTCACCGGGCGCTCAGATTGCGGAATCGGTGCTGTGGGACCGGGTCGTAGTTGAACCTGGTGCCCGAGTTAAGCGCGCGATTCTCGGAGACAATGTGCGTATCGGAGCGGGCGAAGTGGTGGAGAATGCTGCAGTTGTCTGCGCCGATCTCGTACAAGGAAAAGCGCCGCCGGTGAAAGCTCTCGCGGGGCAGATTCAAGGGAACAATTTTGTCGTGCCTCTGGCCGAGTGATACAATCCAGCCTCACAAAGACGCCTGAATGGCGAACGTGATTCGGAGTTCTCGCCCCTTTTTTAGGAACTTGAACACCCACTTTCTTCCCGAATGAGCTCAGCAAAACATGTGACTACCAACGCGTTTGACCTCTCGGCATCGGAGCGGCTTTCAAAGTTTCTGGAGGGCCAGGGCCAACCAGATAAGCCAGTTGTTCCGCTCACTCCCGATGCTTCCACACGCAACTACTTCCGCATCCCCTGGAAAAAAGGCAGTGCAGTTGCAGCGGTTTATCCTGAGCCTTTCGATCCGGACTTCCATCCATATCTCGATATCACTCGCTTGTTTCTGGATAACGCAATACCAGTCCCCGAAATTTATGCGATTGAGGGCGAGAGTGGAGTGATCGTGCAGGAAGACCTTGGTGACCGGCAGTTGTTCCGAGTTTACGACGCATCACCGAAGGATGAGTGTGATGAGTATAAGGAGCGCGCGGTTAATCTGATTGCGCAAATCCAGAGAGCCACCGACGCCGCCTTCGAAAAACATTCGATTGCCAGCCGTCTCGCATTCGATGAAGCAAAGCTATCATGGGAATTGGATTTTTTTGTCGAACATTACTTTGGAAGTCTAAGACACGAAACGCTCCGTCACGCTGAGGCGGCTGAACTTAAAGCCGAGCTTAATGACGTAGCCGCGGAATTAGCGGCTCGTCCTCGGGTCTTGTGTCATCGCGATTTCCATGCGGCAAACCTAATGGTTGACGCCGAGCGCCGGCTGCGCGTGGTGGATCATCAGGATGCGCGCATGGGCCCGGTCACCTACGATCTCGTTTCTTTCCTCCTCGACAGGCGGCTCGACCCTCCATCACTCGCGGAACTGCGTGCCTACCGGCTCTTCCTGTTGGAGCAGCGCCGACTGCTCGGACTGCCCGCGCTGGATCCCGATGAAGTTGCGCAGGAATTTCGGCTCATGACGATTCAACGAGGTCTTAAGGCTATCGGAACATTTTCCTATCAAACAGCCGTTTGCGATCGCGGCAGCGCTTATGAGCATTTCATTCCGCCGACTTTGTGCATTGTGCTGCAGGCGGCAGATTGGCTCGACCGATTTCCGACGTTGCGTCGCATGCTCAGAGAACGAACCAATCTCAATTAATGATGAGCATAAAGCAAACTGTAGTTTGCGTTCGAACCCAATATGATAATCCCAGTCTAAAACTTCAGATTCCGACGCACCGCAACTAGCGGGTTGCGTTACTGGTAGAAACAGGATACGAAACAATAAATGGTTACCGAATCACAATCCGTAGAGACGACAAGTCCGCCGAGGACGTCCATCAGTCTGCTGGGAGAACATGTGGGTCAGGAAGTAACGATTAATGGCTGGCTTTACAACATGCGCTCGAGCGGCAAGATTTTATTTCCGCAGCTGCGCGACGGTACCGGCATGGTGCAATGTGTGGCTCTGAAGAATTCAGTGGCCCCGGAAGTTTGGGACGCACTTAAGGGGTTGGGCCAGGAGTCGGCCCTGTCTATCAGGGGTAACGTCAGGGAAGACAGCCGAGCTCCCGGCGGTTATGAGATTGATCTGCTGGATGCTCAGGTCTTTGACGAGGTTCATGACTATCCGATAACGCCCAAAGAACACGGCACCGAGTTTCTGATGGATCATCGCCATCTCTGGCTTCGCTCGCGCCGGCAACATGCCGTCCTTAAAGTGCGACACACCGTAGTGAAGGCCGTTCGCGACTTTCTCGACAACGACGGCTTTACGCTGGCAGACGCGCCAATCTTCACACCGGCAGCATGTGAAGGTACCACGACGCTTTTTGAAGTAGATTATTTCGACGGTGAGAAGGCTTATCTTACACAGTCAGGACAACTATACAACGAAGCAACGGCCGCTGCTTTTGGAAAAGCCTATTGTTTCGGTCCGACTTTTCGCGCGGAGAAATCGAAGACTCGACGGCACCTTACCGAATTCTGGATGGTTGAGCCCGAGATGGCTTTTGCAAAGCTCGATGACGTAATGACCTTGGCCGAGAGAATGCTTTCGTACATCGCCGCGCGTGTGCTGGAGAGTCGCAGCGAAGAGTTAAAGACACTCGAAAGGGACACAACCAAACTCGCAGCGATTCTGCCCCCGTTTCCACGCATGCATTACGACGATGCGGTAAAGTTGCTACAGGAAGGCCACGCCAAAGGCGCGCTTGAGTCACGGTTCGAGTGGGGCGGGGATTTCGGTGCGCCGGATGAATCTTATCTATCCGCAAACTATGACAAGCCGCTTATGGTTCACCATTATCCGGCGGAAGTGAAGGCCTTCTATATGGCGCGCGATCCGGAGAGAAATGAGCTGGCGCTGGGCGTTGACGTGCTTGCGCCTGAGGGTTATGGCGAGGTCATCGGTGGCGGCGAGCGCGCCACTTCTTTGGAATTTCTCGAGCAACAGATCGCTTTGCATGAACTGCCCAAGGAGGCGTTCGAGTGGTATCTGGATTTGCGCCGATACGGTAGCGTTCCTCACGCTGGATTCGGCATGGGCATTGAGCGTTGCACCGCCTGGATGTGCGGCATTGAACACGTTCGG
>DATLBQ010000306.1:0-11162 GCA_035526805.1 Pyrinomonadaceae bacterium
ACGCATCTCCCAGATGCGGATGGAGATGATGTAGGCCCATGACCACGGCAATGCAGTCAAACGAATCACCGGGCAGACCAGATTTTGTAATCGGCGCGCAAATCGCTTCGCACTCGGGCCAACGCGTTTTGAAACTTGCAATCGCTTCCTCGGAGATGTCCAGGCCCGTGACCAATGCTTTCTTTTGTTTGAGAAGATACTCGGTCGCGTGACCGCTGCCACTTAACCCTTCGAGGACCTTTCGCCCTGCCAGGTCCAGGTTTGCAAATAGTGGTTCATATAAAAACTGGTCCCGGTAAGTTACACCAGCGGGGTCGCCGTACTGGGCTTCGTAGTCGGCGGCAATGCGGTTGTAGTGTTCCCTCTGTGTGCCTTCAGCGTGCATAGTGAAATGTTACTTCGAGATCTGAAGTCCAGGTCCGAATCCGCGTCTATCAGCCTTCATCCGCAGCGAAACTCTTCTGATTGTTTTCAAATGGCCGAGCCAGCAACAAAGCAACAGACAGACTAAGTAGCGGGCCGATGATATTGAAAGTGGAGCGGCCCACGGCGCCACTTGCATTAATGTACGCGCTCAACATGATCGCCACTACTGACGCTGCAATGGAAGCTGCCCGCCATGGGCCAGGGAAAAACTTCAACCGCCAGATGCCCAACGGCAGCAGCCAGCCAAACACGTACCACGAACTGCGCTCAGTAAAACAATGCCACAGCGCCACGAAAAAGTTAACGTTGACCCTTGCCTCGGCAGCAATCTGCCAGGGCCATCTCAGTTGCCCGGCGATCATCGAGTGAACCGTAGAAACTGTTCCCAGACCGATTACGGCGAGCGCAAGGATCCACTTCAGTGTGCGCAACTGACGGCCCTGGTGTCGTTCCACCAACCACCAGGTTAAAGAGAAAACAAAAGAGAACGGTACGAACGTTTCCTTAGCCAACGCTCCCAGCATTCCCCACAGTGGCAACAGATACCATTTGCCCGTGAGGAGACTCCAGGTCAAGGCGACCATGAAGCAAGCTTCGCCTGCATCAATCAACCCGGCAAGTTGAAGGTTAGAAATTGCGAAGCTAAGTAAGTAAAGGGTTGCTCCAAATAAAGCTATACTGAGCTCAACAAATCTGGATCCAAGGCTGACTATGAAGCACGCGGTCGTCGCGCAGAAAAGCGAATTGGCCACCAACAATCCGAAAAATCCTGCATTCCATCCTGGTAAATATTTTAGCGCAAACCAGTGGAAGGGCCGGGCAACGTAAGGAACCAGCACTCGTCCGCGAAACATCTCGCTAAATATGTATACAGAAGGGTCTGCGCCGGTTGTAGTCGCATAGTACTTGGGCGTATCGCTTAGTCCCTCAGTTTTTCTTGGATCGTAACGTCGCAGTGATGGATAACCGAGTCCCAGGCAGATCGCGATAAACAGTAGCCACAGCAGAAGAAAATATTTCACGCCGAGAGGCTTCCCTTGAGGAACGCGTCGTCCCGCCGTCGCGCCGCTGCTAGTTTGCAAAATTTCCATTGAAGTTGGAAAAGAACACCATCTTACTGGGACCGCGGCGGCGACTCGCCCGCATCTCGTGTAATGCCACGCTGTCCAGGTTTCCAGTATTGGCGTCAGTCGAGTGAACCCGCTGCTTGATGCGGGCGGGACGCGCGCGGTCCCACTAAAATAGTGTGTTCACTCCCCTGAGAAAATGTTTACAAAGGTTTGAGCGCTCGCGAGCCCGTCAGCCACGCTGTGCGAAGGGTTTTCTGTTCGGGCGTTGCATTTCGTCGCTCGTCGATTCGATACTCGAAGCGGTCCGGTTCTCCCAGAAGTAACGTGGTTTGTATCGTTCGCCTGTCGCGTTTGATAGTTACCGGCACGCGGTCGCCGGACTTATAACGAGCGAGTGAAACTAACAGGTTCTCGCGCGCAATGTTTTTCTTGCCGAGCGTCTTAATCTCGTCGCCCGCCTGCAAGCCGGCGTTCTCCGCTGGAGAGTCAGGTCGAACCGCGCTAATCCTTAGACTCTCTTTATCTTGCCAATCGAGCAATATACCGGCGCTGAACGGTTGCCGTGATTGCTCACGAATTAAGAAGAGTCCCACGAAACCCAGAGCCTCGTTATACGGCGGCATTTCTATGCCGCGCACGTAGCTTTTGAAAAATTCGCTCAAGTCGAATCCGGCAACTTCAGAGGCGACGCGCTCAAAGTCTTCCGTTGTGTATCCGCGCCCGCGCAGGTAGTAGCTTGCGTTTGGGCTCTTGAGATAAAACTCTTCATACATGCGTCGCATGACGTCATCGAGCGAAGCCTTCCCGTTCGTCTTCCCACGAATGATCAAATCGAGCACCAAGCCAATCAACTCGCCCTTCGGATAATAGCTGATGGAAGTGTTTTCCAAATTCGTTTGTTGCTTGTGAGGCGCACCGTCCAGAAACGGAGCGGAAAGAGACGACTCCTCGGCGCTCATCAACCGATTTCCAGGCTCGGTCTCAATAGCTGTAATCGTTTCGCTTTCACGTCGAAAAAATGCCGTGTCGTCAGACAGCTCGGCTCGCCGTTTCATCAGGTGGCCGTAGTAATTCGTGATTCCTTCAGCGATCCACAGGGCGCGGGTGTTTAAGGGCCGGGTGAAATCCCATGGCCCAAGCTCCAACGGCCGCAGGCGTTTGACATTCCAGACGTGAAAAAACTCGTGAGCGACGGTGTCGAGGGTGCTTGCGTAAACGCCGTCTTCAGCAAGGGCGCCGGGTTCGATTATTTGCGTCGAGGTCAGGTGCTCCATGCCGTCGCCGGAATGATCATCGGCCGCGAAGTGGATCAAAAAAGTGTACGAATCAAATTCCGGCGCCCCCCACATCGCCGTTTCAACACGCACGATCTTTTCAATGTCACGCACGAGACCGGCGCGCTTCCCTCCTTCCTCGCCAAACGAGTGGATGATCACGTGGTAACGCTTACCGTCTACGTCAAACTGATCTTCACTCCAGTCGGACGCGATCTCAGTGGGCGTATCGATCAATACGTCATAATTCGGAAACTGCCATTCACGTTGATCGCCTCGGTCTGTCAGCTCCATTCGACCGTTCACAATGCGCCAGCCTGCCGGCGGCTCAATCACGAGCTTTACTGGATCAGCCTTGTGATTTACGACATACATAAAAAGCGAGCCGCCATTGAAATTCGCGTGTCTCGAATCTAGTTGTGAAAAGGTGCCGGAGAGATCGTTGCCAAATACCTTGTAGCGAATGGTCAACCTATGCGTATTCATTGTGGAAACGCGCCACGTTTGATCGTCGATCCGCCGCACTGGAAACGCCGCCATTTTGCATTTCGCTTCTGCTGGGCAAATGCCACCCACAGCCTCAAACTCCTGCACATTCTTCGCAAAATCAAAAACTGCGTAGCGGCCAGGCGACCACTTCGGCATTTGGAAGTCGAGCGATTTCACTAACACATCTTTCGCGAGCTCGACTTCAATCGTCACTTCGAACAGATGCGACACCGGCCGCGACATTCCCAGTCGATACGTCACGGAGTGCAGAGGTTGATCCGGCTGGGCGAAGCAGACAACGCTCGAAAAAGCGATTAGGGAAAGCGCCATCAGGAAGCGGCGGCGCACGAAGCGTGTTTGAAAAATACGATCCACGGGATTCGGTAGTAAGAAGAGCGGGAAGACTCGCGGATTATGTTGGTTTCAAGAAGGGCTGTCAAAGTATGGAGCTACCGCCTGGCCAGTTTCACTGAACCGTTCGAGCTCAGTCGTCTCTGGGTTAGGAAGGTGGGTTTCCCCGCTGCACCACTCGAAAACCGCGGGGGCAAGCTCGCCTTCCGGACCCTGAGGTTATCATCTTGATTGATCAACTCGTCCCTTGCATGGTTTCACCTGGTTGGTTTATTAACTCATCATGCCGCCGACGGAACGTCTCTATTATCACGACTCGCATCTAATCGAATTCGAAGCCCGGGTCACAGACAAAACTGATCGCGTCAGTGGTTGGACCGCGGTCACACTTGATCGCACCGCCTTTTATCCGACCGGCGGCGGGCAGCCGAGTGACACGGGCACACTAGACGGCGAACGCGTCCTGGAATGTATCGATGATGAAGAAAACGGAATCCTGCACGTGATTCAAGGCCGCGCCCCTGAAATCGGCGCCGCCGTCAAAGGCAGGGTCGACTGGCCCCGGCGCATGGACCATATTCAACAACACACCGGACAGCATATCCTTTCGCAGGCTTTCGTAAATCTTTTCAACGCCCCGACGCGAGGCTTTCGTGTGCTGCACGACGTGTGCGAAATCGACGTTGAACTAACAAACCCTTCGAATGAATTGATCGAACGCGCGGTGGAGTTGGCGAACAACGTTGTCTGGGAAGATCGGCAGATAACAATCAAAACCGTAACGGCAGATGAAGCGGCGCAATTGCCGCTCAGAAAGGAGCCTTCGCGGGATGGCGAGCTGCGCGTAATCGAAATTGAAGGTTTCGACCTGACACCGTGTGGAGGCACTCACGCCTATCACACCGGCGAGGTGGGAATGATTGCGGTGCGGTCCTGGGAACGCGCGAAGGGTTTGACTCGAATCGAGTTTGTCGCCGGCACCCGCGCGCTATCCGATTACCGGCGCGCTAACAAAATGGCGCGCGCCGTCGCCGCTCTCTTTAGTGCGAGTCGCGACGATGGGCCAAAGCTGGCCGCGCGCATGTTAGAGGAGAACAAAGACCTTCATCGGCGGGTGCGCGTTCTCGAAGAAGTTTCAAGCCGCGTTGAAGCCCAGGAGTTGTTGGCAACCATCCCGCCAGCCGCAGCGGGCACGCGGGTAGTTACTCAGGTTTTTGATAATCGTGATGGTGAATCTTTAAAACATTTGGCGCAGGCGTTAATCGCTCACCCTCATACCATTGCCTTGCTCGGTTCTCGCGAAAATGACGCGGCGCGAATTGTTTTTGCTCGTTCACCAGATGCGTTGGGAGACATGAACGCTCTCATGCGCAGCGCTTGTGAGATGCTCGACGGCCGCGGCGGCGGCAAGCCTGATATGGCCCAGGGAGGCGGCAAGAACGTCGAGAAGTTAGCAGAAACGATTGCTTACGCCGCGAAGAGTCTGACGTGAAATCGCAAAGCCATCGGTCCGTCTTCAGACCGTTAAATTGGAAATTATTGAAATATTGTTCGAATGTTGTTGAACCACCAACCGAACGAAAGCGCTGGCAGGTCAGTCCGAATTACCCAAACTTGAAACTCGAAACCCGAAACTGTATTCTTCCTCGCGTGGGGCAGTAGCTCAGTTGGCAGAGCGCCGCGTTCGCAATGCGGAGGCCAGGAGTTCGACCCTCCTCTGCTCCACCAACAAACCTTACTTCTTCAACCACTTACAAGCACAAGTTCTACAGACCCACTTTCCCCAAGTGGCCAATATCTGGCCAGAAAAAACTGCATCGGATGGCAAAGAACAGTAGAGAATGGGAACCGATAGTAGAAGTCTGACTTGTGTGATGATTCTAAAGTACTAAAAAGAAAACTCTTAGGATGTTTTCGCGTAATGCGGAGGTCTGGTGTTACTTACTTTCGCGAACTATTCTTGTTTGGGTGCAAGATCACGCTGGACCAATCGCCCGCTGTCTGGGCGCAATTCGTGAAGTGTTCAAGGAGGAAGCTGATAATCGATGCCTCGTCGATGTCCGCAGTTTTTTTGGCGACTGTTCGCTGCAACTGCTTTTCTTGACGCCGAGCCAAATTAGGCATAGACGTATTGGACATTCTGGTCCAGAGCCGGATTGATAAAAAGGCAGTAAGAAGTTCTTTCGCAAATTATTAAAGGGATTCCGTTACGTCCCGCGAGCGATCATCACAGAGAAGCTGAAGAGTTATGGTGCGGCGAAGGCCGAAGTGCTGCCAGGTGTCGAACACTGCCAGCAGATTATCAGAACAACCGAGAATTCACATCAGCTAACCAGATTGCGGAAGCGCGTGGTGAGACGATTCA
The DNA here is from genome assembly GCA_035526805.1 of Pyrinomonadaceae bacterium. Lineage (GTDB taxonomy): Bacteria > Acidobacteriota > Blastocatellia > Pyrinomonadales > Pyrinomonadaceae > PSRF01. Next base: position 5,976 of record DATLBQ010000306.1, read on the forward strand.
AATCATCTGGCCACGCCCAAAGATTTCTCTGCCTTCGGAATCATTACGTCACACTTCCGAGTGGGGATGCCCGCGTTTCTCTATTTTAAAGTGGTGCCGTTTGGCGGGAGGAGGTCAAGGACTTAGTGATGAAAAAGAAGCGCTGTTTTGTAATTAGCCCAATTGGAAGCGAAGTTTCAAAGGTTCGCAAGCACGCCAACAGAGTATTCGATTACATAATCAAGCCAGCCATCGACCAGTGCGGTGTGGAAGCTTACCGGTCCGACCAGCTTCGTCAGCCTGGAAGAATCACTGAACAAATGTTTAGGGCGATATTACAAGAGAACTTTTGTATTGCAGTGCTAACCGGCTATAACCCGAATGTCTTCTTTGAGCTTGCGGTCGCCCAGTCAGCAGGAAAGCCAGCCATTCTCTTAATGGAGAAGGGTGCGAATCTTCCGTTCAACATCAAGGATCTGCGGTGTATTTATTACGACCTTAAACCGGGATCTCTTCCCATTCACAAAGCCGAGCTGGTGGACCATATACACAGCCTAGAGTCTCAAGCGTGGATAGCTGAGTCGCTGTTGACTCGGTACGGCGGGGGGACCGGTAGAATTCAAAATTTTCGCTATCAAAGGGACATCATTAACGATCAACGAGTCTGCTATTTGTTACGTGGGATCAAGGAGACTTATCTACGATTCCTCGCTGATCATATCGCTAAGCCCATCACGCCAAAAGTTCGGATCAATATTATGGCTCCCAGCAAACGACGTAGAGTCAAAGAACCAATGCTCCGAATTATTTCCGCCGACTATATCAGTGATTATAAAGATGAGGAATTGCGTGAGAAATGGTATCAAGGACAAGGCAAATGTGGTGTAGCTTGGCAAGAGAGAAGGCTTACATTCTATGCGAATGATATCAATACCCCGGAAGCAAGCTTCGAAGACATGGGAGTAAAAAACGAGACTGCCCAAGAAATAGCATCAGTATTAAGTACGCCGATATTCTGGAAAGAACGACAAATCGCGATCCTAAACATGGATAGTTTTCACGGCAGCAAACAGACTTTAGTGAATTCTAATGGGGTGCACATCATTTTCAAAGATGGCGCACGTGAACTCGCTTCTTTGTTGATTGACACAGGACAATAGTAGAAGAGTCTGTTATGGCCCGGACATTAATCTCTTTTACGCCTGCGGCGATCCTGTCTCGTCTAGATCTCATCGGCGAGTATTCGTTGTCGTCGATGTTAGCCGAGGTTCCAACAGTTGACTCTTCGTCACTTCTAAAGCAACTTTCTCTTCATTTGCCACGACTTGAAACCAGACAAATTTACGACAAGGAAAGCGTTTTGAGAGAAGCCGAGAGATTGGCTAAGAGGCTACAAAGTTTGCGGGCACCATTCTTGAATAGAATTCCATGCATTACGCAAACAAGCATCAGTTTGTCTGATCTTCATTTCTGCACAGTGCAGGACGATATTGCACGATCTATTCTGGATTCGTTCCACTATATTCTGAGCTATAGAGAACACAGTAATCATTTTGGTCTGAGATTGAAATCAAGCAGCGAGTGGCCAATGGTGATGGTATCGCTGTCCCAGTTTGATCTTAAAAACGTCGAGTCCGCGTTAACAAAGAAAAATGGGCAAGTAGCATCCGCGCTGGTCCTGTCGAGGGTGTTTGCGTTTCCTGTAGCGCCACGCAATTGTTTCAGTTTCCTAATGGCTAAGGTGCGTGAATGGGTAGCAGAGAACCATCCTGAGATAGAAGTCTTAGTAACGTATGTAAATCCGAATGTAGGCTTTTCCGGTGCTTCATATAAGGCTGATAATTGGTCGCTAATTGGAGAAGAACACGGAACCCGATATCTTTACCTGGATGATGACTACAAAACCGAACGATTTTTCTATGCGCATTTTCACCAACCCGCCAATCTGCTCTTGTCATCCCACGGTTCTCGCGTTTCGGCATCAAAGCACGAACTGAAACCTCTGAAAATCTTCATACGACGCGTTTCAGATTTTGAAGCAAATAAGCGAAATTTTCATTTCGAGAGATGGTCCCTCTAATCTTAATTATCACACAATGAAACTCATCAGGTTTCAGGCTGCAAATCAACACGAATAAAGATTGGACGAAAGAGAAATCTGAAAAGTCACCCCCAAGAATCTTTGCTTTCTAATTAATTCACGTCTGTACCTCAGCGCCTATTGATTGAGAAGAAGAGTCGTTCCAAAAGACCATGCCACAGAACTGGAAAACAGTTCGCGTCTTCATCTCCTCAACTTTCCGTGATATGCATGAGGAGAGGAATTATCTAATCAACGAAGTGTTTCTTGAGCTACGCGATTGGTGTGCAAAACACGGCCTGCACCTGATCGATGTTGACTTGCGCTGGGGCGTGACGGAGGAAGAAGAGAAGCAAGACAAAGTCTTAGGAATTTGCCTTGACGAAATCCAGCGGTGTCGTCCCTTCTTTATCGGTTTACTTGGTGAGCGTTACGGTTTGATTCCGCCTGAATACTATGTTCCTGATGAGCCTCAGTACGACTGGGTACGCGACTTTGAAAAGGGTCATTCCCTGACGGCACTAGAAATCTATCACGGCGTTCTACGCGACGCGGCTATGAAGGCTCGGGCCTTCTTCTACTTCCGGGACCCGAAATTCATCAACGACCTTCCACAAGAGTATCGCGTTGACTTTTTGCCTGAGAGCGATGGCGCGAAACAAAAGCTGCTCAGGTTGAAGGATGAGATACGCGCCCACTGTCCCGTCTACGAAAATTACGCCTGTACCTACGGAGGCCTCAATGCAGACGGCAGGGTGACGCTAACGCAACTGGAAGACCTGGGTAAGCGGATTCTTACAGACCTGAAGACAGCCATAAGCGAAGAACACCGCCTGATCGCGCCTCAAACAAATACACTCGAAACCGAACGCGGCTACCACGAGACCTTCATCGAAAACAGTACAAAACGATACATCGGCAGACGTGCACTGTTGGATGAATTATGCGAATACAGCGATTCTGAAAAGAGAACGCCGCTTGTAGTTACAGGAGGCGCGGGCTGTGGCAAATCTGCGCTGCTGGCAAAGTTTGCAAAGGAGTATGCAGAGAAGCGCGAAGTGACCTTTGTATTAACGCACTTCATTGGTGTCAGTCCCGGCTCGACCGATATTTTTCGCACGCTGTTGCGCCTGTCTCGTGAACTCAAACAGAAATTCCATATTGCCGAAGACGTACCGGCGGATTACTACGAACTCCGTCAAGTATTTCCAAAGTTCTTAGAGAGTGCGGCGGCGAATGGAAAACTTTTGTTGATAGTCGACGCGCTTGATCAGCTCGATGAGAGTTCCTTGCACCACTCGGTCGAATGGTTGCCAGACCGGTTGCCGCATGGACTGAAAATTATTGTCAGTACTCTTGAAGGCAAATGCCTTGATTTGCTGCTGCAACACAATGCCGCACTTCAGAAGGTGATCGTCGGTGCCCTCACTGGGGAAGAACGACAGGAAATCGTCAGACAGACTCTCGATGATTATCGAAAGAAACTCGAAGAGACATCCGAAAACAATCAGATGGGGTTACTACTGAATAAAGCTGAATCGGACCACCCGCTTTACTTGATTGTAGCCTGTGAAGAGATGCGCTTGTTTGGCGAGTTTGGACGCGTTACCGAAAAAATAGAAGCGCTTGGGAACAATGTCGAAGAACTTTTCGGACAAGTAATCGGACGGTTAGAGAACTTGCACGGAGAAGCATTCATCAGGAACGCTTTGTCGTTGATTGAATGCGTTACGGTTTGCTGGAAAACGAAATCCTGGAGTTACTGCGGCGTGATGGAGCACAACAACTGCCGCAAGCCATCTGGTCGGGTCTTTATTGGAGTTTGAAATTGTACTTGCGTCCACCCGGCGAAGGGGACGAAGGCACACTTGGTTTCTTCCACCGCCAACTAGCAAGAGCCGTACGGCAAAAATATCTGAGCGACAATACTAACGAAGTCGCTTCTCATCGACGTTTGGCTAAGTATTTCCAACGAAAAGCTGACCCGGATGAAAAAGGATTGTGGGGCGGCAACTATCCGCGCGCATTGAGCGAGCTACCATATCACTTCCTTCAAGGAAAATTGCATCAGTCTTTGTTCCAGGCAGCGCGTGACGACACATTTCTGCAAGCACAGGCCAACGCCTTCACTGAAGAACCTTTTGTACAACTCGACACGCTGCAAAAAGCATTAACTGGAGCAGCGCAAATCGACGACGCGGCGAAGATGGCAGAGTTTATGCTTCGACATGCCCACCGTGTGATGAAGATCGCCGACGTCTCGCTGCTGGATGTCTTGCGAGAGAAACAAATTGAGCGGGCATTGAACCTGGCAGACTTGATATTTTGGAGAGATAAGAAAAGAGGCACACTCTCGTTCCTGGTTTTGGCTTGGGCGCTCAAAAGACAAAATAGAACCAGGGACGCCGCAAAAATCATGTCAGATTTGGCTCAGAGAGATTTACCCGGATTGGCGCCGTACGGTTGGCCTGAGTTAGCAGCGATAGCTTTGTCCCACTTAGCTGACCTTGATGAAGGTAGTTTTCTATCAGTGCAAGAACAATTGCTCGATGCTGATGGAAAGGTAACACTGTGCCAAAAGCTGTTGGCTAAAGACCAGAGTCAAGAAACTTATCCACCAAATGACCGACTAATGGATCTGGTTTTTCAAATAACTGAAAGCATAACAGTCGAGCATCAACGAGCATTGGTTTTGGCGGATATAGCAAAAATACAAGCCTGGGGCGGAAGAGACAAAGAAGCACAACAAACCGCTGGAAAGATAACTGATCGGTACGCGCGAGCAGTTGTTTTGACGGATATAACGAGAGCACAAGCCACTGCCGGAAAAGATCAAAAGGCGCTCGAGACTGTGAGAGAGATAGGCGATGAGGACGATCGGGTTAGAGCTTTGATAGCAATGGCCCAAGTGCAAGTCAGCATGGGAAGAGAGGAGGAAGCCAGGCAGACATTTGAACGAGCACTTGGAATAGCGACAGAAATAGATTATTCGGGTATGCGCGAACCGCTCTTAAGAGATATTGCGCAAGCACAAGCCATTACGGGGAAACTTAAAGAAGCGACTAGAACAGTCAGAAAGATAAGAGATGAGGACGATCGGGAAAAGGCCTTGGTGGAAATCGCGAAAG
>DATLBQ010000307.1:0-16904 GCA_035526805.1 Pyrinomonadaceae bacterium
TTTGAAACATGCTGGCGCGAGTCTCGGTATACCCTGAGTTGTCATCAGTCTTTTATCACAGAGGAGCAAAACGAAATGCCCGATCCAGAAATCGAGAGTAAGGTTAAGCAGATTATCGTCGACGAATTAGGCGTAGATGAAAATGAGGTCACGCCAAATGCTCGTTTTATCGACGACTTGGGTGCAGACTCTTTAGACACGGTAGAGCTTGTGATGCGTTTCGAAGAGGAATTCGGCATCGAGATTCCTGACGAAGACGCTGAAAAGATTCAGAGCGTTCGCGACGCCTACGACTACATCGACCAACACAAGAAGTAGAGGGCGAGTGAAAAGTGAAAAGTGAAAAGTGAAAAGTTAAGACTTTAGAAGTGCGGTTGCTTCTCGCTTTTCACTATTCACTATTCACCGTTCACTGCATTTCAAGGGAGTTTTGATTTGGCACGACGTGTAGTTGTCACAGGGTTGGGTCTAATAACACCGGTTGGCAATTCAGTGGAAACGACGTGGGCCGCGCTCATGAGCGGCCGCAACGGCGTGGACTACATCAAAAAATTTGACACGGAGAAGTTTTCAGTCAAATTTGCCGCCGAAATTAAAGATTTCGATCCCCTAAAGTTCATAGCCAAAAAAGAGGCGCGCAAAATGGGCGCCTTTATTCATTATGCGATTGCCGCTGCGACCGAAGCGATGGCCGACAGCGGTTTTCAACTAACCGAGGATGGAAAATTTCCCGAAGAGCTGGCGGAGAATGCCGGTACCTACATCAGCAGCGGCATCGGTGATTTCTGGGCCATCGAGCGCGAACACTCCAAGCTGCTGAATGACGGGCCCGACCGTGTTTCACCATTCTTCATTGTTTCAGCAATTGTGAACCTGGCCGCCGGCCAGGTTTCGATTCGTTATGGAGCAAAAGGTCCTAATTCGGCGACGGCGACAGCCTGTTCAGCCGGCGCGCATGCTATCGGCGACAGTTTCAAGATCATCCAGCGCGGCGATGCCGATGTGATGATCTGTGGTGGCGCTGAATCTGCTATCACGCCAATGAGTGTAGCGGGATTTGCTTCAATGAGAGCCCTATCGACTCGCAACGATGATCCACAACACGCGTCGCGCCCCTTCGAGCGGGATCGCGATGGCTTTGTCATCGGCGAGGGCGCGGGCATCATGATTCTTGAAGAGCTAGAGCTGGCCAAACGCCGTGGCGCCCGAATCTATGCAGAGCTCGTCGGTTACGGTATGACAGCAGATGCATTTCACCTCACCATGCCTGACGAAACCGGGTCCGGTGCGATTCGCGTAATGCAGAAGACAATTCGCGACGCGGGTATCAATCCGGAGCAAGTCGGTTACATCAACGCGCACGGAACTTCCACGCCTTACAACGACAAGTTTGAAACGCTGGCGATCAAGAAGACGTTTGGCGATCATGCTTACAAGCTCGCAGTCAGCTCGACTAAATCGATGACGGGCCACTTGCTCGGCGCCGCCGGTGGAATCGAGGGGGTCTTTTCCGTTCTGAGTTTGCATCGCAAGGTTTTGCCGCCAACGATTAACTACGTCAACTCGGATCCTGATTGCGATCTTGACTACGTGCCAAACACGCCGCGCGAAGCGGAAGTCGAGTACGCACTCTCGAATAGTTTTGGCTTCGGTGGTACCAATGCAGCGCTGTTGTTTAAGCGATATGATGAATAAGTCTTCAGTCTTTGGTCTTCGGCCTTAGGTCTTCGCTGATATCAGTCGAATATTCGGCACGCAGATAATCAAAGACCTAAGACCAAAGTCCAAAGACCTAAGACCAATCAGAACGAGCCGACGAGTAAGAATAACAATGAAGATAGTTGTAATGATGAAGCAGGTCGCAAACAAGGATGCGATCCTGCGAATAAACAAAGAAGCCACCTGGATTGAAGAGGGCGACTTATCGTTTGAGGTTAGCGAGTCGGACGGTTATGCACTCGAAGAAGCTCTGCGAGTGCGCGAAAAGCTCGGCGGTGAAGTAGTCGTTTGTTCAATGGGCCCGCAGCGAGTGAAAAGCGTTATCAAAGACGCGCTCGCGCGCGGCGCCGATCGCGCAATTCATGTTTCGGGCGACAATTTAGGATCTCTTTCGCCTTATGCCGCGGCGAGCGTGCTTGCGGACGCCATCCGCGACGAGCAGGCTGATCTGATATTCACCGGTTTGCAGTCAGACGATTATGGCTACGGGCAGACTGGCGTCATCCTGGCCGAATTGCTTGGACTCCCGCACGCCACCATCGTCATCGAAGTCGATGCCGGCGGCGACAAGCTGCGTGTCAAGCGCGAATTGGAAAGCGGCTGGTATCAATGGTACACGATGCCCACACCCGCGCTGCTCACAATCCAATCCGGCATCAGCCAGATCCGTTACGCCACTTTGAAGGGCATCATGGCGGCGAAGAAGAAAGAGATTAAAGAAGTCACGCCAGCGACGGAGATTGTCGAGCGACCTTCGCACCAACGGATCGAGAAGGTGTACCTGCCGCAGAAAACGAAGCAAACCCAGCTACTGGGGAATGGCGACGCCAAAGCTGGTGCCGTTGAACTCGCGCAAAAGCTACACACCGAGGCACGGGTAATCTAGGTATTCCAATGGCGACTGGAACAAAGAGCATCGCTCGAATCTTTTGCTTGACGCTGCTCTTCTCATGTGCGAGCTGCCTGGTAGCCGCCCACTCTAACAAGTTGCCGGCGGCTTCTTCTTGGCAAATGAAACGCGCTGAACGAAAGTCGCAAAAGTTAGCAGACAGACTCAAGGGGCTCGGCACTGTGATCGACGGAAATACAGCGCAAGTTGGCAAACCATCCGGCCGTTATGATTCTTATAAGTACGACGGGTTTCGCTTCGAGGGATGCACAGTCGGCTGGCGTGAGGCGCATGAGTCGTCGGAGGCTGAAAAATTCCTATTCAAAGAGATCCACGAGTTTGCTATTCCGCTGGCCGGTTTAAGTCAGACTTCAATTCGCGTAGATAAGATCGGCGCATCCGCATACGTTATCTCTTTCACGTCCCTAAAACTGAAGCAAAGCATCGCCTCGCGCGTGAAAACAACGCACCAGGATGGGAGTGAAGATGAAGCGAACGGGTACGCTTCCGGCACTGGAATCTATTTTCAGAATGAAGATATTGCGCGACAAGTAAGTAAAGTGCTGGCGACCGTGGTCAGCTACTGCCAAAAACAGACCGCTCCTTAGGATCAAAGCGAATTCAATGGCAAAAGGAATACTAGTTTTCATAGAGCGTTGAAACGGCGTGCTCAACAAGACCTCGCTGGAAGCAATTGCCACGGGCGCAGAGTTTGGGCTCGCAACTTCAACATCGGGTCAGTGCTGTCCTTCTCAGCTATTGGGAAATGGCGATGCGAAGGCGGGCGCTGTGGCGTTGGCGGAGAAACTGCATACTGAAGCGCGAGTGTTATAAGTTAAGAAGCAATATCTCAGTCCTCAGAAAGGAAACAGATCATGCGTCCATCAGCAAATTCGTTCAGACTTCAACTTCTTTCATACGGTTTCATTCTGGCTTTGGCAGTTTGCAATCAGCTATGGGCCGTCACCGGTGTTCAGAATCAGAATTCATCGAGTTCAGCGCTTGAATTGGTTCGCGAAGGAAGTCGTTACTACATAAAACATGATTTTGAACGTGCGATTGGTCCTTATCAAAAAGCTTTTGATCTGGAGAAGGAGAACCGCACTCTGGATAAGAAAATCTGGAGAGTGCTGATCGACAATCTTGGAATGGCTTACGGCATCACAGGTGACCTGGACAAGGCCAAGGATACTTTTAAGTACGGAATTTCCAAAGACCCCGATTATCCGCTGTTCTATTACAACATGGCCTGCACCTATGGCGAGATGAAGGACATGGACAACGCAATCAAATATCTCGAACTGGCATTTGATAGGCGAGAGAACATCATTCCAGGCGAGCATATGCCAAACCCGACAACTGATTCATCGTTCAAGCATTTTATGAGCGACGACAAGTTTAAGGCTGCGCTCAAGGGACTAAAACAAAAATGAGTCAGGGAATTTTGGTTTTCATAGAACATCGCAACGGCAGTCTTAACAAGACTTCCGTCGAAGCGATTGTAGCGGCGCAAAATCTGGCGTCTCAACTTCAGCAAACAGTCAGTGCTGTCGTCCTGGGCGGCGACATAGGCGCGCTGGCGCAGGAGATCGCGGCGTACGATCTGGAAAAGGTGGTGACTGCGACGAATCCGGCTATTGCTGATTACACGCCTGATGGATACACAGCCGCGATGGAACAGGTTGTCAAGCAACTCGATCCGCAATTGGTCGTGATGCCACATACTTATCTGGTTCGTGATTATGCACCGAAGCTGGCGGCCCGTTTCGGCAAGTCACTCATCAGTGACTGTATTCGCGCGCAGGTTTCCGGTAGCTCGATTACGTTCACCCGCCGAATCTTCCTCGGCAAACTTGACGCAGATGTCGTTTCCGATGGCGCTGCTCCGGTTTTTGCCACCTTCCAATCCGGGGCTTACCGCCCAGACCAGGCGCAGAAGGGAAGCGGGGCGCTAATAGAAGAAATTGCGGTTGAGGTTGGTGAGATTCGTATGACTCCGGAAGCGCCGTTCCAGGAGGTCAAGCAAGCCGTCGACTTGAGCAAGGCGGACATCATTGTCGCCGTAGGTCGTGGCATCAAGAGTAAAGACAATCTTGCACTTGCGGAAAAGCTTGCCGAAGTTCTTGGCGGTGATCTTGCTGCGTCGCGCCCCATCTGTGACGCCGAGTGGCTGCCCATCGATCGACAGATTGGCTCGTCAGGACAGACTGTCGCACCAAAACTTTACGTGGCCCTGGGCATCTCAGGTGCTATTCAGCATTTGGTCGGTATGAAAAACTCAGGAACCATCGTGGCCATAAACAAGGATCCTGAAGCGCCGATTTTTGATATTGCTGACTATGGGATCGTGGGTGACCTGTTTGAGGCAGTCCCGGTGCTCACCGAAGAGATCAAAAAAATCAAAGGCCTAAACTAAAAAAGAGCGCCGCGGATGAACGCGGATAAGCGCAGATTAAACAAACTCTATTAATCTGCACTTTTCTTGTCGCGCTTTATCCAATCGGCGTTATCCGCGTTTATCCGCGGCCTATTTCGTATTCGCTACCGCGCCTTCCAGGTCTTTTAAAAGCTCTTCCGGCTTCCACTCATTACCACGATACACCTTAATAACTTTCCCATCGGGGCCGATGACGGCCGTACGTAAGGAGTGAATCACTTGCTCCGTGCCTGATGGCGTATCCTGGAAATATTTCAGTCCGAAGAACTGCGCGACACCTTTCACCTCATCCGCGCTTCCGGAAGCAAATTCCCAATGCGCGAAGTTCTCGTCTGAATACTTACCGGTATACGAAGCTCCATAACTGCGCAGAACTTTCGGAGTGTCGTAAGCAGGGTCGAAACTAATACTCAGCAGATGGGTTTTGTCATAGAGCGCCGGCTGTTTTTGCAACTCCTGATCTATGGCCGCAAAGTTACTGCTCATGAGCGTGCATTGGTTTGGATCCTGGCAGCGCGTATACACAAACGTCACCAACAGCGCCTTGCCTTTGTAATCATGAAGGCGAATAGTTTTGCCGTCCTGATTGATCAAGCGGTAATTGGGCACCTCAGTGCCGGCGGATGGTCCAGTACCTTCAACTGGCGTCGTGCTCGAACCGGAGCTGGTGTCTTCGGTGAGCACAACTTCTTCAAGCCACGATTCGGTGCCGTCCACAATCAGATTTGCGGCGATTTGATTGCCGGGAGCAGCGATCTCGAAGACCCAATCGTCTTTCACCTTGAAGGGCATCGTCATGCTGGGCATGTAATCTTTGATCTCTTCATGCGCGATGGTGATCTCGTGCTTGTTTTTGTCAACTGCCACAACCTTACCCTTGAGATCGTAATGCTTTTCGGTTGCCGACCGAACTCGCTGTTTCGGTTGGCAGCTTAAAACGACCAGGGAGATGACGGTGACAAAAATAATGAGAGCCATCGTCGGAGATGTTTTGGTCTTCATTAGTACTCGCGCACGGATAAATGTGAGCGTAGGATTGTAAGATACGCAGCGCGGACGAGCAAAAGCGCACTTGATGCAAAGACATAAAAGCGTTGAAGCCATACTTGCTCGAAAGACTCACAGAAGGGCACAGCCTTTCCGCACGGACGGCGGCAGAGCCGCAATGGTGTCCTTTTGATCTTTACATCAAAACGTATGCTAGGATGCGGTCTAACCCATCTGATTTTGAACCAAGAGATTTGTCGATGAATGAAGTTAAAACCAGGAGACGCAGTAAGTTACTGGACGGTGCAGCCCTTGCAGCGGAGATCAAACAGGAAGTTGCACACGAGGTAGAGCAGTTCGTTATCAGGTACGCAATGAAACCGTGTCTTGCGGCAGTTCGTGTGGGCGATGATCCTGCATCAGCGGTTTATGTGCGAAACAAAATAAGGGCATGTGAAGAAGTCGGCATCCGCTCAGAACATCATGCGCTACCGGCTACCAGCACTGCAATTCAGTTGCTGGATCTGATTGCTTCGCTCAACACGCGCGAAGACGTGGACGGCATTCTGGTGCAATTGCCACTCCCAATCGACGTTGCGGAAAGCAAGATCATTGAGGCTATCGACCCCCGGAAAGATGTGGACGGATTTCACCCGGTCAGTATTGGCAGGTTGTCAACGGGCCGGCCGACCTTTGTGCCATGTACACCCGCGGGAATAATAGAACTGTTGGAGCGAGCGGAGATTCCGATTTCGGGGGGGAGCGCATGTGTTGTTGGTCGCAGTCAGATCGTTGGACGCCCCATGGCGCAGTTGCTTTTGCAAAGAGACGCCACCGTCACTATTTGCCATTCGCGCACGCGCGATCTGGCGGCTGTGACCCGCGAGGCTGATCTTCTGGTGGTGGCGATTGGACGCGCAGGTTTGATCGGCCGTGAACACATCAAACCCGGCGCGACGGTGATTGACGTGGGCATGAACAGAATCACAGATGAATTAACCGCTCGCCGTTTGTTTGGGGATGAGGCTGACGCCAGATTGGAAATAATTGCAAAGCGAGGTTACACGCTGGTGGGGGACGTTAATCCTGCCGAAGCTGATGAAGTCGCGGGCTGGCGAACACCCGTGCCGGGCGGAGTGGGGCTGCTGACTGTGGCCATGCTGATGCGCAATACGGTTAAGGCCGCTACGATGCGGAGAGGGGAACAAGAAAGTGTGGACTAATGACGGACGACGGGCGACCGCGGCCAGATATTGGGAGTTCAAAGCTATCGCCATCGGTCGGCGGTCATCGGTCAGCGGTCACTGCTTCCTATGTTGCGCGTCGGCTTAACAGGATCTATCGGCGTAGGAAAGTCGTTCGTTTCCGGAGTTCTGGCGGAGCTTGGTTGTCGCGTGCTTGACGCAGATCAGACGGCGCGCGATGTTGTAAAACCTGATTCACCGGCACTGCAAGATTTAGTCGCGAAGTTTGGACCTAAGATTCTCAAGAGTGACGGAACGCTGGATCGCGCGGCCTTGGGAGCGCTGGTATTCGCAGACCCTGCCAAGCGCGCCAGGTTGAATTCGATACTGCATCCGTACATTATCGCCGAACAAGATCAACAATTGAGAGAGTGGGAAGCCGTCGATCTTAACGGCATTGCCGTTGTGGACGCGGCCCTGATGATTGAGTCGGGAGGCTATAAGCGGTTTGATAAACTTATCGTAGTTCACTGCGATAACGATGTGCAGTTGCAACGCCTGATGGGCAGAGACAACCTTAGCCACGACGAAGCGAAGCGGCGGATTGCCGCGCAAATGTCGCAGCAGGAAAAGAAGAAGTTTGCCGACTATCTGATCGACACGACCGATGGATTTGAAGCGGCACGCCAACGGACGAAAGATGTCTACGACGAATTAAAGGCGCTGACGAGGTAAACGGAAGATGAGCCACGAATTGACGCAGGTAAGCGCTCTTCTAGAGTTTTTCTTGATTTCTGATCCGCGAATATCCGCTTAATACCGGCGGCCTTTTCGGTTCCAACAAAAGAACAATCTTTGATGATTCTGCCTAAGAACATTTTCAGACAGCAAAGAAAGCTTCGATTTCCGATCGTTAGTTTGCTGTTGCTCGCGTTAATGTTGAGCCACGCCGGTTGTTTTCTGGATGAGAAGCTTGAACGTTATTACGGACGTATCGTCGTGCCGCGAAGTCAGGAATTTCAGTGGAGTGATGGCGGGCTGCCACAAACCTTCGACCCGGCGTTTGCCGCCACGCCGCCTGATACAGACCTGGTGCGTGCGATTTTCGAAGGCCTTACGGATTACGATCCGCGTTCCTTAACCCCAGTTCCGGCGGTCGCCACGCGTTGGGAGGCTTCGAACGGCGGCCGCGTCTGGACTTTCTATTTGCGAGACGACGCTCGCTGGTCAAACGGCGAGCTCGTGACGGCCGCCGACTTCGTGCGCTCCTGGCGTCGTACGATGCGTATTGGAGCCTTGGCCCCGCACACAGAGTTGCTCGCCAACATTGAGGGAGCGCGGAGTGAGAACGTCGCTACTCTGGGCACCGCACGATCGTCGGGTTCGCAGCCGCAAAAGCAGACGTCCCCGGTCGATGCTGTTGCGGAAACGAAGATCAATCCAAATGCCGTCACCACAAAAAATTCAGCTGCCTTTGGCGTCGAAGCCATTTCTGATCGCGAATTGCGCGTCCGCTTGCAGCGGCCCGATTTAAACTTTCCCGCCCTCGTAGCGCATCCAGTTTTTCGTCCCGTCAAGCTCAACGACGAGGCGGCTACCAGCAAGCTTGGCGCAAACGAATTGATCTCAAACGGCGCTTTCTCCCTCGCTAAAACCGAAAATAATAGAGTGTTGCTCGAGCGCGCCAGCACCTATTGGAATAAGGACCAGGTCACTCTGCAGCAAGTTGCCTTTGTGGGCGAAAAAGATGCGGAGTCGGCGCTGACTGCCTACAGAGCGGGTGAGGTTGACGCGGTTACGAATGCCACCTTTGAACCTTTGGTAATTAAATTGCTGAAACCCTACGAAGACTTTCGGCGCACCACTTATGGCGCTTTGACTTACTACAGCTTCAATAGTTCGCATGCGCCCTTTGACGACGTACGAGTGCGGGAAGCGCTGGCGATTGCGATTGATCGCGACCGGATTAGCGCAGATGAAATGGGCGGCGCCACAGAACCCGCGAAACGGTTTCTCCCTGAGACAGCGTCAAACACGCAGGCGCCTGTCGTTAACAAGGCGGATGTTTTGGAAAAAGAATATGAGCGCGCTAAACAGTTGCTGGCCGAGGCGGGTTTCCCCGGCGGAAATGGGTTTCCGAAGGTGACGCTGCTTATAAATCGCAATGAGCCGCAGCGACTAGTTGCACAGTCGATTGCGGCCATGTGGAGCACTGTCCTGAACATTGAAACGGAAATCGTGGTTAAGAATTGGGATGAGTATGAAGCGGCAATTCGCGCCGGTGATTACGATGTGGTGCGTCGCGGGCTGGTGATGCAGACAACTGACGAGCTGACAAATATTCGCATGCTCTTTCCGGAGGGCGCTGAACCGGGGCGGGCTGCAAATGTCGGCAAAGACTCTGATTCTCCCGTCGCCGCAAACGATGACTCGCGTGCACCCAGGCAAAAGAACTTGCCGGCAGTTCAGCCCATCGAAACGGAGGCGCAGGCCCTAAGAGACCTGAGCGCAATGCCAATCTATTTTGCATCATCATATTCTCTGGTGAAGCCGTATGTGTCGGGCTTTGACGCGAATGTGCTTGATGCTCCTTCGTTGAAGACGGTTCGGATAAATACGGCTTGGAAGCACCCTGAGGCGCACCAAGCAAGATAGGTCCTTTCGTGTAATTTCGTGGTTAGTTTTGTTCTGGTCAAAATCGAACCACCAAGTTACACGAATGAAGGCGAATTAACACCAAACGATGCCCGCTCAAATCGTAGCTTTACATCGATAATTAGAGAGTCATAGTTGAATGGAAACCGTTTAAACGAGTTTGGAGTTATTTCGCTGACCTTTATAGCTGCTTGAACAACCTTGGTTATGAAATACGTCGCCAGGTGAACGAGACCAATGTCTTGCTCAATCCAGTTTTAGCGTGTTAAGTTCCGTCTGTTTTTGCTGAAGTCTTCTAACGGACAACTATGGCTCTCGTTCATACAAAATACTTCCTTGCCGGAGTAGTACTCGCTACTTGTGTGCTGAGCGGAATTTCCTGTCGCGTTGTCGCAACGGAGGGTGATTTTTACGGCAGCACCGCGCCGCCGAAACGGAATATCCTGCGCTATGTAAATGGTGGCGACGAACCGGAGTCGTTGGATCCGCCGGTCAGTTCGGGCCAACCGGAAGCGCGTATCTACATGGCGCTTTTCGAGGGTCTGGTTGAGTACGATCCCAAGTCGCTCAATGCCATCCCCGCACTTGCCGAACGCTGGGACGTCAATAACGATTCGTCGGAATTCGTTTTTCATCTGCGGCGTAATGCGCGTTGGTCCAATGGCGAGCCGATTACCGCTCATGACTTCGTTTATAGCGTTCGTCGCGGCCTATCGCCGGCGTTGGCTTCAAAGAATGCGTATCTTGCCTACTACATAACTTACGCTCAGGCTTACAACGAGAATTTCGTTTTCGCGCGCGACCCGAAAACCCAACAGTTCCTGTTGGAAAAGGATATTGCTGAGACAGCTGAACCAGCTACGCTTGCGCTCAGTCAGAAGCCACTTAACTCAGCGGAGCCGGAATATCGGCCAACAGCGGAACAAAAAGAGTCTGCCCCCGATACACCTTTTCACCAGTTCATGCATTCTCTTCCCAGACTGACTCTGCCCGGCGATGAAGCCGCTCGCAACAAGTTGGTCGCGAAGGATGCAAAACTAAAGGCGCTCTTACAAGGCAAGGAATTTGTACCCGTCGCGGCTGAAGATATCGGCGTTGAGGCCGTCGATGATCACACGGTTCGCATCTCCTTATCTCAACCGGCCGCTTACTTCCTGGGGTTGATCGCGCATCAGCTGTTCCGCGTTGTGCCTCGGAAGGTCATCGAAAAGTATGGCGATCAGTGGACTGATCCGGCGCACATCGTTACGGCCGGACCGTTCCGATTGAAAGTCTGGCGGCCTTACAACGAAATAGTCGTGGAGCGCGATCCGATGTACTGGGACGCAGCCAACGTTCACCTCAATGAAATTTATTTTTTCGTAGCCACGGACAATCCGGCGAGCTTGAATCTTTACAAGGTAGGCGAGGCCGACGTCGTGTTCAATCATGCGGTCCCGAACGCGTGGCTGGATACAGTTCGTCCAAAAAAGGATTACATGGATGGCGCGGAGGCGGCGATCGTCTACATAAACATCAACGTGACAAAACCTCCGCTGAACGACGTGCGCGTCCGCCGCGCATTTAACATGGCAATCGACAAGATTAACTATTCGAAGTCTCGCCGCATTACCAAGCCGTTGTCAGCGTTTACTCCCGAAGGCATTTTCGTCGGTTATCCGCAGCCGAAGGGTGACGGCTTCGACCCGGAGCAAGCGAGAAAGTTGTTGGGCGAGGCGGGTTTTCCAGTAATTAAGCAAAACGACGGCACTTTTCAGTGTAAGTCGTTTCCCGTCGATCAGGTGGAGTTTATCTTCAACACCGGCACTTCCAATCGAGCCATGGGAGAGTTTATGCAGGCCCAATGGAAACAGATGTTGGGGATAACCGTGCCACTGAGAAGCATGGAGTTCAAGACTTACATGCAGAGCCGCTCAAAGCTCGAGTACAAAGGCTTCGCAATGGGAATCTGGGGCGCCGACTACATGGATCCATTTACCTTCCTGGGACTCTTTTCAACGCCCGGTGGCGTCAATGGTACTGGTTGGTACGATTTGAAGTATGTGGCAATGCTCTCTGAGGCGAATCGCAATCTCGATCATCAACAGCGTTACGAGCAATTGGCGAAAGCAGAGAAATATCTTTTGGACAACCAGCCGGTAATTCCCATCGAGACGTCTTCCGTTAACTTTGTAAAGAAGCCTTACGTGAAGGGCATGTATCCTAACGCGGCATCTCTTTATCCGTGGAAGTTCGTATACATCGAGCGCGACTCGGTCAAGTGGGATTACGGGATTCCGAGTTTGGCAGACTAGTAAGACAAACATTCCTGTCTGTCCGGTTGAAAACTACTGTGGTCAAGACAGAAGAGATTTTCCATTTGTCATTTCTCATTTCTCATTTTTCATCGCAGCAACCGCAACCATCGTTAGGAAAGCGGAACCCTCATTGAGCGGCGGGGCACAAATGCCCTATCTAAACAGTGCGTCGAGAATATTCTGATCGATGACAAATGAGAAATTTGAAATGACAAATGGAAAATTGTTTTTTCTTATTCCATTGATTTAAAGCCAACCCGGACAGGCAGGGATGCCTGTCCTACCAAAGATGCTCTCCTTTATCATTCGTCGACTGGTAATCACTATCCCAATGATTCTCGTGGTAATAACAATTACCTGGGGATTAGTTCGACTTGCTCCGGGAAACTTCTACATCACAGAAAAAAACATCCCACCCGCCATCGAGAAAAACATCCGGGCGAAGTACGGTTTAGATAAACCGTGGTATGAACAGTATGGCCGTACGATCTGGAACATCGTGCGACATTTCGATTTCGGCACCTCCTTGAAATACGAGGGCCAGTCAGTAAACGCGATTATCGCTCGCTCTGTGCCGGTGTCTGCAACAGTTGGAATTCTCGCTTATCTGCTGGCCCTGTTGGTGGGAATAACCACCGGCTCGCTCGCCGCGCTGAAACCAAATTCCAAACGTGATTATGCTTCGATGACACTGGCAATGATCGGGATTTCAATTCCTAATTTTGTGCTGGGTCCGATTCTTGTGCTCGTGTTTTCGCTTACACTCTATTGGCTGCCGCCGTCGCGCTGGAATGGTTTCCTCAGCCGCAACGTGATTCTTCCGGTCATTACTTTGTCGGGATTGTATATGGCCTACATCGCCCGGCTCACGCGTGCCGGAATGCTCGAAGTCCTCAGATCTGATTACATCCGCACCGCGCGCGCCAAAGGCTTGAGCGATAGTCAGGTAATAATTCGTCACGCGCTACGCGGCGGGCTCATGCCGGTTGTTTCTTACACGGGGCCGGCGTTGGCTTTTCTGGTGACCGGCACAGTTGTCGTTGAGCGGATCTTTGTATTGCCGGGATTGGGGAACTATTTCATCCAGGCATCGCTCAATCGCGATGAACCGCTGATTATCGGCATCGTTTCATTCATCGCCATTACGCTACTGCTGATGAACCTCTTGGTTGATATTGCTTACGCGTATCTCGACCCGCGCATTCGCTATTAGTAGACAGACATCCCTTGTGTCCCGTACGGCAGTTCGTAGGGTTGAAAGAAAGGACTCTTCCATTTCTAATTTTGGATTTTTCATTCGTCAATGGGAGAGCTGCAGACAGATCCGCATGCGTGTCGATGAAAATGAAAAATGGAAAATCGCTTTTCTTATTTTTATTGATTTATGACTAACTTCGACAGGCAGGAATGCCTGTCTTACACATGAACAACGAGCGGCCCACAATTCCTGGTGACCGTGAACAATCCGAACCCGGATTGACGCCAGATCCAGCGCCAACTTACAGCCACGGCGACGTTATACACACGCCGCCGGAGTATGCCCTGGCTGACGCGGATGTACTGGCCGTGGAGCGCGGCGACGTCATTGCAGGCACCTCTCTTGGGCGCGATGCCTGGCGCCGTTTGCTTAAGAATCGCCTCGCTGTATTCGGCATGATCGTAGTCGTGATTATTACTCTGGCTTCTGTGTTCGGACCATTTATCATCAGGAAAACTACCGGCCTAACTCCTGACTATATCCCTTCCGACGTGAAACTCCTGCGGTCAATACCTCCGTTGACGGCGCCCGATGGCTCATTCTCCTGGACCCACCCTATGGGCACGGATACTCAGGGTCGTGACTTGTTGGCGCGCGTACTGCAAGGCGGGCAAATTTCCTTGATGGTTGGAATCATCTCAACCCTGGTCTCGCTGCTGATTGGCGTTAGCTATGGCGCAACCGCCGGTTATCTTGGAGGCCGCGTAGATAACCTGATGATGCGCGCCGTCGATGTGCTCTACTCGCTGCCCTACATCATTATCGTCATCGTATTGCTGTCAGTGTTTCGCAGTCAGACAGCCCGCGGGCAGGTCATACTCCTTTTCATCGCGCTGGGTTCTGTCTCGTGGTTAACCATGGCCCGCATTGTACGCGGCCAGGTGTTGTCACTAAAGAACCAGGAATTCGTTTTGGCAGCGAAGGCAACGGGCGTATCAACTCCGCGGATCATCTTTCGGCATGTTGTCCCCAACACGTTAGGGCCGGTGATCGTTTATGCGACGTTGACTATACCGACGGTAATGCTCACTGAGGCGTTCCTTTCGTTTCTGGGCTTTGGCGTGCAGCCGCCACTGGCGTCGTGGGGCAGTCTCGCCACAGATGGCATTCAGAACATCGGCATTTTTCCTTGGCAGCTCATTTTTCCCGGGATAACAATGGCACTAACCCTGTTCTCGCTTAACTTCCTCGGCGATGGACTACGCGACGCGCTCGATCCGCAGGCCGGACGGCAGTAGGCAGAAAGCCGTAGGCAGTAGACTCTTTGAACTTGGTACTTGGTTGTTTGTGCTTGTGGCCCGTTTCGCGTCGAGCTCGTTAATTGAAATAAAGTTCAAAGTTCCTCCTAATCATGGCGATGAGCAACGGAAATCTTCTTGAAGTCAAAGACCTGCGCACGTATTTCGATACTGAAGACGGCGAGGTGAAGGCGGTCGACGGCATTTCGTTTCAGCTAAAGCGGGGCGAAACGCTGGGCATTGTTGGCGAGTCAGGTTCCGGCAAGTCAGTTACGAATCTCTCCATCATTCGCTTAATACCAAGTCCTCCCGGACGGATCGTATCGGGAGAGATCTTGTTTGATGGAGTGGATATCCTGTCGCTGAAGGAAGACGGTGTCCGCAGAATTCGCGGCCGGCGCATAGCGATGATTTTTCAGGACCCGATGACGTCGCTAAATCCGTTCATGAAGATCTCGCGCCAGATGATGGAGATTACGCAACTACACCTCGGCCACACCAAAAGCCAGGCTTACGAACACGCGATCAATATGCTGCAAACAGTTGGCATTCCCGAGGCGCGCGCGCGGGTGGACAATTATCCGCATGAGTTCTCGGGAGGCATGCGACAGCGGGTGATGATCGCCATGGCGCTCTCCTGCCAACCCGAGTTGCTGATAGCCGATGAGCCCACCACCGCGCTCGACGTAACAATCCAGGCCCAGATTCTCGAGCTGATCAAAACGCTGAAGCAGGCCACCGGTACCAGCGTGATTTTGATTACGCACGATCTCGGGGTGGTTGCCGGCATGACTGATCACTTGCTCGTAATGTACGCGGGCCGAATTTTCGAGCAGGCCCCAACTGCAGAATTGTTTGCGCAGCCGGGCAATCCCTACACCAAAGGTTTACTACGCTCCGTACCCGATCCGCTGAAGGAGCAAGGTGAGCTTTATCAAATTCCCGGGTTGCCGCCGGATGTTGCGCACCTGCCGGCTGGCTGTCCGTTCGCGCCCCGATGCTATCGCGCGGAGGAGATTTGTGGGCGTGAGTTCCCGCCGTTTGTACAACTAACGGCGGACCATTTTTCCTTATGTCATTTTGCCGTCGATGTTTTTGAGGATTCCCACAAAGCGATGGCTGGTGACCAACCCACTATCTGATGAGCAATCCCGAAACACAATCTGATCCCGGGCGCGTGACGCTGCCGCCTGAAGGTGCCGTGACACCGTTGATCTCGATTCGAAATTTAAAGTTGCATTTTGATCTGGGCGCCAATCTAAAACTTAGTTTTAGCAAACTGCCAAAATGGCTTCGGCTTGCAATCACTGCCTTCAGCGTTTTCGTTGGTGCCGTCGTCGGCGTGAAGGCTGCCCGGCTTGCGGGCGTCAGTCTTAAAAATGGCGGCCTAACTCAGGACCTGATCATCCCATCGCTTATAGCTCTCGTGATTGCGTTTTTAGTGGGAATGCTCATTTTTTATTTTCTGCGGGCAATAGTTGGCGCCGTAGTTGTCGGGTCCGGCGCTCATCGCATCGTGAAGGCTGTTGACGGCGTCACCATCGACATCTATGCCGGCGAGACTCTCGGCCTGGTTGGCGAATCGGGTTGCGGCAAGTCGAGTTTGGGGCGCGCCATTCTTCGCCTCGTTGAACCCACGTCTGGACAGGTGTTTTATGGCGATCAAGATCTGGCACATCTTTCCAATAGAGAAATGCGCGAGCACCGGCGGCATCTGCAAATAGTTTTTCAGGACCCTTACGCTTCGCTTAATCCCCGGATGACCGTCGGGCAGATCGTTCGTGAACCTCTCGATACGTTTAAGCTGGCTCGAGGTAGAGAGGCGGAGCACCGCGTTCAGCAATTACTGGAAACGGTCGGCTTGAGTAAACGTTTTATCAAGCGTTACCCACACGAATTTTCCGGCGGTCAACGTCAGCGCATCGGCATCGCCCGCGCCCTGGCCGTTGACCCGGACTTTATTGTTGCCGATGAACCAATCTCCGCGCTCGACGTTTCTATTCAGGCGCAGATTATGAATCTTATGGAAAAACTGCAGCGGGAGAAAAATTTAACCTATCTGTTTATCTCTCATGATCTGCGCGCAATTCGTCATGTGTCTGACAGAATCGCCGTCATGTACCTCGGCAAACTCGTTGAGGTCGCCGCTGCCAGTACGATCTACGCCGAACCGCTGATGCCGTATACGAAGGCACTGATCTCCGCCGTACCCGTGCCCGATCCAAAAATCGAGGCAAGCC
>DATLBQ010000308.1:0-4446 GCA_035526805.1 Pyrinomonadaceae bacterium
TCGCTTCTCGGTAGGCGCGAAACGAGACAGCATCACTCCTGCAAGCGTCAAGGCTACAAGCAACAGTGCGAATACACGTGTTTGATAAGGATCGGCGCTGATCGCGTTCCACAGCGCGAACCTGATTTGTGCAGGATTGGAAGTTTGACTAGTGAAGGCCACGGTTTGGAACAGCGCGAAGGCAGCCAGAGCAGCGAGCGGCAGAACTAAGGGCACGCTGCCGGCGAACCACGACTGATTGATATAGCCTTCAACAAGCCAGAGAATGGCGAGTGCGAAAACGGCGGTTGCGAATGCTGCTATCCACCAGGGCTGCGAGGTGCCGTAAGGAATCGCAGTCAACACGATCAGCGACAATAACGAGACGAAAACTGTTCCGCTGAGAATGCTCGCCACGCGAGATTTCAACTCGGCGCGACGCTCCTCAGCAACCGGACCGACCTCCAAAGTGGCTGTTGACGACGTCAACCCGCGACCTTTCCGGCGGTGACTGCTAAACGTACTTCGCTCGAGCTGGCTGGTTCTTCAAAAGAGCTGATCAAGCGTTCCGCTGCCGCCGAGAGTTCCCGTCGCAGGGGTCCCGAGAGGTATTCCAGATCCAGCAGCAAAGGCGGACCGTCGAGCGGCCGATAAAAATTCATCCAGCCCCAGTCGCCGCTTGAGGTGGAAAGCGGCAGCCGGAAACACCAATAATCGGTCGATCCGATTACCTCATCTTCGTCAACACCATTAAGTTTCCAGTGCCAGGTGATCCGGCCATTATGCAGTTGAAGCTGATGTTGAGGGATGCGTCGCTCCATTGCCGCGAAGGCGCGCTCTGCAGTCTGTCGGCGACCGGGTTGACCCAGCTGCACGTGGGCGTAAGAAAATTCTTCGAACTCAAGCATCTGCCTCAAGCTTTCAACAACTTCGTTGATACTGCCGGCCTTCGAGAGCGCCAAACCAGCACGCCGCACGCGGATGTTGTTCGCAACTCGAATACGCCGATTCGCCACCGTTCGTTTGACACCGGCGCGCAATTCATCCACCTCGTGATAGCGCAGGTGACCCACCGCTACGATTACTGCCGCCGAAATCACAAACAACACAAAGCCGGTCATTGGCGAGGATGTTCTTGTTGACAATGCCGCGAAGAGAGCAAATCCCGCACACACCGAATACAGGATCAGCACCACCCGACGCTGCGACCAGCCGCGTGCGAGCAACATGTGATGAATGTGTTCGCCATCACCCTGAAAAATCGGGCGGCCGCCGATTAGACGTCGCGCCATGGTGACGGTCGTGTCGACTACCGGTAGCCCGAATGCCAGGATCGGAGTGCTCACTGCGATTACTGTCGTTGCTTTGTGCGCACCGAGAATCGACAACGACGCCAATAGGAATCCAAGAAACAGCGCTCCTGAGTCGCCAAGAAATATCGATGCAGGATTGAAATTGTAGCGAAGGAAGCCCACCAGCGCGCCGCAAACCACAATCGTGACTATGATCATCGCCAGGTGCCCGCTCGACAACGCCACCACCAAAATAACAACTGATGAGAAGAGCGCTGCGCCCGTAGCCAGCCCGTCGACTCCGTCGATGAGGTTGAACGCATTCGAGATTGCAACCAACCAAAAAACCGTCAACACAAAACTGATTACCGGCGAGAAATGAACGATGCCCACGAAAGGCATTGCCAGCACTTCTATTCGCCCGCCCATTGCATAGAACAATGATGCGATCAACCCGAGACCGAGAAATTTGACCAGCGCATTTGTTCCACGTAAATCATCGTAGATGCCGAGCAACAGCACCAAAGATGAGGGTACCAGCACTTTAAACAGCACGGGTCGATAGTAAGCGAGCGATTCTGTGACCAGGTTTGACACCAGCAGCAGGCTCGCGAGCGCCAGCATTAGCGATAGGTAAATGGCCACTCCCCCCAAACGAGGAATGGCACTGGTGTGTACGCGGCGCCCATCAACAGGAACGTCCAGCAGATTGAACCGTTCGCATAAACGTCTAATCAGCGGCGTGATGATCAGCGAGGCGAACGTCGCAGTTAGAAATAGGGCAAAATAGGTCTTCATGGGATTATCTTATGTACTATGCTTTGACTGATTCCTTGGGAATAATCAACGAGTCGTCGACAGCTCTTTCTGATTGGCTTGAAACCTGATTGTGCAACTCAGGTTCTGCCAGTAATTTCATCAGGCGGGGTAGCAAGACCTTGCGGGAAAATCTTTCGGCAAACTCAGGCAGCTCATCTCGCTCTGTATTAGGACTGTGTTTTAACTCCTCCTGAATGTATGCAACCACACTCTCCACATCGCCATGCGTTGCCTCATAACTGCAATAGCGCCCACGCATTTGTCCCGAAATTTCAGTGACGTGACTTTCCTGAGGTCCGATATAAAGGAAAGGACTGCCGATGGTCAGGATATTATAAAGTTTGCTCGGGTGGACGATTCCCACAAACTCATCACCCATTACAACTACGTGCAGATCCGCTGCCGAAAGCGATGCTGCCAACTTATCAAAAGGCTGATAAGGAAGGCAGCGGATGTTTTCTAGATGGTGGAGGTCAGCAAACTCTCTCACCTTTCCCTGCTCACTGCCCCCGCCGACAAAACAAAAAACTATTTCCTTTCGACTCGACAAAGAACGTGCGGCTTCAACCAAAGTGTCCAGGGGATGGCAGGGACTGTGATTGCCCGCATACATGACAACAAAACTTTCTTCCAGCTTATGTTGCCGGCGAAACTCTTCTCTCCCGGAGCGGTCAAACTTGACAGTGCCGTCGTGTGCCCACGGAGGCAACACTGTTATTCGCTCCTCAGGAATTATTTTTTCAACTATCCGGCGCTGCATGAAGCGATCGAGAACTATGATCCGTTCTGCATGCAACAAACTGTAGCGCAAGAGACGGCTGAGAGTTCTTGCCGTCAATGAATTTGCTTTCAGCCAACCAGCGGCGATCGCTTCATCCGGATTCAGGTCCATTACCCAGAAGAAAAACTTGCCACCTTTCAGTCGGACGAACAAAGAACCGAGAAACGAGATTAGCGGCGGCGAAGTCAAGGCCACCACTACGTCGAAACGCGGACTTACCAACAATCTCAAGGCGCAGTTAATCAGGAAGCTCGCAAAGTTGGCGGCCCTGCGCCATCTTGTTTGCTTTCCGAGAGTCAATGATGAAATGCGAATGATGTTGACGCCATTCCAGGTCTCGCGGCGGGGGAATCGTCGGGAGGGATCATCGTAGCCGCGATCGCCGGAGATCACGGTAACACTGTGCCCTTCCTTCACCAGTCCAACCGCCAGATCGGTGAGCTGCTGGGCAGTCGCCATTACGTCAGGATAGAAACACTGATTAAGTAAGAGGACCTTCATGACCACTAAGTAATGAGTAATGAGTGATGAGTATTAAGTGTTTCCGACGTGTGCAATTACTGGCGAAGCGAATCTTTCTCCAGTAACTACCTCAACGATGTTTGTCCAACTAGTGACGCAGGGCGTCGCGTCTACGTTCAACTGAAAGCCGCAACCCGCCAAGTACTTGCCCCACCTCGATGGCTTGCGACATCAGCGCATTAAAGGTAGGCGTGCTGAGATACCCTACATCCAAGGCGACATACAATTGCGTGCGGAGCTCGGCGCACGATCCTTTCGCAATAGAAAGGAACTGATGAAACTCAGCCGGCCTTCCTCGTTCGAATCCTTCCGCCAGGTTCGACATGCTGGAGACTGCAGCTCGTCGAATTTGATCTTTAAGCCCAAAATCTCGTGCAAATTTCCCCTCATTCGTAACCCTATAAACGTCAGCCGTCAGCTTTCGTGCTTTTTGCCATGCAATAAAATCCTCAAACCGGTCGATCCTCTTAGCCATAATCTCCTCCTTCAGTAGGTTAAGCGGAGGGTTAAAGCGGCTTCTCTCACTCATCACTCATTACTCATCACTTTTTCATTCACCCGTTTCTTAAAATACGCGACAGTCTTTTCCAAACCGTCGCTTAAAGGAATAGTTGGATTCCAACCGAGCAGCGTTTGCGCGCGCGAAATATCGGGCTTGCGTTGCTTCGGATCATCCTGCGGCAGCGGCAGGTATCTGACGCCCGAGCTGGAGCCGCAGATCTTTATAACCTCCTGCGCCAGTTGTTTGATCGTAAACTCGCTGGGATTTCCCAGGTTCACCGGATCATGCTCATCCGCCACATTCATCAAGCTAACCAACGCCTCAACCAGATCGTCTACATAACAAAACGAACGCGTTTGGTCTCCTGCTCCGTAAAGCGTAAGGTCCTCGCCGCGCAACGCCTGGACAATAAAATTTGAAACTACGCGCCCATCGTCCTCGAGCATTCGCGGTCCGTAGGTATTGAAGATGCGCGCGATGCGCGTGTCCACGCCGTTCTGCCGGTGATAATCCATCATCAAAGTTTCGGCTATCCGCTTGCCTTCATCGTA
>DATLBQ010000309.1:0-15347 GCA_035526805.1 Pyrinomonadaceae bacterium
CGGCAGTAGTAAGCGCGCTGGTCGTGATGCTGGCGATGTACACAACCATCACTGAGCGCACGCGTGAGATTGGAATACTAAAAGCGTTGGGGGCATCGCGCCGCTACATTGTCTTCATCATTGAGTCGGAAGCGCTGTTGATCAGCGCGGTGGGTTTGGTGGCCGGTTTTATCTGCTCATTTGCTTTGGGTTACGCAATCCATCGCTTCTATGGGCTGTTTTTTGAGTTCAGCTGGAGTTGGGGATTAACTGCGGCGGCGATCGGAATTCTTGGCGGAGCTTTGGGCGCGCTTTATCCCGCGTGGCGTGCGTCAAACCTCGATGCGGTGAGCGCGCTGGCTTACGAATAGAAACACTCAAAGGGCTTGCGGATAACGCTCAACGTCTTCGCGGGAAATAATTCTTTGAATTTTTTGCTTCCCCTAAGCTGGTTCAACCAATTTGATTTCGCCTTCGCTAATCTGTTCAAGGTTCCTAAGCGACAATCCTCTTCGGACCATGAGCGTGACGCCAATTGCAGTCCAAAAAATGTCGCGTGCTTTGCGCACGATCGCCAGCGTCACGCCGATAGCTGTCGTAAACCCTAAAACTTTGGAAAGCATTCCTGTGCCGGCTTCGTCTATCCCGGTTCGGAGCGGAACAAATTTGAAAACTACATTGATAACTCTGTTCACGGACTCGAGAATGAACGCCGTAAGCAGCGTGGGGGGCACGCTGCTAATAAAATAAAGCGTAACGTAGATCTCGGCGATACCGGCACAGTGGAAGCAAACCTCAAGCAGAAAAATCGAGATCAGGCGGTTGCTGTGCCGGGCATAGAAACCATAGATACGATCTTCCAGAGTTTGAGCGCGTGGTATTCCCTTTTCGGCCAACCATGCGCGCGCTATTCCCCAGCCGCTCAATATTGACATCGGGCGACTCAGGAATTTCCATTGCCTGCGCAAGACGAATAAACCGACTGGCGCAATCACGAGAGTAATGACCATCGCGATCACACTCGCATAACGAAGAGGCTTGGGCAGCGAGAAGCTAAACAGCAGCGCCGCGGTGCCGGAAAAAATCAGCAGGACAACCGACAGGCTGTAGAAGATATTTTCGAGCGCGAGCGCGGAAAGGCTGGCCATGAGCGGCACGCGATTAGTTACGAAGGCAGCTTTTGATGGCTCGGCCACGGCCACGCTCGCCAGCGGGACAATGTTGCCCAGCGCATCACCCATCACTCTGGCTGCAAAAGCGTCGCGAAAGCGCAATCTATGCGGCGGTTCAAAACAACTCAACCACGCCAGGGAACGGACACTCTGCCGAACGGTGGAAATCAGGAGGACCAAAACAAATCCCCATCCCAGCCGCCCGATGCCCGCCAGGATGGTAGACACACCGGCTTTCCTGACGAAATAAGCAAAAAGCAGTAACCCGAGCAGGGCAAACACAATTCCGAAGCGCGCCAGCTTTTTATTTCGGCTGCCATTCGTCTTGGCGGAAGCCGAGATCGCAGCATTGTTTGTGGCCTGGCCCGTTGTTGCGGCTCCGGTCGGAGATTCTTTTTCCAACGTTTAAGGTCCTTTGCAAAGCATTCGACAGGAATCAATCTACCGTATCACATCGCATACTTCCGTGCGGCTAACACAGCACGGGCAGGATTACCGACTTCGTAAATCGCCCAGTCGATAACAGAAGGACTAGCTTTCTGGTCAAACCAGGTCGTGGTTTACGGAATCGAACTTCAACTCGAAACTCGAAGCTCGAAACTCAAAACTTTGTCGGGCTTTGCCTTTTTACTTTTGCGTTGATTATGATGCTTTGGTTCAATCCAAACAGTTCGCGCGAATCAGGTGAAAATGGGTCAATCTCAGACAGTCATTGAAGAGCCCGGTCGTAGTCCTTTAACTACGCTTTCTGAAGACGAGCAGATGTTTCGCGCCAGCGTGCGCGAGTTTGCCGAAGGCGAACTGCGGCCGCGCGTCGAAACAATGGACGAGCAGGGCAAACTCGATCCGGCGGTCATCAAGCAATGCTTCGATCTGGGTCTGATGGGGATTGAAACGCCGGAGGAGTTTGGCGGCGCCGGTTCCTCGTTCTTCACGGCAATTCTGGCGGTCGAGGAACTATCGCGTGTCGATGCTTCGGTTGGTGTTTTTGTCGACGTGCAAAACACGCTCGTCAATAATGCTTTCATGCGTTGGGCCAACCGCGAGCAACAAACAAAATATTTGCCCCAGCTCGCCAGCAAAAGCGTGGGCGCATACGCGTTGAGCGAAGCAGGTTCCGGCTCGGATGCGTTTGCTATGCAAACTCGCGCGACCGATAAAGGCGACCATTATTTTCTGAATGGTCAAAAGCTGTGGATCACAAACGGAAACGAAGCTGAGATTTTTGTGTTGTTCGCGAACGCGAATCCGGAGGCCGGCTATCGCGGCATCACCGCCTTCATCGTTGAAAAAGGTTTCGAAGGTTTTTCGGTTGGCAAGAAAGAAAACAAACTCGGCATTCGCGCTTCTTCAACTACCGAGTTGATTCTGGCTGACTGCAAAGTCCCCAAAGAAAATGTGTTGGGCGAAGTGGGGAAAGGCTACAAGACTTCTATTGAAACTCTGAACGAAGGACGTATCGGAATTGGCGCGCAGATGATTGGCATCGCTCGCGGCGCGCTCGAGGCGGCCATCGCCTACACGAGTGAGCGTGAACAGTTTGGCAAATCTATTAACCAGTTTCAGGGCGTGCAGTTTCAGCTTGCCGAGATGGCGACCGAGCTCGAGGCGGCGCGGTTGCTGGTTTACAACGCCGCGCGCATGAAAGATGCCGGCATAACCTTTGTGAAAGAAGCGGCGATGGCCAAGCTCTACTCTTCGCGCGCTGCCGAGCGGATCAGTTCATTGGCGATCGAACTTTATGGGGGCTACGGGTACGTTAAAGATTATCCGGTGGAAAAATTCTGGCGCGACTCTAAGATTGGCGCCATCTACGAGGGCACATCAAACATGCAACTGCAGACGATTGCAAAACTCATCATAGGAGGTAAGCAGTGAGCGGTAAGCAGTAAGCAGTTCTTTTACTGCTCCAGGCTCATTCTTCACTGCTCACTTGCGTATGGCCGCATCGCGCATCAACATGTTCAAGCAAATGCTGGTAAGTGATCCTGTCAACGGCAGCATTCTATTTGGCCTGGCCAAGGAGTATGAGAAGGCTGGGCAAACCGAAGAAATGATTGAAACGTTGGAGCGTTACCTGGCCATCTCGGACGACGAAGGCAACGGTTTCGGGATGCTCGCGCGGGCCTATCAGCAAGCAGGGCAAAGTGAAAAGGCTAAAGAGACCTATCAGCGCGGAATTGATGCGGCGGCGAAGCATGGACATCCGTCAATGTCGGAAGAATATCGACAAGCTGTGGATGAACTTTGAACCATGGTCGGCAAACTTAAGTCTCCGTGCTATCTCTGTGAACTCTGTGCCTCTGTGGTGGATTTATTCAAAAGAACGCCTACCACCACAGAGACACAGAGCACACTGAGGTTGCACAGAGAATAAGAAGTTATTTGTCTTCCGGATGGACCCTGCACGAGCTAGTGTCCTAAGTGCATCGGAGCTATAAGTATTTCGCCGCTCTGCGGCTGCGTCACGCAAGTCATCATGAGTGATACCAAAGTTCTAAAACTGGTACCCAAGAGCAAGGTCAAAAGTGCCGAAGCGCCGGTGACTCCTTCCGAAGAGAAGAAAGCAACCGAGCAGCCGGCCCGACCAACGGCGATAACTCCGATCGAAACTCCAGCTCCTGCTAAGCCGCAGCCTGTAGCGCCACCCCCGGCGGCGCCGGCCCTCAAACCTTTAAGACCTGCTGAACAAGGCGGTCAACGCGGCAGGAGTGAGCGCCGCGAGCGGCCCCGTTTATCGCGCGAGGAAATGCTCGAGATGTATCGCACGATGTATCTCTCGCGCCGCATCGACGACAAAGAGATTCAGCTAAAAAATCAGAACAAGATTTTTTTCCAGATCAGCGGCGCGGGACATGAGGGGGTGTTAGTGGCTGCCGGCATGGTCCTGAAGGCTGGCTACGATTGGTTTTATCCGTATTACCGCGATCGCGCTTTGTGCCTGCAGCTCGGCATGACGCCGCTCGAACAGTTTCTCTCTGCTGTCGGTGCCGCAAATGATCCAAACTCCCACGGCCGTCAGATGCCTTCACATTGGGGTCATAAAAAACTGAATATCGTTTCGCAGTCATCGCCCACCGGTACTCAACTGCTTCAGGCAGTCGGCTGCGCGGAGGCTGGGTATCGCTTCGAGTTAATCAAAGAACTGCGCAAGCGGTCTTCGAATTTTCACAAAGACGAAGTTGTCTATGTTTCGCTGGGCGATGGCACCTCGAGTGAAGGCGAATTTTGGGAGGCGCTCAACACCGCCTGCAATCTGAAGCTGCCGGTGCTTTTCCTGCTTGAAGATAACGGCTACGCGATCAGCGTGCCGGTGGAAGTGCAAACTGCGGGCGGCGACGTTTCCCGACTGATCAAAAACTTTCCTAATCTTTACCTGCAGCGCTGCGATGGCACAGACGCCCTCGAGTCGTTGGCGGTGATGAAACGCGCGGTGCAATATTGCCGCGAACATCGAGGGCCGGCTTTTGTTCACGCCCGCGTTATCCGCCCTTATTCACACTCGCTTTCGGATGACGAGAAACTTTATCGCCCAGATGAAGAACGGACTGCGGATGCTGAACGCGATCCGGTAAAACGCTTTGGCGCTGTTTTGATCGATGAAAAAGTGACTGACCAGGATGGGCTTCAGAAAATCAAAGATGACGTGGATGCGCTGGTTAATGAAGCTGCCGACCAGGCGCTCGCAAGTCCGCAACCGGATCCGCAGACGGTGAAGGACTATGTATATTCACCGGACCTCGATCCGACTTCGAAAGCATTTGACAAAGAAGCAGCCGCGGAGCTCTCCGGCAATCCGGGCACGATGGTTGACTTGATCAATCGTTGCCTGCATGTGGAAATGGCCCGCGATGCGCGCGTGATTGTGTTTGGCCAGGACGTTGCCGATTGTTCTCGCGAAGAATTTCTCGGCAAAGTGAAAGGCAAGGGTGGCGTTTTCAAAGTCACTGCCAATCTGCAGCGAAAATTCGGCAGCGCGCGAGTTTTCAATTCTCCGCTCGCCGAAGCAAACATTGTCGGTCGCGCCATCGGCATGGCCACCCGCGGACTGAAGCCCGTAGTTGAAATTCAGTTTTTCGATTACATCTGGCCGGCTATGCATCAGATTCGTAACGAGCTCGCCCTGCTGCGCTGGCGCTCGGGCGGTGAGTGGAAAGCGCCGGTGGTAATGCGCGTTCCGGTTGGCGGCTACTTAAAGGGTGGCGCGGTTTATCACTCGCAATCCGGCGTCTCGACGTTCACGCAGATTCCGGGGCTGCGCGTTATCTATCCGTCGAACGCGCTGGACGCCAATGGCCTGTTGCGCACTGCGATCCGCTGCGACGATCCGGTCCTGTTCCTGGAGCACAAACATCTCTACCGTCAGGCTTACAACAAGTCGCAATATCCGCCGGACGACTTCATGATCCCGTTTGGAAAGGCAAAAGTAGTTCGCGAAGGAAACGATCTTTCGATAATTACTTATGGCGCACTGGTGCAGCGTTCGCTGGTCGCCGTCAAACAGGCCGAGCAACAAGGCATCAGTGTCGAGGTCATAGATTTGCGCAGTTTACAACCTTACGACTGGGATGCAATCGCCGCGACGGTTAAGAAAACTAACAAAGTAATCGTTGCTCATGAAGACTCACTCTCATTCGGCTATGGCGCTGAGATCGCCGCGCGCATTTCCGATGAACTCTTCGAAACTCTCGATGCGCCGGTTCGCCGGGTCGCGGCAATGGACACTTTCGTCGCCTACGCGCCGCAGCTCGAAGACGCAATCCTCCCGCAGGTGGCTGACATGCTGGGCGCAGTAACGGACCTTCATCGATACTAACTTCCTGTTTACCCCTGTTGCCTCTTCTGTGTTTCGCTGGAGGAAACAAGAAGAAATCAGCAGCCGACACCCGAAAAGATGGCATACACAGGTGTATCGTTGTGTGTCGCGTTTTGAGGTCCAGCGGAAAATAATCCGTCAAAAATCGCTACAGAGTCAGTCAATGTGGAATAAGTGTGTAGTCTGCCATTGGCATAATGCTTGCCACATCCTCACTGGACTAGCCCGTTTCCCGATAACTTCCCCGACAGACTTAATCTTGATTAAGGACACGGAAGGAGCAGACAGCTTATGAGCAAACGCATTTCTCTTCTGTCGGCGGCGCTGCTAATCATTTCAGTAGCGGCCATCGTCAGCGCCCAAACGCAACCACAGACACAGACACAACCCACCACCACCGTTGTAACGCAAACTCCGACGACCACTGTAACCCAAACTCCAACGACAGTTACTAAGACAGTTCAAAATCCCGACGGCACATTCACTGTAATTGAATATCCATTGAAGAAAGAAACAATCGTTACTCTTAATCCGGTAACGATCACTAATGCCAAAGGAACTGCAACCATTCTTCGCGATGACAACGGCACCCGAGTCGTGCTGGATATGACCGGCGTACCGGCCGATGTGGCCGCGATGAATCTATACGCAGTAGACCACGCAGGCGTGGTTACATCATTAGGACCGGTAGTGCTTTCGAACGGAACAGGCAAATTCAGCGGCACTACTCCGTTAACCAAGTTCATGCTGGTCGCTGCCCCAGACGAAAACCTGACCGCTTACGACGCCAACAGCAAGGTGTTTTTCCGCAGTGCCGTGCCGGAAGGTTTCGCGGTAATTCCGCATACCCAGAATCCGGTCGGTGAAACTGTAGGCGCAACCACGACGCCGGGAACGACGGCGGCAAGCATCTCCACCGTTCCGATGTTGAATATTCCGGCGTACAAGAAGGGCGATGACACAAAACTAAAAATAGACTTCACGGGCCCAATGGCAGGTGCACGTGCGAACGTGTTCATCGAACCGCACAAGAATGGCGCGGAAACTGAAGTCAAGATGCGCTTCCATGAACTGAAGGAAGCCCCCACCGGAAAGGTTTACATCCTCTGGGCAGTCTCTCCGGACAATCAGTTTTCCAAACTCGGGGAAATCGCGAACGTCAAAGGACGTAATGAGGCGGAAATCAAAGCCAACACCACCTTGTCCGATTTCGGGCTGTTGGTAACGATGGAAGACCTGGGGGCCGTAAAGACGATCGTCACGCCTGTGGGTGTGAGGCTGGGCGTAATTCAAATAGTCCCGTAGCGCGAACTTTAGCTACTTTATCGTGGAGAGGCCGTCAATTTGGCGGCCTTTTGACGTTTTGCTGTGCTTTTGTTGGTGTTCGCCGCCTGGCGCCGCACTCCAGGAGGTGGCTACGCCGAAAATTTCCTATGGCGCGGGGCTATTCTTGAGTTAATATGCGAATTGGTAGGCCCCGGGCTATCCGGCTCCGTCTCCCAGGTCGATTCTCCAAACGTTTCGACTCACGACAGCAAGCCTGCAAAACTGCCGAGGCGCGCCGCTTCGGTCTCCATCAACCAACAACTTAGAAGCGGTTAAAACTTAATATGTACAAACGCATCTTCCCCCAGTTGCTGCTCGTCGCTGTTGGCCTTTTAGCCTCCAAACAAGTATTCCCGCAACAGAATCTTCCCGAACTCGTCAGGCGTGTAAAGCCATCCGTAGTTGCGATTGCAACTTACGATACGCAAGGCGAAGCATTGATGACAGGTAGCGGATTCTTTTTGCGTAACGGACAAGTCGTTACCAATCTGCACGTCGTTCGCGGCGCGCAGCGAACCGAGATTAAGACACTCGACGGTAAAGGCCGCGTCTTCTCGGTCAACGGCGTGCTTGCAGTCGACGAAGAGGGTGACCTCGCCCTGCTCGGTGTGGACATGCCGCCTGACCGCGCGCGCTCCGTTGAATTGGCGCGCGTACTTCCGGATGAGGGCGAGCAAATTGTAGTGATCGGCAATCCATTAAAACTGGAAGGCTCGGTGACCGACGGCATAGTTTCCGCAGTGCGCGAAGTCCCAAACGTCGGCAAGATCATTCAGATCACGGCGCCGATTTCCCACGGCAACAGCGGCAGTCCCGTCTTCAACATGAACGGTCAAGTGATCGGTGTAGTCACTGTCAAGGTAACCAATGGTCAAAACATCAACCTGGCAATCGGCGCAGCGCGTGTCGAACAATTGCGACCGGGCCAACTCCGCGCCATAAACACCCTGCCGGCGAAAGAGAAGGTGGGTGACGTGGCTGAATCTTCATATCGAACCGGGTTGGATTCTCTATGGCTGGGCAACTACGACAACGCCATCGGCTATTTTGAGACTGCGGCGAATAGAAATCCGAAGCGCGCCGATGCCTGGGTGCAGGTTGGGTACTGCAAAGTGAAACAGGGAAAGAGCGCGGAAGCAATTCGCGCTTACCAGCACGCGCTCGAACTCAAGCCTCACTCTGAAGAGATCTACAACAAGCTCGGTGACGCCTACTACTACGCCGGAAAAATGGAAGAAGCCATCGCTTCCTATAATCGGGCGGCGACGCTGCGTCCTGAGAGCGCGGAGTCACACTACAATCTTGCCGTCGCGTATTTCGAGGTTGGTAATGAAAGCCTGGCGACAACCGAAGCGAAGACTCTGCGCAAACTTGATGCGAAGCTGTATGAGAAGTTGCTGAGCGAAACGCGAATGGAACGTTAAAAGGCAGAAAGCTGGGGAAGAGGGTAATAGGGAAAAGGGTAAAGGGTAGGTTAAGGGTCACTTCCGAGGATGTTGCTGAGTGCCCCTTACCTTACCCTTTACCCTTTTACCCTCTTCCCCCGTCTTCATCAGTCACCGGTAAAAACTTTCGGGTCGATGCTCTTCGGATTGCCCAGCACCACAAACCGAATGTGACGCATATATTTTTGCGCCACACGCTGCACATCAGCCGGCGTAACCGCGCTGATTTTATCCATGAAGACTGTCGCGTTGCGCCAGCCGCCACCAAGCAATTCTGCCTGGGCCAACTCGCCTGCCTGGGCGGCATTAGTTTCCTGGCCAAGATAATAGCGGGTCAAATAATGCTGAATCGTGCCTTTCAATTCATCCTGCGAGATCTGATCCGTCTGTAAGCGCGCCATCTCATCCAGCATGATCCGCACGCTCTGGTTGGCATCAGTCGAGCTGACGGAAACCCCGCCGAGGTTTGATCCCTGGGTCCACAAAAAAGCGTCCGGGGCGTAAGAAAGATTCCGCTTTGCGCGGATCTCTACAAACAAGCGATTCTGGAGAATGGAAGTGGCGACCCGCATGGGATAGAGATCGGGCGAGGCCAGAGCCGGTGCTGTGAAAACTCCCTGGACGTAGTTGGTCGGAAGATCACGTTCCGTAATTTCGACTGTTGACGCCGGAAACGATAGTTCCGGCAGCGGCGTGGGCCGGTAGTCGCCACGCGGCAGCTGACCAAACGTGGCAGTGATGCGTTGCCTCAAAAATTGCGGATCCAAATCCCCAACAATGACCAGCAATAGACGCGAAGTTTCCATCGTTTGCTTGTGATAACGGCGCAGATCCTCAACGGTTATACGAGCAACGGATTCGGCAGTGCCGCGGGGATCGTTTAGATATGGATGGCCTGCATAGGCGACGCGCGCTTGCAACTGTTGCACGTAAGAATCAGGGGTATCGGAATCGTCGCGTAATGAGAGTACGAGCCGGTTCCGCACGCGTTCAACATCTTCGGAGGCAAAGCTCGGACGGAGCGCAACGTCGGTGAAGATTTCCCACGAACGTTCAAAATTGGGACGCGTGGAAGCGAGCGTCAATCCTGAATAGTCGTAGTTCACACCTGATGAAATGGTGGTGCCGAGCCGCGACAATTCGGTCCTCAGCCGTTCGCGCGGAAAGCCCAGCGTAGCTTCGGAAGCGGTATCCAGCATCAGGTCTTCGATGCCGGCGTTAGCTGTCGTAATATTTCGCGTTCCGCCCTTGATGAATAATCCAGCCACTACTGTCTGGCTGCCCTCGCGGCGCTTGATAAGAACCTTGAGGCCGTTGACCTCAAACTCCGTTACCAGCGCGGCGGCATCAGAAACAATCAGCGGCCGGGCGATTGCTGCCCGCTGCGGCTCAACTGCCGCCGGGCGGGTTTCCTGCGCAACCAGGGACGTCGCGATTGGCACCCCAAACAAACAGAGCGCCGCCAGTCTCATAACTAACCTATTCTTCATTTATTCCTCACACCTTAAAAATAGCTTCGAATTTCGAAATGAGGTCAGTACCACCACGCGGTAGCGGTGGGTGTCCTCGCCTCTGTCAGTCAGAGGTTGAGACCCACCCGCTGCCGCGTGGTGGTCCTGACTCATGCTCTTTACGTATTTATTGGTAATGCCAGCGACATCTGAATCCCGACACTCCTAAGTTGAAAGTTGCAACTCCAAACTATTTCTTCGCTGTATTTTCCCTTTGTTCACCAATTAGATCATCCGTTGTTAGTTGCGACCTCTTTGCCGCATCCTCCGAAAGCAGTGCCAGTCCTACGTGGGGTTTACCTTGTATGTAGGTGGTTACGTAGCGGCT
Organism: Pyrinomonadaceae bacterium; assembly: GCA_035526805.1. Classification (GTDB taxonomy): domain Bacteria; phylum Acidobacteriota; class Blastocatellia; order Pyrinomonadales; family Pyrinomonadaceae; genus PSRF01. The sequence goes on from DATLBQ010000309.1 coordinate 10,578, forward strand.
GATGTCTGTGCGGGTGGTCCGACGCAGGTTGCCAAGGTAACCGCGGAAGTAATCGATGCCCGTTGAAGCCCACCAAAAGCTGATGGTATGCGTGTAGTCTGAAAGCTTCTCTCGACTAAACAGGTCGTCGGCCTCAAGCAATGCTTTTGCGGTTTCCAGTTGTTCATCTGTGTAATAGTCGCGATCGTTGAAATGCGCTACTTCGTTGTAAATTGCGCGTACGGCCGCGCGAGCTTTTTCCGGAGTAGTTTGAGCGATAATGTTTATTGGTCCAACATTGCGCTGCGTGTAGTAACCCAGATTGACGGCGCTCACCAGGCCAGTGTCAACCAGCGCTCGCTGAAAACGAGAATTCGGCTGGCGCAGGATGAAAGAAAAAACATCCGCCGCATAAGTCGAGGCATCGTCCTTGCCGATCGACGGCCCGTGCCAGCCGAGCTCAATAATTATGTTCTGGACCGGCTGTTTGATAATCGCGCCCTCGCTCTTCGCTAGCGGCGGATGCTCTACCAGCGGAAATTCCACGAATGGATCTTTCTCACGTCGTGGCCATTCGCCAAAAAGGTTCTCCACCAACTTGAAGACCTCCGGGGGACTTACGTCACCGGTTACGACAATTGCGGAATTATTCGGAACGTAATAACGGCCTTGTATCAATCGCATCATCGCCGTGGTAGCGCCGCTAACCGTCTGCTTGTTTCCGCCGGGATTCTTGCGGCTTGGGTACTTGTAAAAAAGCCGGTTGTTCATTTCGAGTTGCAGAAAACCAAACGGGTTTGACTCGTGCCGATCGAGTTCACCAATCACCACCCCTTGCTCCTGCTTAAACTGCCCCTCGTCGAACAATGGATACCTTACCGCGTCGTGCATGAAACGCATGGCTATCGCCAAATTCGGAGAGGTAGTGGTGAAGTAGTAATTGACTAATTCCTCCTGCGTCTGGCCGTTGTAGATAATACCGAGTTGATCGATGGTGTTCAGGTAGGTTTCTCCGGTCACTGACGCGCGATTGGCCTTGAAGAACATGTGCTCGTAGAGGTGCGACAATCCGTTCAACTCCGGTGGTTCCGTGAAAGATCCGTTTCTCACGGCCAGCTCGCAGGTGACAAGCGGGATTGAATGATCTTCGACCACAATCATTTCCAAACCGTTCGCGAGCTGCCGGTTGACAAACTTCGTCTGCGGCTGCGGCGCCGGAGCTGCGGCTGATCCACGTTGCGTGGTTACGCGTGCGGAAGTTTGCACTCGCCTTTGGCCGCCAAAAGCGGTTGGATCGATAATCGAAAATACTAGAAGAATTAGTAACAGACTACGTTTCACTGAAAACTCCATTTATCGGCATTCATAAAATTCACACAAGGTATTGCCATATTTTGTCGAACCGATTCGATGTCGCGCTGTCTCATTTGGATGTCAGGCAGTGTGTTGTGCTCTTTCGGAGTGCGCTGACCTGTCAGCGCACTAGTCGTTCGCGACCTGTCGTGACGAGCTCTGAGTTGAGTTTCGAGCAGAAACATGGACGACAACCCGCCCAAGACGAAAGCGCTGACAGGTCGGTGCACTCCCAAAAGTTCTTTCTCAACCACGATACGATTCGTCCTGCTCAATTCGCGACAGTACCCAGTCGAACTCTCCCGAGGTTATCTTTCCGCCACAGAATTCACAAATGCCGGCATTATTTACCCGGAGCGGTGCGCCGCAATTAGGACAATTCAATTCGGCTTTCGCAGTCATCGTTTTGGCCTTTCGGCTTCGAATAAACGTCCAATATTCACTCCAATATCGGGTAGCCGTATTCGATCCGCTCACAACATCTCCCCGCTCGTTAACAGTGTAATCGTAACCCTGCGCTCCGATTCGCAGGGTAATCGAAATGTAAAAGGCATCCTCCTTAATCCGCACGGGTTGCAGGGCGGTCACGCGGCACTGGTCAAGCACGTTGCGCAGGTGTTGCCGCTTGTAAGCATCGATCCAATATTGATGCATCTGAAACAAGTTGTCAGTCTCGTGCGGCCTTGCTCGCTCCCAGTTCAGCGCTGACCACGCAGCTTGCAACTCATCAAAAATCAAACGCGCGCGCGCCTGAAACTCGCCCCACGAAAAGCCTGGATTGTTTTTCTCAAACTCAAGCCGTACCTCTCGGAAACCGGGTTGGACCACGCTCGGTAAGTTTGTCCCGGCTTCTGGTATGTCAGATGTGAGCAGCGGCCCTTTGGCCTCACTGCTCAATAGAAATACGCCACGCACATACCATTGAAACTCGCCGCTTTCAACCTTAGTTCCACAGAACGCGCACGCGCCCACCGTGTCTTTCTGCAAAGGTGCGCCACACTTAGGGCAGTGCAGCGCGGTAGCCTGCGCGGGAGTGGGCGACAACACGTCGCGCTTGCGTTCAAGTTGCCAGCGTTCGCGAACGTAGTAGGTCATTTCGGCTGGTGACCCGCCGTTAGCATTCACTACTTCGGTGTAGTTGCTTTCAAACAACAGCGCGATTTTGACGAGTGGCGTCTCCAGGCCACTTATTTCGGCGATGCTCATCGCACCGACGATGATTCCCTTCACTTCTTTCAGGCCCTTTGGGTTTCGCTGGAGCAAGGCCTTGCGCGCCGCATCGCTAAGATAGGGTGAAAACTGGTCCAACGAATGAGGGCCATGGCCGCGTGCGTGGTGCGCCTTCCCGTAGAGTGCGTAACAGAAATCCGTAAAGACGATTTCCGAAAAGTTCGGATCAAACTTGCGCAGTTGGGCAAACTCCCGATTGAAGCCATCCGCTCGTAGCGCTGCCATATCAAGACCGAGAGGAAAGGCCATCACGCCCGTGGAAGTTCCTGACGGGGCCGACGAAAAGGCTTCGGCTGTCTTCTTACCGCCTCTGGCAAAGCGGTATACGACAAAGCCTACGACGGCGACGTCCACCGGCACTCCCACTAACGGATACTCCACCGTTAGCCATATGAGCATCCTGACAATTCCGATAATTGCGCCGCCATCACCGCTGCCGCCGCTGCCTCCGCTGCCGCCGCCACGACTGCCGCCGTAGGAATGGCCGCCGCCAACTCGCGCCAGCGCTTCAAATGGAAGCAGCAGCACGCACGCGGCCACTGCACCAACCAGCAACAACAGCCCGAGGGTGGAAACACACCACCCCGTGTTCCAATGCGGCCTCCGAAAAAGCCTGCTAAAACTGGCCCGCAAATTTGGCAGACGTGTCAGGCTCATTTCAATTCGAAACGCGGAGCATCCGGAATCTCATTAGGATTTTCGCCGGTTGCCGGGAGGTGTTTCGCCAACAAACAACCGAGTTTTTGCAGGCCTTCCTGTAATGGTTGCGGCTCCGGCTTGCGTCCAGCTTCATGCAGGTCAAACACAAGTTGATTCCATTCAAGCGCATTCACGCCTTTCAATACGCCGCGATCAGCAATCAGCTCGAGCCGCCGCTCGAGTATGGATAAGTAAATCAGCAGTCCCAGTTCGGCAGTGGTGTTGGCGATGCCGGCTTCGTAGAACATCGCTGCGGCCCCACTACGAACTGCCTCGCTGCGGAATTTGTCAGTAGTCAGCAAACGGCGAACGAAGTTGCTTCGTGACGAAATGAAAGCGCCGCCTGCAAACAGAACTACGACGTCTATGGCAACCCAGTATTGGTGGAACTCAAAAGGAGAGAAAAGCAAAAACAAGAGTCCGGCGAACCCGAGCAATGCGCCGAACAGGTAGTCAGCATGACGATAGGAGCCGGAGCGAGCGCGAACTATGAGAACAAGTTCCGCATCCGTTGTGGTCTCGATCTGTCTTACGCAATCGGTGAGGGCCACGCGCGAGGCTTCGTCAAATTTAGCTCGCTTCATGTTTACTGTGATTGACCCGTGGCGTTGGCAGTAGTATTGGAAACGTTTGGAATCCAGAATATTTGACCGTCCACTTCAACTGATTTCAGTCCGCGCTTGGGCAGGTCTTTCTCTTTCAATCCGAGAAAAGTGAAGTGGGGCAAATCGCTAAGCACCGTCTGAAACCATCCGTGCTTCGCCAGGATTTCGCGTATGCGCGGATTGTCAAACTCGGTCACGTCAAACGCCAGCATTGCGATGTGCTGCGAGGTGCCGGGCGCGGCTATCGAATAGAGGATCGACTTGGAGAGGTCTTTGCTGAAGTAGATGCCGCTCTTTTCCAGTTCCAGCACTTCGGCAATTTGACTACGCAGCGGCAGACTCTTCAGGTGGGCCACTTGTTCTTCGCTCAGTCTCCCCTGCGCCAGCCAGTAATTTAACGCTGGTTGGAAACGTGTGTCCCACAAGTGCAAGCTGTCTTCAAAACTGCGCCGGGCGGCTTCCGGTCCGTCTCGGGGTGTTATGTCAAGGTTTTCCTTTTGTGCTTCAGCGCGGGCTTTCAGTAACTGCTTCATCGCCTCGGGCTGCAACTCAATTTCGTCATAGCCGATCACTTCGCTTGCGTAACCGGCCTTTTCCTGGAATTCGACCACCTGCTCGTCGCTGGTGAAAACGCAAACCGGCGGCGGCATCACCTTTTTAGCTAAAAAAATCGCACCATAGTCCTCCAGGACTCGCCTCGCGACGGCGTCGGAGGCAGGACAAATAGTTTCAATATTTGTCTTTCGTTTTTTTAGTGATTTGCGCAGCACCTCGTAAAACAAAGCCGGCGAGTCGCCATCGTCATGTGGAGGTGGTTTAGTCATTGAACCAGAGTCGTTTTCTGTAGTTTCACTCAAGAGAAAATATGATCGATCAACCGCCTGTGCCGGCGACGTCGGTAGGA
>DATLBQ010000310.1:0-6013 GCA_035526805.1 Pyrinomonadaceae bacterium
CACTTCACTTGCCGGCTTATTTGTCGCATTAAGCCGGTTAGGATTTTTCCCGGGCCTACTTCAATGAAGGTATCAACACCTTCCTTAATCAACAACTCGATCGACTGCAACCAGCGTACGGGCGATGAGACCTGTCTAACCAGTGAATCTGCCGCTTCGCCGCCGTTTTCAATCAGGACTGCATCAACATTGGTTACGAGCGGCGTTGCCAGGTTGTTAAAGAGTATTCGTTCGAGATCAGACGCCAAACGCTCCTGCGCCGGCATCATAAGCGCCGAATGAAACGGGGCGCTCACGTTCAATTTTAAAACTCGCTTGGCCCCTCGGTCGCGCAGCAACTCACCCGCTCGTTCAACTGCTTCCGTGTGTCCGGCAATCACAACCTGGCTGGGGGAGTTGATGTTAGCCGGAGCGCAAACCTGGTCGTGCGCCGCCTCGACACAGGTCTTTTCGATTACTTCCAGGTCGGCACCAATAACTGCAGCCATCGCTCCGACACCGACAGGTACCGCCTCCTGCATATAACGGCCACGCGCTCGCACAGTTTGTATCCCGTCGCCTGCGGTCACTGAACGCGCTGCGAACAATGCCGAATATTCTCCCAAACTGTGTCCGGCAACGAAATCCGGAATGGGAAAACCTTCGGATTTCATCGCGCCGAAGGCGGCGGCGGAAACGGCAAAGATCGCAGGCTGTGTATTCTCGGTCAGCTGCAAATCCTCTGCTGATCCCTCGAAGCACAATTGAGATATCGAAAAGCGAAGTGCGTCATTAAATTCTTCAAAGAGCCGCGCGGCCGCCGGAAAATTCTCTGCCAAACTTTTTCCCATGCCGGGATGTTGTGACCCCTGGCCGGGGAAAATGTACGCAAGCGACATAACCAGTAAATAGTAAATGGTGAATAGTAAATAGTTAATACGAACGCTGACACTCGTAGTTTGGTTAAGCCGGCGGCAGTGCACGACTATTTACCATTTACTATTTAACGATTTACTACTCTTCTCCTACCAGCGCATCAAAACTGCGCCCCAGGTTACGCCTCCGCCGAACGAAGCAAGCAAAATCAGATCACCCGACGTGATCTTGCCGGCTTCGACACACTCGTCCAGCCCTATGGGGATGGAGGCCGACGACGTGTTTCCGTGCATCGCGATATTTGAGTAGACACGCTCAGATTCAACATCGAGCTTATTGGCAACGGCGTCAGTAATGCGTTGGTTTGCCTGATGAGGAATAAAGAGCTTAACATCCGCGGCGCTCAAGCCTGCCTCTTCCAGCACTTCGCGAGAGATATCAGCCATCGATCGCACCGCCACCTTGAAAAGCTCATTACCCTTCATCTTAAAGAAATGATCACCGGCTGCCAGCGTTTCTGCTGTTGGACGACGTCTGGTACCACCTCCCGGCGAGTACAGTTGCTCCAGATAACGGCCATCCGATCTGATCCTCGCTGCCAAAATTCCGCGTTCGTCGTCTACTGGCCCGAGAACCGCCGCGCCGGCGCCGTCGCCAAACAAGACGCACGTTTGCCTGTCGGTGTAATCGACATATTGCGTAAGAATCTCCGCGCCGATTACGAGCGCATATTTCGATTGTCCGGTGCGAAGCATTGTGTCCGCCACGGTTAGGCCATACAGGAAACCCGAGCAGGCTGCGACCAGATCCATTGCCGCAGCTTTGTGCGAGCCAAGTTCCGCCTGAATGATGCAGCCTGTGGAGGGAAGTATCTGGTCCGGCGTGACCGTCGCGCAGAGGATTAGGTCAATGTCCTCGGGCTGCAAACCCGCGCGCTCGATCGCCTGACGCGCCGCACGCACTGCAAACTGCGAAGTGTATTCTCCAGGCGCCGCTTTTCGTCGCTGCTTGATGCCCGTACGACTGGTAATCCAATCGTCAGAGGTTTCCACCATCGTCTCCAGCTCGGCGTTCGTCAGAATGCCTTCCGGATAAGAGTGTCCGGTGCCCAGAATTCCTGCGCGAATATTTCCCATTCATTCCCCAGCTGCTGATTTGTGGCCGGTAATACTATCCACTCAATATCAGGTAACGCAAACCGTTGGTTTGGCGGACTGACTCACCAATTGCTCACAAACGAATCCACCCGAAGCTATCGGAGAGTTATCAGACACGGTGCAAACTAACAGTTTGCATTACGCTTTGCAGTGCGTTGGTTTCGGCGATTCCCTTTTCTATGCGCTCGCCGGCACGATTTTCCGAAAACTCTTTTACGCTGCGAATCGCGTTTCGAATCGCGCGGGCATTGGAGCTGCCATGCCCAATAACCACTATTTTCCGCACTCCCAGCAGCGGCGCGCCGCCATGTTCGGAGTAATCAAGCCGTTTTTTAATATTTCGAAATGCAGGTTTGGCGAGCATGGCACCTGCTTTAGTTACAGCCGATGCCGTCAGTTCCCGCTTGATCATCGACAACATCGCATCCGTCAGACCTTCAGACAGCTTGAGCATTACATTGCCGGTAAAGCCGTCAGTAACGATCACGTCAACGGCGCCGGAAAACACATCGCGGCCTTCGACGTTTCCCATGAAGTTCAGGCTCGACATTTCGCGCAATAACGGAAACGCCTCCTTCGTCAAGTCGTTTCCCTTGGCCTCTTCTTCACCAATGCTCATAAGGCCGACTACTGGACCAATCGTGCCGAGGACGGCTCGCGAGTAAGCATCCCCCATGATCGCAAATTGCACGAGGTGTTCAGGCTTGCACTCAGAGTTCGCGCCCACGTCGAGCAACAGGGTCGGCTTATTCGATTTCGTCGGAATAAGCGCGGCAAGTGCGGGCCGATCAACTCCGGGCAGCATGCCAATTACCATTTTCGCGGTAGCCATTGCGGCGCCGGTATTGCCCGCCGAAACAAAGCCGTCGGCCTTACCGTCAGTCACCAGACGTGTTCCGATTCTCAAGGAGCTTTTCTTCTTGCGTCGAACGGAAGCCATCACCGGCTCCCCCATGCCAATCACTTCGGCGGCCTCAACCAACTCGATTCCGCGGTCGCCATCGCCGCGCCAGCCGCAGCGTTTTAACTCCGGCTCCAGTTTTTCAGGCTGGCCGACCAGGATTACCTTGACGCCGAGATCACGTGCAGCGGCCAACGCTCCGTCAATCTCAGCGTGCGGCGCGTGGTCGCTACCCATCGCGTCGAGAACGACTTTTCCCGTAAGCCGGGCTGCATCCTTCGACTGAGTTCGCACAGACGATATTGTTTATCAGGTTAGGTTTGTTCTACCCGCACAACCTGCCGGTCTTTGTAATATCCGCACTTCGGGCAGACGCGGTGTTGCAGGCGAGGCTCCTGGCAATTAGGACAGAGGCTGGTCTGCGGCACGCGCAGCGCATCATGAGCGCGACGTTTGCCGCGGCGAGCTTTCGAATGTCTTCGCTTTGGATTTGGCATAATTACTCCGTTAGTGAATCGTAAATCGTGAATAGTAAATAGACAGCGGTCTCGCGCGGACGCGTTCTATTTACGATTTACTATTTACGATTCACTGTTTTTAGTTTTTTCAACCCCGACCAGCGCGGATCGACTTCCCGGGTTTCACAATTACAGTCGATCAAATTTCGATCTACACCACAAACGGCGCACATGCCTTTGCAGTCTTCGCTGCAAATAACCTGATCAGGTATGGCTAACAACAGCTCTTCCTTCACCAGTTCATCGATTTCCAAGCCTTCACCATCGAATACTGAAAGATTAAGATCCGCTTCGGTAAGCTCGAGGGCTTGTTGAGCCTGATACTCCTCGCTGGTCACGTATTCCACGTCGAACTTAGAGTCGACGGGAATCTCAACGGGTCTCAAGCATCTATCGCATTCAACCTTGACGCGCCCCGAAACGGCTCCCGTCACCCGCAGCCGTTGGCCCTTTTGGCGAGCTTCACCGGAAACAACCGGAGGTTCCAGGACGGTTACCCGATCATCGTCGACGACAAGCTCACCCGATGAATAATTGTGGGCAAACGAGCGCTTCCCGTGCTCGAGACTTTCCAGTTCAATCCGCATTGCCTACCACCCTAGTCCGAATAGCACATTTTAGCGGCTAATGCGCAAAAAGCCATTATAACTACGAGCAGCGGAGTGTCAACGAGAGGAGTCTACGGGAAGTGCTCTCCTGGTTGGTTTTCTGCGGAGCAACAGGTGAGTTTGCGGTAGTTTGAACGCCATTCACCATCGCAAACTAACAGTTTGCTTTGCAGAATGGCGCGTGGGGTGATGGTTTTTAGATTATCGGACTGCTTGCATCGCTAAGAAGCGCGACGTATTCCGGCGGCGTGGTATCGGGAATTTCGTCCAATCTGCTTGAGCGCCTCAGAGGCGACCGCTTCAGCGCTTGCTTTAGCCTGTAAGACATCGCGGACGTAGGCGGTCAACAAGAGCACGGAATCGGGTGCAATAGGCAGCCCACGCCGTGCGCGCTCTTCAATTTGTTCGAGTTCCTCAAGGGTCATAACGTAATCATCGCGATGAAACCACTGTCTTGGAGAGTAAGAGCAGAGACATACGTTACCGAAATACACTTACGTGTGAAGCAATTTTTGATCCGCTGAAGATCAAGCATTCACGCGCCTCATTTCGAGAATGGCTCGCTCCCTGACGCCCACGTGCTCGCTGGCGCACACTGTTCATCAACGAATTTGCGCATGCTTTGCGGGGTAATCGGCAGGAGCCTCTACCATGACCGCGTGAGGGCTTAGGCAAACTAGGACTTTACCCCTACAGGATTGGTTTAATTGGATCTTCTGTATCTATCGACAAAGGGCATGAATTCTCTGGACTAACGTCCATCATTGGAGACGGCACTACAGGCGTTTAGCGCATCTTGTCGCAGCGCTTCAGCGAGGCGGCGGTCGCCGCCGGTTATGAGCCGGCGGGAGTTTGCGGGCGATACGCGAAAAAGCGGTGCAGTCAGCGCCGGGCCGGAATTGTTTCTCCGGTTCCTGACCGGTCTGGTCTTGCCGGCTGCCCCCATGCCGGCCTTCTGGAAATACTGTTCAGCCAGCGCTTTTTCTCCGGCGCGTTCCGAGATTAAGCCGAGTACGTGGAAGGCTTCCCCGTAGTCCTCATCCTGTTCCAGAGCTTTTCTTAAGTGGCGAGTAGCGAGCGCGTCCCGGCTGAGTTGGTAATAGAGACACCCGAGCGTGTAATGGGCCTCGGGAGAATTTTTGGTTGCCAGCGCCAACTTAAACTGTTGCAGCGCCCGCGGCCACTTTGCTTCCGCAACAAATAGCCGACCCAATCCATAATGTGCTGCGAATGTAGACCCACCCAGACGGGTCGCACTATTCAACAATTCCTTGGCACGTTCAATATCACCTTCGTCAGCACAGATTAGCCCCAACAAAAGCGAGACGCGGCGATCGCGCGGCGACAACTCATAAGCCCTCCCAAGATAGGCCTGCGCCTGGTGCGTCTTACCGGTCTTGAAAAAATATTCGCCGAGGAAATAAAGTAACGGCGCATTATCGCGGTCAATCTCGGCCGCACGCTGAAGCGACCGCACACCCCGGCTCGGTTGATCGTCGTCCATCAACAAAAAGCCGTCATTGATAAATTGCGCGAACGTAGAAGCTTGCTGTCCCTGATAAGTCGCGAGAATTTTCAAACGTAACTCTTCTCGGTGCTCGCTCTCAAGTTGCTCCTCGGCATCTTTCTGGCAACGGTGAATCCACAACCGCTCGAGCTTGTCACCTTCAATCGTCCCATCTTCTGTCAACAGACTGACGAGAGCTTTGACGAGTGCGCGGTCGAAATGCGAGTGCTGAGCTTGCTGCAAGAGTAAATCGAGACCGCGGTCTAATTTTTCGCTTAGCCGGCTAACCCTGTTTTCAAGTGCGGAGATTCTCTCAAGCAGGTGTTCTTCGTTGGAGCTGCCGGATTCCAGCGCTTCATAACGCCCTCCGGCAGGCTCGACAATAATCATTAGCCTCGTGCCGCATCGAGCACAAAACTCCTGGCCCAACGGATTTGCGGCTAAGCACTTCTGGCAATAATGAGCAA
>DATLBQ010000311.1:0-7057 GCA_035526805.1 Pyrinomonadaceae bacterium
TACCTTACGTTTGACGATCTCAACCGCGAACTACCTGACAATGTCGTTTCTCCCGACGATATTGAAGATGTACTGCAAAAGCTCGAAGGCTCGAACATCCCCGTCGGAGATTCCGAAGAACGGTTACTTGACCGGGCGGCAGCAGTTGCCGTTGATGAGGAAGATACCGACGAAGATGTTGAGCTGGATCTGTCCGCCGGCGCGCTTGATAAGACGAATGACCCGGTGCGTTTGTACCTCCGCGAGATGGGGGTGGTGCCATTGCTGACGCGCGAGGGGGAGGTGGCAATTGCCAAGCGAATCGAGCGCGGTCAGCTTAAAACTCAAAAAGCGATTTCGCGGTCTCCTATCGCTGTTAAGGAACTGCTGAAAATCGGTGAAGAACTGGAAGCCGGCGCTGCAAACATCCGCGAAACCGTCGTTTTTGCGGAACAGGCGGAATTCACCGGAGATGAAGATAAAGACAAGGCGGAGGAATATAAGGCGTGGACGATTGAAGGTATTGAGAATATCCGCAAGCTTTTTAAGCAGGGTCTGAAAGACTGGGAGAAGCTGCGGGATGAACAAAAGACTGTACGGGGGAAAAAGAATATCCGATTGCTGCGTCTCAGGCGGAAAGTGGCGCGGCTCCGTCTGGAAATTGCTCAGGAGATTGGCCGGCTGAATATAACCGAGCGGGCGCGTCAACGTCTGATTAATTCAATCCGGGCTGTGCAGAAAGAGGTGCGTGACGCGGAACGGGAAATCGAAAGTCTGGCTGAGAAGTTAACGCGCAAGCGCGCCCGAGTTGAAGATCAAAAGGATTTCAAGCGGCGGATTTTGGCAGCGAAGAAACGGCTGCTGCAAATTCAGGATGACCACTACATTAATCCAGTCGAAATAAAGCGATCACTGCAGGCAATAATAGTTGGCGAACAGCAGACCGGGCAGGCCAAACGTGAACTCGTGGAAGCAAATCTCCGTTTGGTTGTTTCGATCGCCAAGAAATATACCAATCGCGGCCTTCAATTCCTGGATCTGATTCAGGAAGGCAACATTGGATTAATGAAGGCGGTCGACAAATTCGAGTGGCGGCGCGGTTACAAGTTTTCCACTTACGCGACGTGGTGGATTCGTCAGGCCATTACCCGTGCTATTGCCGATCAGGCGCGCACCATTCGCATTCCAGTGCACATGATTGAAACGATCAATAAACTGATCCGGACTTCTCGTTCCCTCGTGCAGGAGCTTGGCCGGGAACCGACCAGCGAAGAGATTGCGCGCAAGATGGATATTCCCGTTTCGAAGGTGCGCAAGGTTTTGAAGATCGCTCAGGAACCAATATCGCTGGAGACGCCTATTGGTGAAGAGGAAGATTCGCATCTGGGTGATTTCATCGAAGACAAGTCTATTCTAAATCCTGCCGACGCAGTGGTCGCTTCCAACTTGCGCGAAATTACAGACGAAGTGCTGGCTACTTTAACCCCGCGCGAAGAGAAGGTGATAAAGATGCGGTTTGGGTTGGGACTCACCGGATCCGAACACACCTTGGAAGAAGTCGGACAACATTTTGCCGTCACCCGTGAACGCATTCGGCAAATCGAAGCTAAAGCGCTTCGCAAGCTGCGTCATCCTTCCCGCTCTCGTAAACTCAAGGCTTTCCTCGAGAATAATCAGCTTTGAAGGGCAAGTGTTGTAATGAAGTCAGTATTAACCCCTACTCCGTGGCGGTGCTCATCTCACTCAAAGAGGCTTAATTGCTGTGGGGCATGAAGCTAACGGATAGTCAGAAACGTTGAGCTCTTCGCGGTATGGTCGAATTCGTAGTTGTAAACAAAGCCGGGAAACTCCACCGGCTTTGTAAACTGAACCCTGACCTGTATGCGATTGTCCTCTTGGCTGGGCGTAATAACCGCTTCGGCGGGGATGCCATACTCTTCGGAGCTCTTCACAAGTTGGTCCTGAACCCAGGCTGGAGATTTGCCCGTCGCGACGGCAGTATCCACATCGTGCTGCATTAAGTCTTTGAGCTGATATGCTTGATAAGCAATCGGAATGAACTGGTAGCCGGCATAAGCGACAGCAGCTATTATCGCGGCAACAATCAGGAACTTTAGCCGTGCACCACCTCGTTCAGATCTTCTCGCGATTGTATTCATCATCAACCTTCAAGTTATAAGGATTGTCTTTGAAAAACCTCGTGCAACGATTTTCGCAACAACGTGGGGCTTATTTCTCTCCCATCAACAATCCGCGGACGGCCGATGCGTTCGAGCAGTACCCACTTTACCTGACCTGCGGTTCGCTTCTTGTCGTGGGCGATGGCGTTGATCACCGAACGCTCGTCCAGGTCTCTGGTCGACGGCAGTGGGCCACACATACGCACTGTCGTCGTCAGCAATTCTAACTCTGTTTCGTCAAGCAGGCCCAAATTTTTCGAAATCTCGCTCGCGGCCAATATTCCATGGCCGACCGCTTCGCCATGACGAAAGCGCCTAAAATTAGTGACCAATTCCAAAGCGTGGCCAATCGTGTGACCGAAGTTGAGAATTCGTCTCGAATGGGTATCAACTCGATCAGGTTCTTCCCGTTCGTCCTGAGCAACAATCGCCGCCTTAAAAGCACAATGAGCGGCAATGATCCGTTCCAGTTGTGGCGAAACTACAAGTTTCTCGCGGCCCGCTACCTTGAGAAAATCCGCCGTCCCGTTGAAGAGCTTACGACCACTCACAGCACCCTGCTTCACGCATTCGCACCACCCTGCAACCCGCTCTCGGGCCGGCAAAGTGGTTAGCGTCTCAATGTCTATGATCACCGCGGCAGGCTGATGAAAACTTCCGACTAGATTCTTGCCGCCCGACAAATTCACTCCAGTCTTACCGCCGACGGAGGAATCGACCTGTGCGAGCAAGGTAGTCGGAATCTGGATGTAGCGGACGCCGCGCAGGTAAATTGACGCCGCGAAGCCCGTAACGTCGCCAACCACGCCGCCGCCTAGTGAGACTACTGCGTCCCCGCGCTCAAGCTGGGCTTCGTGGAAAAATTGCAGCGCGCTTTCCACGGTCTTGATGGATTTGTAGCGTTCGCCGTCGCCAATCAGGAACGGTAAGACAGAAAAGCCGCTCGCCTTCAGACTCTGGACCACAATCGAGCCGTACAGTGAAAACACCGCTCGGTTGGAGATGATGATGGTTTGCTGCGCCTGTCGGCCCAGGCTAAGACGCGCTAACTGTCCTGTCTGAGACAGCAGTCCCCTACCAATGCGAATTTCGTAGTCCTGCTGTCGCGATTTAGCGCGAACTCGGAGAACGGGCAATGAGCAGCTCCTCCTACCACAGAATTATTTACCCCGAAGACGCTTGCAGACTATGGTAGTTCAGGCATGCATGCAACTAGGAATGTTCCTCGCTCGTCCTGCGTTTTATAAACGTCTCGGTGCAACGAAGCGAATATCTTTTGTTATTTTGGAAAGAGCCTGACTTGGACTCTGAATGGTGTGATAGGAAAAGCGAATGGGCGCGACAAACGTGGGAGTACGTCGCGCCCATCCATATTTGTGGTCACTGTCCTCACCCCAGCAACCACTGAGACGGAGGATTCACCAACCGTCTCTTCTTGCCCCACAATATACATCGCAACGCGCGTGCCGTGCAAGACGCATTGTGTTGACAATTATGCAGGTTACGAATTTACTGCGCTTCCTATCGGCGCTTCCGTTTGAGGTGAATAACCGTTCTACAAGGCAACCGAAAAACTGAGTAATAATTTCAAAACCACCGGTAAAATTTTCACTGGGTTGGCGGCTGCGCCCCGAGTGTTCGCTTAATTACAGCAGCCAATTCTGCAGCGTACTTTTCAATTTCTTCCTGGTGCTTGCCCTCAATCATTACGCGTGCCAGCGGCTCAGTGCCGGAGTAGCGCAGCAGCAGTCGTCCCTCGGAACCAAGCCCAGTTTCTATCTCATGCGCAGCTTTCTGGATGGCCGGCACGTTAGCAAACGGTCGCTTATCGTTTACTTCTACGTTCACGAGGATCTGTGGAAACACCTGAAACCCTTCGGTGAGTTCATGCAGCTCTTTTCCCTCTTCCGTCATCGCACGCAGCATGTTGAGCGTCGTGATCAACGCATCGCCAGCTAGGCTCAATCGTGGAAAGATAATGTGACCGGATTGCTCACCGCCAAGACTAGCCCGTAACCTCACTAGCTCGTCCAAAACGTACTTGTCGCCGACGTCAGTCCGAACCAAACGTATGCCTTGCGATCGAAAGGCCATTTCGAGTCCTATATTACTCATGACAGTCGCCACTACTGTGTTATCAGTCAAGCTGTGGCGGGCTTGCAAATATCGCGCGAAGACCCAGAGGCTTTCGTCACCGTTTACCAAACGCCCGTTCGCATTCACGAACAAGGCTCGATCCGCATCGCCGTCAAATGCGACTCCAAGATTCGCTTTTTGCTTGACCACTTCGATTTGAAGTGCTTCGGTATGAAGCGAGCCACAAGCGAGATTAATATTGTGGCCGTCGGGATGATTATTGATTGTTGTGAGATCAGCGCCCAGACGTTGGAATAATTGAGGGGCCAGATCCGAAGCCGCGCCATTCGCGCAATCGACCACGAGCCGAATACCATGAAGGGATAAGTCTCTGCCGACCTCGTTCGCCAGAAAATTAAGATAACGACGCGTTAAAGCGGCTGTTGCAACAACACGGCTTTCAAGCTTTGCTGATGATTGATCGGAGGCCTTCACCGAGACCAACTCGCGTTGAACGAAAACGTCATTCTCGATGAGGCGTTCAGTCTCTTCATCAAGTTTTCGTCCCGAAGGCGCAAAAATCTTTATGCCATTATCGCGGTATGGATTATGTGAAGCGCTGATTACTACACCCGCATCGGCGGGAAGCGTGCGCGCCAGGAAAGCAACTCCGGGCGTCGTGATCACTCCGGCAGACTGGGATCCTGCTCCGGCACTCGTCAACCCGGCGACGAGAGCCTGTTCCAGCCATTCACCAGATTCGCGCGTATCTCTACCGATTACGATCAGGGGCGCACGATGGAGTTTCTGGGTGAGGCGCTCTGCGAGAGAGGCTCCAACAGTTCTAATTGTTGCAATGTCGAGGGGGAAAACCCCCGCCTCACCGCGCATGCCGTCCGTGCCAAAGAGTCGTTCCATCAAAAAGGGAAAAGGGACAGAGGATCAGATTGATGCGCAGGTTTGGTAATGGTGGCCAGGTAAGGCTGTCCATCGGCGGCTAATCGTAGATGCAAATCTCCACGTCGTTTCTCGATTACGATAACATGAATATCCACGGCCGAATCGAGTACGTCGATCTTTACGTCGGGAATATTTATTTCGACCTGTGAAAGACTAAAGGTCTCTTTTTTGTCATCCAGCAAAACCGTTTCTGTCGTAGCCTTTCGCAAACCGTTAATATGATCCGCCGGACCGCGTAACCTGACCTGGGCCGGACTTACAGTGACGCTGCCCAGCTCATAACCTTCAGGCAGTTTACCTTCAAACTGGACCTCCACGTCCAGCGGCACTTCGATGACCGGCTCCAGTCGAATAGGGACACTGGCTGGGTAAAACCCCTGTATCTTCACATCTTCCTGCAAATCCATTTTTACTCGACTGACCGTTAACTTAATAATTCGCTCACCGGCTTTCTGATCGCTTAAATCGACATTTGCGATCAATTCACGTGGCTCAATGCGATCAAGCCTGTCTTTGCTGCCCGTGAAAATAACATCGACAGTGGTCGGTGGTTCATTGCTTAACTCCATGCCCGCAGGTCGCAGGAAATTAAGTTGCACGCCATTCACGCGCAACGTTACCGGCTTGTTCTGACCGGTGACGCCTAACCAAAGCACCACTGTTATCGCCAGAGCCAGGAGCTTCAACGCCCAGTCTTCCAGCATCAACTTGCGCAGCCATCGTTCCAGCATCGTCGGTTGCCGCGGTACCGGAGTGAGTTCGTTATCTTCGTTGTCTTGAAATGGCATAACAGATTTCAGATCTCCTGGAATCTCAGGCTTCAGATGGAGGCAATTTCTTCAGTATCAGTTTCCTCCCCGTGTTTCGCCAGGTGTTTTACCCGTTCACGTTGCGGTGAAATCTCAAGCGCTTCGGAAATCGCCACTCTAAGTTTAGGCGCGTCCAAACCACGCTTGATCTCGCCGCGCTGAACAATGGAAATCAGGCCCGACTCTTCTGAAATAACTACCGCCACTGCGTCAGTGTCTTCGGTGACTCCAAGTGCCGCCCGGTGTCGTGTGCCCAAATCGCGCGAAAGTCTTGGATTCAATGTCAACGGAAGAAAACAGGAAGCGGCGGCAACTCGATGGCGGCGAACAACAACCGCGCCGTCATGTAGCGGCGACTCCGGATTGAAAATACTGACTAACAAGTCGTAGCTGAGTTCGGCGTCTAATTTCACTCCGCCATCGATGATATTTTTCAAGCCAATGTTGCGCTCGATCACAATCAACGCGCCTGTTTTAGTAGATGCGAGCGAAGTCGCGGCAAGAATCACCTCGTCGTACACGCCCTCGCCGAATTGCCCGTGGTGGCGGCGCGTAAAAGGCATGCGAAAGCGATTGCCGAAAGTGATGAGCGCCTGGCGAATCTCATTTTGAAACAGAACGATTATGGCAACGCCGATGTACAGCAGGGCGCCGCGCAGAATAAATGCGAGGGTAGCCAGGTCCTGTCTGACGGCGAGCCAATAAAGGAGGGCAAAAGCTCCGATGGCGGCAGCCATAGGAGCGGCGCGAGTTCCACGAACGAGTTTCAAAACTGCATACACAAGCAAGAAGACAAGGATGATATCCGCGAGATTGCGCGGCTCACTAAGCCTTCCCAGGTACTCCGTGTATGGCAGTAGTAACAACATCTCTTGGTTTAGAATTCCGGATTTGCGATTTGCGATTCAAAGGCTGCAATTTAGTTTCACCAAACCGTAATCGAAAAATCCGCCGGCATCCTTTTTAGCCAACGTGCTCGGTTAAGCATTCCTGTTCCGAGCTTTCGCTTTGGCGCGCGGCCTCCAGGAAAATCATTTCCACTTTAGGTTCCGC
>DATLBQ010000312.1:0-5852 GCA_035526805.1 Pyrinomonadaceae bacterium
AACCAACACCGATGGTCTCTTTGCTGTCTACTTCTGTCAGCACAAGCTCGGCACCCTCGATCTTTGTGCTAACAAATTGAGCTAAAATGTGTTCACCATGTCCCCGATCACCTGTTCACCATGTCTCCGGTCTATACAGAAGGCGGGCTTGCCCCCGCTCCTTTTTTTGCGCGAGCGACTTAGGTTCGCGCCGCCTGTTCACGCGACGCGTGATGCTCAATGGCCAGGCCGGCGAGTTTGGTGGCCACGTTGGTGAGGAGACTCTCTTCGCCGGTCGGTGTGCGCGGCTCGTGGTAATACATGGCAAATGAACCCAGCACCTTGCCTTTGCTCGACATTATCGGGGTTGACCAGCAGGCTTGCACCTCGATTGCCGCGGCATAATGCCGGTAATCCTCCCACAGCGGGTCGGCAAAAATGTCGCTGACGATCACCGGCTTACCTCGAAACATGGCCGTCCCGCACGAGCCATGCTTCGGCCCAATCGGACTGCCGTCAATCGCCTTAACGTAAGCATCGGGCAGACTCGGCGCCACGACATGGCGGATGTGGTTGCCGTCTTCGCTGATCTGCAGCACAGAACAGAGCATCTGCGGCGACTGAGACTCGATCAACAACACCAGATTCGAGAGAATTTCGCTCAGCGGGGCGTTGGCGTAAATCATCTCCTTGATCCGATCCTGCGCCGATCGAAACTGTTCGTCATCCTTCTTGGGGGATGGGGGGACTGCAGGCAGCTCCTGCGTCTTCGCAGCAGCAAGTTCCGTTTGGGTTTGCTTCAGATCGTCCATTTTCTATTTCCAGTTTGCCGCTGGCTATTTTACGACGGGTACGGGACGAAGAACAGTGGGCAGTGAGCATTGGGCAGTTCCGGCATCGCGTGGGGATTATTGAACGCAATTCCCCAGGAATTCTCCCGCTCCGTGGGAGCGGAATGTAACCCGCTATTTCAAGCGCCGAAACATTATGGGAGGTCGGAGATCAATGGACCAATACTAGGGAGTCGTTGACTGTTTCTTATACAAATTCGAACTTATGTGCTGGGCGACGATTCGCCATTTACCTCGGTTCCTTATATAGACATGCGTATATCGACGCTCCTGGTTAATGTCCTGACTTTTGTAGCGGAAGCCCCATTTGGCCAGACCGGTAGCCCAGGCGGCTTCATTGTAAACTTTTACGTTCAGATCCTCGGTGGTAAAAGGACGGGTCCAGCTGAAGTCGGGATCGGAACCGCCGCCGGCTGCGTCCTTTATTTCCTCCGCCTTGTTCCTTACGGCTCCGCTACCGCTCGTTACAATCATGTCGTCAGCGAAAATGCGGTCAAGCGCGGCTGCATCCGATTTTGTGATTGCATCGGCCCATGCCTGATTTAACTCCCTAACCTGTTGCTCGGATCTACTCAGTCGGTCCGGTTTCTTATTCGGCATCTGACTTAGAGCGATTGAGTAAGCAGCGCCTGCCGTCAACAAGATCGCGATTACACGTTTCACTTGTCCTCCAATGTGATCGGTCATATTCTCCATTCAGATTCAAAGGATGCTGACGATTAAGACGCCCAACGCTCAAGCCTTTCGCAAAGGAGTTACCTGGCCGGTTCACCAAGCGGTAAGTCAACTACAAGTGGATCATGATCGGAGATGCGGTCTTCGATGCTGTCGTTCAATTCTTTGAGTGTTCGACCGAAGTGGGGCGCGAAGACATAGGGTTGGTCTGCACCATAGGGGGAGATCAAGGCCGGAGGCTTCACAAAAATCCAGTCGAGTTTGAACTTGCCGATAAACCCAAGGGTGCGTTCCACTTCAAAGGTAGTAATGAAACCTTTGCCGCCACGCTGATTTGAATTGGCGAGCGGTGAATTCCCACTCCCGATCGAACGCTCGCGTTCGCCGCGAAAGTCAAAAGCGCCGCCATCGCTAAAACGAAAGGATTTCAGTACCTCAAAAAATTTGGCCTCCGGGTTACTGGCCACAAGGTGAATGCTGCGCACGGTGGGATCGGCTTGCTTGCGATACTCATTCACTCCACCCAGCAACAGACTGTTTGGCCAGGATAGACCCGTCAGGAATTTGATGCCTTGCTTGACCCAGTACTTTTTGCTGCCAAACCGCTTTTTGATTTCACGCCGAATCGAGGTGGGCGTGCTATCGCGCGTGGAAGTATTCATGTCGCCGGCAACGACCACTGGATTTTTAATGTCTTTAATTGTAACCAGCAATTCTTCCAATTGCTTGACGCGATTTTTCGGCTTCGTTTTGGATTCGAGATGTGTAGCCACAATCGTCAAACGACCTTTAGGAATCTCCGGGTCTTCGATGTCGGCTAGAAGCATCATGCGTCCGCCGCGTCGGACCTCGCGCTCCACCTTCTGCTGAAAGGCCAGCTCGGACGCCTTGCGTTTGCTTTTTTCAACTTTGGTGACACCCTTTTTCTCAGTTGCGTACCAGTCGTGTCCCTGCGTGCGAAAAGGGATGAGACGCACATTCACTAAGGGGCAGCGGCTGAGAATCGCTGTACCGTGCAGGCCCTTATAGCGATCGGGTTCAATCGTAATTTGTTCCGCAAGCGCCACACGCTCTTCCTGTTCCACTCCTTCAAATTTTTCCATTCCCAGGGCTATGGGATCGACTTCAATAAACTCGGCGCCGTAGGCGTAGTTCATCTTCAACGCAGCGGCCAGGTCGGCTATTACATTGCGGTAACCAGTGCGCTTCATTCCCCAGTCGACTTCGTTAAGCACAATGATGTCGGCCTGCGTTAACAACTCTGCCTGTTCCAGCACCCGCGCTCGGCTGGCACTGGCCGGCGGATATTTTGCTTGATCCAGAAGTGAAACAAACTTAGATGGATCCGTGAAGACAGTCTCCAGTGCTTCATACTCCAGACCACGCTCGATGTTCCATTGAGCGATACGCAAGTAACGACCGACCGTGGGTGAAATCGGCTTAAGTGGGCGGGCCCCGTTCCCAGTCGCATCATTGTTGACGAACGGCGTGGTCAACAGTTTTTGCAACTTCACTTGCAGCTGTTCCGAAGGCTCTTCCCGCTCGTAGAGCTCTACAAGTTCCTCAAAGGTGAGCAGCTCGGTCGCCGGATGCGTTTTTGGTTGCGCCGGTTGGACTGAGACGCAGACAAGAAAAACAAAGATGAAAAGGTTTGCTATTGGATGTCGCTGAGCAGCTGGCATTTGTTTGTCGAGTTCGATTGATCCGGGATTCGATTTGGAGGGGGCAAGCAATCATTGTTTTGGAGCTCTCAAGATCGGTGTATGATTATGCAGAAATGATGACAGTTTTGTATATCTTCCTCGTTTCTTTCTAGTCACAGCCAAGGCTTTGCACAAAATGCTCATTTCTTGGTTTGCTTCAATTACCCTACGCATACGCGGCCGTTCCACTGGGTATGCCTCAGCCTCAGGTGAGTGGGCCCGCTGTGTCGCCAGCGGGCCCAATTCCTCCTCAACCGATACAACGTCCTACGCCGGGGGCGTGAGTGTGGTGAGGTCGGTCCTGAGAATCTTTAATTCCTCTCAACTTTTCGACGGCCGCAGAGCTGTTACCGATGACTTTCCAATCACGTTACAAGACGACGCCGGACGTCCAAACAAGACGTACCGATTATCGGTGCGCGTGCCTGATCCCGGCGGAGGTATAGTGTTAAGTCCATAGCCGAAAGCCGTGAACAGGTTCCCTGGATTCTGAGTCGTAGGCGGTGCCTGCCTGATACTCACGTAGTCTCCGAAACGACACGTGCCGACATTACTCCCTGTCGTGATGTACACAACAAAGTCGCCCCAGAATCCCACGACGTGGTTTTCATAATTGCCGTTGCCACCATACTCCAGCGAAAGTCCGACTTCTCCAGTGCAGGCGTTAGTCGCCAAGGCGGGATAGCCGAAGGCGTAACTGTTGTTCCAGATCTGCACTTGTTGGATCTTGCTGAAGTTGTTGTTTCGATCCAGCGTTACCATTTCGACGTGAGGCTGTTGAAAGTTATTGTCATTTCCGGCACTCCAGGCAAACCAAAGCTGATTGCCTACGCGGGTCGAACCGATGACCGCGGTTCCCGGAAAGCCGCCGCCACACTGACCAAGCCAATTTTGGTTGTCCGGCGTTAGCGAAGATAAGGCGACTCTCGCCCACGATGAAATGGTGACGTCGCGCCAGAAGTAAGTATTTGATCCTTCCGCCAACGAGAAAACTCTCATCTGGCTGCTGCTCTGGTGCCCCGCCCAGAAGATTTCATCGAGCGTGTTCTGCATCAGGTGACCGCCCCAAACCATGCTCGAATCCGGCGGATTGGTGTACTCAATCGTAATCGTGCCGGCCGCCTGAATACCAGCCAGGGATATCCGGGAGACTTGGACTCCGCTGTTGCAGCCTGAGGGACAGGTAGGCCACCCCACATCCCAACTCAGATAAAGCGAATTATTTCCCACCGAAAGGTCGGGGTAATCGACCCCCGTCCCAGTGGGCTGTCCGAAAAGATTCGACGGCAGATTCCAGTACGTCCACGCCGTGCCGCCACTGCTGATAATATTTGCCGGACTGGCGGACGCTAGTCGGAAGCCGTTTCCTTGCAGCAGCCAAATAAATCGATCGATGCTCGGTACGTACTGCACGATTTGATCGCAACAGAAGCCAATCGCGTCAGCGGGAAAGATGCTGGTTGGATTCAACTGTGTGAAGCTGCCGCCGTTATTCGTCGAATAAGCCGCGAACGAATTTGCCGTGACGAAGACAACCCCACCGCCAGTAGCGCCACTTGGTTCTGCGATGTTGTTGCCGTTCACGCCGAATCCGGCATTCTGAACAAATTCGATTGGGTCAGGGGCGTTTGGGAAAAGTAAAGGTCCGGCATCCGCTTTCGCCAAGGGCGGCGCCATTTGCACGTTCGTAGTTGTCTGAGTCGGAGTGCCGGGTACGAATGGACCGATTGGTGGGGTCCATAGCGAGCCATTCTCATCACCCTCGAACTCCGGCGGTTGAGGTGTAAATGGTGCCCCACTCACGAAGTTTGATCCCGCAGTCGCGGAGTTGAGTGGTGCGGAACCGGGTGCATTCGGCGGAATGCGTAACGTAAGGTTGAAGGTAAAGCAAAAGGTGGAACCTCCAACCTGATATGTTCCCTGGACGGTCAGCGTGTATGTTCCATTAGGTAGGAAAGGACCACCGGTGAAGTTTGCATCGGCATTTGTTAAGCCGCCGGCGGGAATCGTTCCGAGATTGTTTGGCAGAGTAGGCGTTGTCAGCGTTCCCCCAGGCAGCGTGATCGACGTAATCTGAACGTTCTCCGCAGGAGCAGTTCCGGTGTTAGCGATTTGGAATGCGGAGATCAGTGTTGTCGGATTCAACAGACTTGCTCCCGGCGCGCGGCCCTCCAGAACAGCAGCGGGCGCCACGCATTCCACAGACACTGTCAGCGTGGAGCCAGGGCTGGATGAAAGTGTGATGGTGAGTTGATTCTGATCGAGCAGCGTAACGGGTTTGACGATCGTGGCTACTTGCTGATTGAGATCGCGTGGACCGACGATCTGCTGACCGTTTAGTGAAATGGATGCACTACTGGCGCGTTTGGTCTTGTCGCCACTTCCGTTTGCCACAACGATCTGACACTGGCCCGTTCCACAATGTTGGAATGTTTCGGTAAAAGTCTGGGGCTGACCGGCAGCGCGAGTATATTGCTTTGGCCCAAAAGCGATTGTCATGGGTACCGGCGCTGTAGGTGGTGGGGTTGATGCGCTCAGCACTGCTGAAATAAGGATAACTGAACAAAGTGAGATAAACACTGCAAGCACTAAAAGTTTCGTTTTCATTGGCCCTCCTTCGAGCGTGTGGGTGACTGGACCACAG
>DATLBQ010000313.1:0-8457 GCA_035526805.1 Pyrinomonadaceae bacterium
ATGGGCGGGTCCGCAGCTTCGGCCGTAGGTGCGCTGGTCGCAGCCAATTCACTTCTGGATAACCCTCTCCCCACAGAGGCGCTGCTGGAGTACGCCCTACTTGGAGAGCAGGCCGCGAGCGGCACAGCACACCCGGACAACATCACACCGTGCCTTTTCGGGGGTATGACGCTCGTCCTCTCGTTGTCTCCCTTCCGCCACGTGTCGCTGCCCGTGCCGGCAAGTATCCTCACGGTGCTGGTCCACCCGCGGCTGCGCGTTGACACGCACAGCGCGAGGAGCATTCTTAAACTGAGCGTCCCGTTGACCGACCACGTCCAGCAGTCGGCCAACCTCGGAGGCTTCATTGCGGGCTGCTTTGGCAATGACGTTGAAATGATTGGGCATTCATTTTCCGACTTGGTAATCGAACCGCAGCGAGCGCACCTCATCCCTGGTTTCGCCGACGTGAAAGCAGCGGCAATGGAAAGCGGAGCACTCGGGGCGTCTATATCCGGCTCTGGCCCGAGCGTGTTTGCCTGGGTTACGTCGGACCAGGCGGCGGCACAAGTTAGGGATGCGATGGTCCAGGCTTTTAGGTCAAACGGCTTAACAGAGGTGGACTCGTGGATCTCTGCCGTAAGCCAACAGGGGGCGACCACCATTCCATGAGATTTCGCAGCACACGCTCGATCTCTCCGACGCTGACTCTTTCCGAAGCCATCCAGATGAGTCTCGCGCCGGACGGCGGGCTCTATGTGCCGGAGAGTTTTCCCGCTTTCGAGATCGCAGATTTCGACGGCCTTGAGTCGTGGAGCGATATCGGCGCGAAGCTCCTTAAACCCTTCTTCAGCGGCGACGTCTTGCAACCCCAGCTTGACGAAATTTGCCGAGAGGCGTTCAACTTCCCAATCCCTCTGAACTACATCGGCGACGACACGGCCGTGCTCGAGTTATTCCATGGGCCGACCGCAGCTTTCAAGGATGTCGGAGCGCGCTTCCTCGCTGCCTGCGTGTCGAGACTTCCGGGTCGGCGAACAGTGCTGGTGGCCACCTCAGGAGACACCGGTGGAGCGGTGGCTGCGGCCTTCCACGAACACCCCGAGATCACAGTAGTCATCCTCTTCCCCAGGAACAAAGTTTCGCTGCGACAGCAGCAGCAACTTACTTGCTGGGGCGATAGTGTGCGTGCCTTCGCCGTCCGCGGTGACTTTGACGACTGTCAGCGTATAGTCAAAACCGCATTCGGGAACAAAGAGTGGGCGGAGGCGAAGGGTCTTCTGTCCGCGAACAGCATTAACCAGGGGAGAATCCTTCCTCAGACTGTTTACTACGCGGCGGCGGGCCTCTGGTATTTGCGGCAACGAGGGACACGTCCCGGTTTCGTTATTCCAACAGGCAATCTGGGTAACGCGGTGGCCGCCTTCTGGACGCGAGAGATGGGACTGCCGGTGCGGCAGATAATTCTTGCCACCAATGCCAATGATGCCGTGCCGAACTATTTCGCCTCCGGCTCGTGGAAGCCACATCAGACCATTCCCACTCTCGCGAACGCGATGGACGTGGGAAATCCGAGCAACATGGAGAGGCTTCTCCATCTGCACCCAGAGGTTTCGGAGCTCAGAAGAATCGCGCAGGCGCGTTCGGTCAGCGATGAAGAGATCGCCGGCACAATCGTTCGCGGTCGCACAAACTGGCAGCAGACCTGGTGTCCCCACACTGCCACCGCAGTTCATGTGCGCGAAAGTCTATCGTCCGCACACTGGATCATCGTGGCAACGGCACACCCCGCAAAGTTTGACTCCGTTGTAGAGCCACTCATCAGAGAACCAGTGGCAGTGCCGCACTCTCTGACAAAACTCCTTGAGAAACCTTCGCATTTTGAAGAGATCGACCCGGAATTCGGGGCGCTCGCGGAAGCCCTTCAGTGAGGTCTCTTCATGTACTTATTGTTAACCCAACCGTAAATTGGGGCGTTGCGTTTCATGCCCCCTTCGCCTTCTTTTTATTGCCAAACTCGTAGTTCAACTTGTCAGCCAACCGTTCCGCTTCCGAGATTACGATGTAGTCCTTATCCGTTCTAACAAACCGATCACCCTCGTAAATTGTTACTTTCCACAGCCCGGTATGCGGAACGCGGTCAGGTGGGTTGGTAGGCATTGGTTCTACTTCAGCTCGGTACATTGTGCCAGTGATGATACACCCTTGCGCGCTAAAAACAAACTTTTTACGAGGGGTCTTCTGTTTTATTCTGTCTTACCCGGTCGTACAGATGTTGAAGACTTTTCATTTCACTAAGGACGCGAGCCTTTGTCCCCTTTCCTTTGACACTCGACTATTTCAGGAATATAAGTCGTCAGCAAACAAGCATAGGAAGCGGCAAGAAGATTCTCATGGAGCTTTCGCGCCTGAGGCTTTCGCGAACCCAGCAGCGCAGTAACCGAGCAGAACAAGCGGTATCCATTTACTCCTAAGGAGGGTACAGGAGTGGGTTTAGTCCCTCGCGTTTGGATTAACAGTGGACAGTTTTTTCACAGGAGGTTCCGCCATGAAAAGATTAACTTCACATGAGCTGATTTGTTTACTTGCCTTTGTCTTTGCCATGTCTGCCAGTTGCGCTTCTCCGCCACCAGCTCCAAAAACGGTGAAGACGGTCGCCTTTATTACCAATGCCACCTCCGACTTTTGGAAAATAGCGCGCAAGGGGTGTGAGAAAGCTGATTCCGAACTGGCCGATGTGAAACTGGCATTTAAAAGCACAAACACCGGGGCGGTGAAGGAGCAGGATGGACTCATTAGAGACGCGCTGGATATGGATCATGCTGATGCCATCGCGATCAGCGTCGTCGATCCCGTTGGTCAGAAGCAGGTGATTAACGACGCGGCGAAGCGCGCTTTGGTCATCACTCAGGACAGCGACGCACCGGATAGCGATCGCGCGCTTTACCTGGGCGCCGACAATCGTGCCGCTGGACGTCAGGCCGGAGAACTCATCAAGAAAGCTCTACCGCAAGGTGGAAAGATCATGGTCTTCGTCGGCAAGAAAGACGTACAAAATGCCCGAGAGCGATTCGACGGACTGAAGGAATCGCTACAAGGATCGAAGGTGGAGATTATTGACCTTCTAACCGACGATACCGACCCCGGTCGCGCCAGGCAAAATGCTTATGAAACGCTGAAGAAGTATCCCGACATAGCCGGCATGGTCGGTTTGTGGTCCTACAACGGTCCGGCGATTTTGCAAGCGCTAAGACCCGAGGGTAAGGCCGGACAAATCAAGATCGTGTGCTTCGATGATGAACGAGCGACACTAGCTGCCATCAAAGACGGGGCGATCTTCGGCACGGTAGCGCAGCAGCCGTACGAATACGGTTACCAGGCAGTTCAAATGGCAGGCAAGATTCTCAGAGGCGACCGTTCGGCGGTTCCAGCGAACAAAACGATTCTCATTCCGACGGTTGTCATCCAGAAAAATAATGTTGATGACTACAGTAAGAAATTGGACCAGTTGCTGGGAGTCACCCCAGGTTGATCAGGAGAACCGGGCGTTCTCAACAGCAGGAGATCGCTGTACAGCGCTTGGACTCATCAACACAAAGTCAGAACCGGGAGCCGTAGCGACCGGGGCGGTATGGGTCTCAATCGATTCTGCTATTTGCCAAAGGTAAAACACTCGAAACGAGCCGGTCGCTACCGCTCCCGGTTCTGACTTTGGGTAACCACAAATTGACTTTAGTCATCAACCCTCGCGGGCGCCGCCTTTACACTTCATTTGCCCATCCATACTGATGCAGTTTAAATCTCATTCACACCGCGGGTCAGTCTGGCTTACGGGGCCCTTAAAGAACCGAGCGCAGTAGCGCCGGATCCGGGAGTCTTCTCTGTGATACAAAGACACGAGACCGCATCTTACTGAGAGTTGCGTTTCGCATCCGGCGCTACCGCGCTCGGTTCTGTAAGTTATTACTATTCGCCCCCGATTCGTTGACTTGCCTCGGGCGCGAAAATAGAATGCGGTAACGTTAGACAGACGTTTAATCGTTCGATCTTCGCTTGCCTCGGCCGTGCCTCTTTTGATTTCGTAACTGATAAGCTGCTTCCCTACGCCATTAATGGACGAGTTCCTAATCCTGATCCTGTTGTTGCTCATCGCAGCTATCCTCTGCGCCATAGTTCTGCCGATCATTGCTCTTGTCATCTCGATCCGTTCGCGGCAGAAGCTCACCGAAACGATCTCAAAGTTACAAGCAGCACAATCGCCGCTCATTAGAGCCGGCTCTGTCCAGCCATCGCCAATGTCGGGCGAGGCCCCTTTAGTTGAAGCATTCGAACAACTAAAGCTTCGCATAGAAAAACTCGAAGCAGTTACGACCGGCGGGTTCGATCCACATCGAAGCGCGGTCGATGCGATCGGCGAACCTGAAGCTGAGCAAACAACCGAAACGCCCGGCGCTCGACCACCGTCGCCACCAATCTCGCCTCAGGCCACCGACGACCGATCTACTGGCGCACAACTGCCGCCAAGACTTCCACCGCCGGTCGTTCCGATGTCGCCGTTCAGCGCGCCAGGTCGAGCAATTCATGCCGCCCAAATCGAATCGATCATCGGTCGGCGATTGGTGGGATGGGCAGCAGTCGGCTTAATCCTCTTCGCGACGGCTTTCTTCCTTAAGTACGCATTTGATAATCGTTGGATTGGTGAACTCGGACGAGTGGCCATCGGCGTAGTTGCCGGCGTAACCATGACTGTTTTTGGTTTCAAATACCATCGGCGTGGCTGGCGGATCTTTTCACAGATTCTCACGGGCGGCGGGGTTGTACTACTTTATCTTTCGGTCTACGCGGCATTCGGCTACTACCATCTGGCTACTCAGAAAGCAGCCTTTCTTTTTCTGGCCATCCTGATCGCAGAAGCAGCACTGTTGGCCCTAATCTATAACGCGCCGGCAATCGCGTTCATGGCGTTGATCGGCGGTTTTCTAACGCCGCTGCTGTTGCACTCCGATCGCGATCAATACGCGTCCCTGTTCGCCTACATCGCGGCGCTCGACTTGGGCGCCCTGGCCTTACTCAAGCGCTGGCGGGGCTTAAGCTCGCTGGCTTTCGCCGGAACGCACCTTCTCTTCTGGCTCTGGTATGACGGGCATTATCATCCGCGCAAACTTGGCGCCGTTTTGCTGTTTCAGACAAGCGTGCTTTTGATGTTTCTGCTCGCTCACGTGGGCCGGCAAATCGTCCAGCGTCGGTCAGCTACGTTGGAAGACCTGGCATTGTTAGTAATCAACCCGTTTGTGTTTTTCGCGACCGCCTATCATCTGCTCAATGCAGACCATCACGACTGGATGGGAGTTTTCGCTATTGGTATGGCACTCCTCTACGCCGGAACCGCAAAGATATTATCGGATCGATCAGCGGCGACGCGCGGTGAAGCTTTGACGCTGATTGGCGTAGCACTTACGTTCGTGACGATCGCGATTCCAATTCAGTTGCAATCAAACTGGATCACGATTGCCTGGTCGGTTGAAGCGCTCGTGATGCTATGGGCAGGTATTGAGACCAGAAGCGAGCGGCTGCGGGTGATGGCCTATACATTGTTCAGTCTGGCTCTGGTTCGCCTGGTGTTCTGGGATACACCGGGCGAAGCTCGTCCGCTGTTTACGCCGGTGCTGAACAAATATTTTTTGTCCTCTGTGGTTGTCTGTGGGTGCTTGTTTGCGGCGGCGCAAGTTTATCAAAAGGCGGGTCAGCGTAGACAAATCTCGCCGCCTCAGGTCGCGATTGTTATCTCGCTCGT
This sequence comes from Pyrinomonadaceae bacterium, assembly GCA_035526805.1. Lineage (GTDB taxonomy): Bacteria > Acidobacteriota > Blastocatellia > Pyrinomonadales > Pyrinomonadaceae > PSRF01. The sequence continues at coordinate 5,774 of DATLBQ010000313.1, forward strand.
TGCAATCGTCACCCTCTGGCTCGTTCTTTCGGTGGAGACTTACACGTTTTTTGCGGCGCGAGCGGCTTCCCGCAGACTAGCTGAGGACGCCAGCCATGAACGCTGGCTCGGACAGATGGCACTGTCAGTTCTTTGGTCCCTCTATGCGGCCACGCTCGCCGCCGTTGGATTCGTCCGCCGTTCTCCTGCCGTGCGCTGGGCCGGCCTGGTACTGTTCGGCATAACGGTAATCAAAGTGATGCTGATTGATATTGCGCAACTGGAACAGCTTTATCGCATCATCGTATTTCTCGTGCTTGGTATGTTGCTGTTGGTGGTGACCTGGGGTTATCACAAGGCTTTTCATTCTCAGGAGTCGCAAAAATGAAGAGACTCGCTTTAATTATTCTTTTGCTCATGGCCGCCTCGATGGCTCCGATAATCATCAGGGTTTTCGCACAAACGTCACCTGCCTCATGGCCCTACTTTGCTGAGGTAAGCACGAGCGCCGGAATTCCCGGCACGTATGATCTGCTCGTCCCACTGCAAGTGATGGACAAAGCGAGAGAAGACCTTGCTGACCTAAGATTGTTTGACGCGAAGGGCCGAGAGATTCCCTACGCGCTGCGCATTCGGAGAGACATCGACAAGAGACGCGAGATAGCCGTGCGCTTGTTCAATCAAGCGAGCCTGGGTCCGGCCGCCAGCGAAGTCTCAATGGACCTTGGCGAGAATGCAGGAGATCATAACGAGCTCGAGATTGACACTGTTGGCGCAAACTTTCGCCGGCGGATAAACGTGGAAGGCAGCGATTCGGGCACAGACTGGCGAACCCTACAAACCGGCGCTGTAATTTTTAGCTTTACGTCTGAAAATGGATCCGTTGCATCGAATAGCGTGAATTATCCGATAAGCAGATACAGGTATCTGCGCGCGAGGATCTTTTCCGACGAGCTAACTGATCATGTTGCCCCAATCGTAATGGGGGCCAGGGTCAGCATGGCGGTCCGCCAGCAGGGTGAGCGTGCAACCTGGAATGCAGCTATGACTGGCTATCAGTTGCTGCGGAACCAGGGCGCGCCCGCTTCGGCCTGGACCATTGACCTGGGCGGGCGAGTTCCCTGTGACCGGCTCATACTCAATGTTGCCGACGAGTCGTTCTCTCGCCCTTTTCAGCTTGAGGCGATTGATGATCCACAGAACATACGACTGGTCGCTTCAGGAGAACTGACCCGGCATACCGGTGCCGGTCAACAGCCGTTGGTTATAACTTTCAACGAAGAGCAACAGGTGCGCAAGCTGCGGCTGTTGGTTAATGACTACAGCAATCAGTCGCTCTCAATCTCTTCGATTGACGCCAGCGCGCCGGCACGACAGCTCGTATTCGAAATAAAGGATCCATCCAGCCCACCGCTGCGCCTCTTTTTTGGAAGTCCTAAGGCTACAGCACCACACTATGACTTCGAAAAGAATCTTTCGGGTCAACTAAGCAAGACCCGGCTTCGCACTACAGTTGGTGCCGCGGTCACTAACCCGGATTACAAACCTGAACCGTTACCGCTTACCGAACGCGTTCCCTGGTTGATCTATGTAGTGCTGGCTGCATCGAGCGTGGCGCTGGCCATGATCCTTATGAACCTTGCTCGCACAACTCTTCAAACCGAGTCACCGCCAATAGAAGAACGCGGACTTGACGACCACGCGTAGAGTCCGGGCGACAGCTTCCAGCTCTGTCACCTCGTTAAATTCCATGACGGTGAAAAGCTCCATAATGATCACCGGGTCGCGAGATGTTAATCGCGACACCGCGCGAAGTCTATTCGAGGAGTATTTATCTCCTTTGCTGTCGCAGGGTCGTACCTGGCTGGTCGGAACTTCACGAGGTATTGACGAGTGGGCAATCGAATGGCTCCTCGAAAACGGTGAGAGCTGTTGGGCGGTTCTTCCCTACACGCGCTTCAGGCAGCCGCAGTGGGTTCAAACCTGGCTTGAGCAAATAGATCGGATTGTTGAGTTGCAATTGCCGAAGCGCAAGACGGCCAGCATGATCAGAAATCGTCACATGGTAGATCTGGCTGGGATCGTCTTTGGCTTTTGGTCCGGTAAGGGTGGCACCGCCGTAAAGACGCTTAAGTATGCGTTGCGGCAGCGAAGAGAAGTGCACGCCGTTCCTGTGTTCTCGCCGCAAGGGAGTCACAGTAATGGCGATGAGTCCGTATTCTCTGCAATCAAATCGTGACCAGCTCGACCTAGTATGATTTCTGCCTTTTGGTTTTTCCCTCAAAAAGGTTGTCGCCGACCATCGAACCGTTCCTTTGCTTCCAGAACAACACGATGTCGGTTTAGTGTGGCCATTTAAATCATTAAGATTCCAAGGAGAATACAGTCATGTCCATAGCACGTGTCACTGAAATCAGTTCTACCTCGACCAAAAGTTTCGAGGACGCCATCGCAGGCGGTGTGAAAAGAGCCACCGCCACACTACGAAACGTCCGCAGCGCGTGGGTGAAGGAGCAACAAATTAAGATCGAAGGTGAGAGCATCGTCGAGTACCAGGTAAACATGATGATTACTTTTGTCCTGGATGAAGACGATCAGGCAGACATCGCTTGAGATTAAAGTTCTGTAGTCACACAAAGTGAGAACCGGGAGCCGTAGCGACCGGGTCGGTACGAGTTATCAGTCCTTGTGTTGGGCAAAAGAAT
>DATLBQ010000314.1:0-20950 GCA_035526805.1 Pyrinomonadaceae bacterium
AAACTCGCGGGTGAACTGTCGTCTCTTTTCTCCCATGAACACCTCCTCCCCGAAGAGTATCATTCGGGTCTTTCTAGGTGTCCACGAAATCAGGGCAAGTCCATTTGTGTCTCTGTGGTTTATTTGTTGAGTAAATTCACCACTGAGACACAGGACACAAAGGTGGCACAGAGAAAATCTGAAATTAAGTCACTATCCATCGTTTGCTCACTCGCTACCGCGAAGAGTTACTGACCTCGTTGCAGAGGAGCACCTGAAATATGACCAACGAAAAACATTCTCGCGCCACCGAACGAATTCCGGAACCTAACGCTCCCGAGCCATCGAAACGCGAGCTCGAACGTCAAATGCAACGCACGCGCGAGTCCCTGGCGGAGACCATTGGCGAAATCAAGGAGACGGTGGAGCAGGAATACGCTTCCGCGAAACAAACCGTATCCGGGGTGCTTGATTACCGCGAACAGTTTAAAAATGAGCCGCTCGTTTGGAGTCTTGGCGCGCTTTCCGCCGGATTCGCCCTCGGCTACACGCTTGGCTACGCACATAAAAACAGCAAACACGGGAAGCAATCGCAATTGGCTGCCTTCGCCGACAGCATGGTTGATGAGCTCTCGTCAGTTGGACAAGGCGTTGTCATGCCGGCGTTGAATGTCAAGATAAAGGAGCTTTTCGGTTTTGATTTCTCGGAGCTGTTAGAGGATATGGGCCGCGCCAAGAAGAGCAGCAGAAACAAGACCCCGCCGAAACGCAAGACCGTAAAGACTAAGCGCAAGCCGAAGAAACTCAGCTCAAGCACCTGAGGCTCGGGTTTTTGTATGAGCAGAGTCTTCAACCGCGTCGATGAATCAAGAACCGGGCCAGTAGCGAGGGTGAAGACACTAAATTCTTACTACCGCAAAACTAGAAAAACTTAGCCGCGGATAGACGCAGATGACGCGATCAACCTTGCTGCTGATCTGCGTCATCCGCGTTAATCCGAAGCTGGATACTTCGGGCTGCTGTCCCCGAGTTAGAAAATGAACTTCGCTGCCAGTTGTACGTTGCGTCGTTCGAGGTTTCCGCTCGTAAAGACGCCTCGTTGTGCTGGAATGAAGCTCGTTGTTGGGTTGCCGTCCGCATCAGTGAAGCCACTGATGTCGAGTGAGCCGGGAACCATGAACAGATTCGCATGGTTGAAAACATTAAAGGCTTCCAGGCGAAGCTGCATACTGTACTTCTCGTTAAACCTTATCCGCTTGTACAGGCCGAGGTCCGCATTCCAATAGCCAGGACCGCGGAAGGCGTTGCGTTTCGACATCTCAGCCGGGAAAGGTCCCACTACGCCATTGCCGGCAACTGGATTGACGAACGGACTTGCCGCCGGCAGTTGAAGGTAGTTGAACGAGTTCGCGCCGACTTCTGTCAGATTGCCTGAGCTGGAACTGACTGAGCCGGTGCTCGGTACGTAGCGCGGGCAGGCGCCGCTGCTGGCTGTGGTGCAATCAAACACGGTGAACGGGTTCCCGGTCCGTGCGATGAAAATACCCGTCAGCGAGAAACCGCCCAGCAGGTTTCTAACAAGACTGCTTTCCGCGTCTTTGAACAATGGGATTTCGTAATTGAAGCTCGTCACGAAGCGGTGCCGCGCATCGAAATCCGCATAGCCATAGTCAAAGTTCGGATCAAACGGATCCAGCAAACCCAAGCTCGCATTCGCATTCGAGTCGCTAAACGTCGAGCTGAGATTATCCTTAGCCCTTGACAGCGTGTAACGCGCAGTAAACTGCAAACCCTGGTTACGGAAATTGTTGCTGGCAATTCCGACGATCAAGGCGTTGTAGTTTGAAAAGCCGTTATTACCTCGCGTGTTTATGTTGGTGTATTGGCCGTTGAGTCGGGATGAAGTGCCGCCAGTCGGCGTAGTAGACGGGCTGCCGAGATAGGCCAGACCCGCGCCGGTGCGGTTAATGTTTTCCAGGGAGTAGAGCGCGCGGCCCGCTGAACCGGAATATTCGACAGAAGCGACCGTGCCTTGTCCGAATTCTCGCTCTAATGCCGCACTCCAGAAGTGTGCGTAGGCATTGACGATGTCTTCCCGGACGTGACGTAAACTCGATCCCGGTAGACGAACCGTAGTGCCGCTGCCGGCAAGCGGGCCTGCGTTATTAAGTGAAATCGCCAGCGAGGGCACGTCGACACCAGCTGTGAGCGCGACCACTGTCTGTGACGGTGGGTTCTGGATCACGTTGAACGTAACGTTGCCGAAGTTTCGTTCGTACGACATGCCATAGCCGCCGCGCAGAGACGTTTTGCCATCACCGAAGATGTCCCACGCGAATCCAACGCGCGGTGCAAAGTTGTTCCAGTCTTTCTTCCACAATCCACCCACCGAACTGTCCTTCGCAATCTGCACACTCCCGTTGCGGATGCGTTCCTGCAACGTGCTGCCGGAGCCGAAGTAGAAATTAGAATCGAGCTGCGGGTCCTTGTTGTGCTGTACCCCGTAGTACTCGTAACGCAAACCGAGATTCAGCATCACGTTGGGACGAATGCGCCAGCTGTCATTGATATAGGCGGCCCATTCGTTGTAGACGTTGCTGCGGCTGAAGGACGGTGGACTCAGTGGCGTGGTCACGAAATCTCCAGGGAAGCCGCCTTGCGGATCCACTGCACCCTGAAACTTCACCAGTTCACCTGCCACCAGGTTGTTGTAGGCCTGGACATTATTGATACCAAGCGTCTGCACCGAATTCAGAAAAGCGCCGAACGTTCGGTTTTGTTGAATGTTGAAGAACTGTCCACCAAAGCGAAACTGATGATGGCCCGTCAGGTAGTTCAAGTCCTGATACAACTGAAGCTGATTGCTCGGGCCATTGGCTGGGATCGCGCTGCCGGGATTGAACGGCAGGTACCCTGGAAACGCGACATTGACCGGCGTATTCTGATCCACGTTAACCGCGAAGGTTTCATTCATGTAAAGGGTTGGCCCGGGGGGTTGGTCTCCGAGCGGATTGCCCGTATTGACGCGATTGAAAGCGATCTTCGAGGCTGAAACCAGATTCGGAGAAAAGGTGTGCGTCAGCGATACCAGAAAGTTTTGATTGAACGCCGTGGTGCCGGTGTTGAAGCCCTCATAAGGACTGTTGGCTCCAGTGCCGGGAAGCGTGATGTTGTCCTGCAGTGCATAACGACCATAGATTTGAGTGCTGTCGCTCAAGTTCCAATCGATGCGAGTTACAGTTGACGCATCATTCTGCGGAAAACCACCGCCCAGGTCTGTAGGCACTGAATAAGCTACTTCCTGGAATGCCGGGGTGTCGCCGGGGACACCGGTGATGCCAAGTTCACTTGCGGTACGAATTCTGCCAGTCGCTCGTGCCGCGAGGGAATAGCCGCTAAAGAAGTTCCGGGTCGCAGGAGCTGAAAGATTGATCAGCTGCTGCGTTGGAACGAACGCCAGCAATTCACCCTGGCTGCGAACTCTCGTCCACTCAGTGCTGTTGAAGAAGAACAACTTGTCTTTGATTATTCTTCCACCGAACGAATAGCCAAATTGGTTACGCGTAAAGACTCCTCGTGGGACATTTGTCGCGTTATTGGCGAAACCATTCGACGCGAGTCGCGAAAGTCGGTTGAAGGTGTAGGCCGTTCCGTGAAAATCGTTGCTACCTCCGCGTGTGGCTACATTAACGATGCCGCCGGAAGCACGCCCGTACTCTGAGGAGAAGTTGCTCGTAATAACGCGGAACTCCTGCACCGAATCGAGCGGGATGTTCTGCCCGACGGCCGCGATGTAAGAGTTGTTGTTATCGGCGCCGTCGAGCAGGACGTTGGTGCTCGCCGCACGCTGTCCATTCAGAGAGGCGCCGGCGCCTCGCCAGGTGGCTGTTCCGGCGGTGGCATTCAGCGAGGTGCTAGGATCGTCAGTAGTTGCGTTTCCTGACAACTGCACGAGGTTATAGGGATTGCGCGTTACCGTCGGCAACTCGCGAATCTGTGTTCCCGATACTACATTCGACAACTCCTGTGATTGCGTATTGACTTCAACGCCAGCGGTGTCCACGACGTTAACCGTCTCGGTACTAATCGCGGAAATCGAAAGCGTTGTTTCGAGCGATGCTTTCGCGCCCACCGTTACCTGCACCCGCTGTGTCGACTTGGCAAAATTCGCAGCCTGCACTGTGATCTCATAAACGCCGGGCTGCAAATTGGTTATCGCATAAATGCCCTCATCGTTTGTGGTCGCGGTGCGTTGCACGCCGGTCTCCGCGGAGTTGAGGTTGACGGCCGCACCGGCAACAACCGCGCCGTTTGCATCAGTGACTTTGCCGGTGATCTGTCCGGTTTCGCTCTGGGCGAGCGCGGCTCCGGTCATTACGGCAATAGCGAACAAGACGGACAGAAATCCAAGCGCTTTCGCTATTACCGGTTGTCTGGATTTGGTCTTACTCATACTCAAATTCCTTTCTCAAACTGTTTCTCTGCATCGAAACTTCATGGGTCGCGTCCACAAAAAAGGGTGGACGACGATGAAGGGGAGCTTCGTAGAGTTCATGTCTTCAGAGCGCCGAAGGGCCCTCGGTCCGGACGTTTTTGATCGTTGCTCCGACAACTCCGATCTCCGAGAACCTGGAAAGCGACCCGTAGTCACGCCGTTGAAGAGTGCAACGACTGTGCCTGTTGGTCCATCCGTGCGATCAGCCGACTCGTCACTCGTCCCGGCCAACTCGCAGCATGTGCGTTGAACGGGCATTGCGGAATATGGATTCCGGCGAGGATGTTGATTGTGGTTATCGGATTATTTGCGAGGAGGAAATACTTAGCAGGTGTCTCTGCTACATTTTTTCGGTCGTTCGGAGTCCGGGTTTTTGCAGTGCGCTGACCTGTCAGCGCTTTGTTCTTGGGCGCCCCAGTCGTTAAGTAGCTTTTATTCCACGGTGATCGCGACACGTCTCGACGAACGAAAAGCGCTGACAGATCAGCGCACTCTAAAAAAGAACCCGGCCCCTGTGACGGACCGGGTGAAATGTAGCAATGAATGTAGGAACTCAGGCGGGTTGCTGTTGTTGTTCGCTCTCCTTCGGACCGATCAGAGCATAAACATTCCCGTAAGGCGAGAGGCTGATGTTGTAATGTTTGATTTTTGAATTGAGCGTAGTTACTTTCAAGTTCAGCAGTTTGGCGGCTCGCATCTGATGCCCGCCGGTTTGGAGCAAGGCCCGCTTGATGAGATCTATCTCGAAGCGGGTGACTTCTTCGTAAAAATCAAAATCGCTGCCGATCGTTGTGGCGCTCACTTCGTTAATGCTCTGTACTTCGCAGAGAAGACGCAGTACCAGCTCCCTTAAGGCGGTGATCTGGTGTCGAGAAGTCGGCTGGCCCGTGTCCTCCAGTGGCATCGCCTCTTCCTGCTCCTCGTTTTTCCAGGTTGCGGCCAGGTTCATACGCTCTTCCATGTTTTTATACCTCACTAATCTTTTAACTAATTATTTTTCGCTTCAAGGGCCGTTGCCAGTTGCGGCTTCTGCTCGACGTTCGGGCTGCGCAAAGCTTTGATTTGTTTCCCACAAACATCCTCGATTTTCTGTGAGTTCTTGCGACTAAGGTCATCGTTCTTGCCGTCGTCAGGCAAAAGCCAGTTGTCGTCATCGCCTTTTATCGCATGGCCCAACTCATGCAAGAACATTAAGACGCGGACCTCTTTTGTGTTCGGCTGAAAGGTGCCCACACCGGGAAGCGGAGCAAGAGAATGCGGAGCCCGGTCGCGATAAAAAGCGCCATTACTGTTGATCGAAACGCGGCCGAACAAGCGATATTTACTCTTTGTCCGCTCATTCGTTACGTCGATCGTTTCGCCGCTCATGCTCATTCCTATGGTGGGCGGAAAGGCATACTTCCGAACCTTCCCGATAAGTCTGGCGAACACATCGGCCGCGGCTGCCGCTCCACCAAAGAAATCGCTGCATTCGTTACCGGTCTCGAGAATGCTCAGCGTGTCGAGGTATGCCGAGGCAAACACCTTGTCTTGCAATGCGAGCCGCGCAACAACCTCGGAAGCCGGTCCACTACTGCGAACTCCGGTCGCGTTTTCGCGAACATTGCGCGTAGTGTCGGATACGACTTCAGGATTACGCATTTCTTCGGCCCATACAGGATCGGCCAAAATCGCCGGCGGATTCGCGTTCGCGGAAATCAAAGTTGTCAGTAACGCTGCCAAAACTAAAAAGCCTCGTACTCTCATCGGGCCACCTCCATACAGAATCAGGAGTTCGTCCCGCTGTATCCATTTCCTGGACTTCGGTCACGAACCATTCAGAGGTGTGGGCGCCGCAGAAACTTTGTGTGGTGTTACGTGGGTAATTGACCCTGCGCGGACAGGTCAAGGGCTCCTGGCAGTGCAATCACAACTTTTCAATTACCAGCATTTGACACGCAACTTATACGCGACGCCTGGGCCTGGCATATGTAGTTTGTGACAGAAGGGCAGACGCTTGTGACTAGTGGGCTTGAGGCGGTGACAATCCCCGTGTTGTTAAGTCGCCGGGGGTTAGGGAAGTTTTCCCAGGGCTTCCTGGAGCTTGTCGCGATGATTGCGGGAGAGGGTTAGTTGCGTGCCATCGTTGAGGATGACGCGATACTCCCCGTGGAACCACGGTTGCAGTTCCTGTATGAAGTCGAGGCGAACTATTGAGGAGCGATGGATACGGACGAACTTTTTGGGATCGAGCTGCGATTCAAGACTGCTTATGGTTTCTCGCAACAAGTGAGACTTTTTGGCGCTATGGACGGAAACGTAGTTACCTTCGGCCTCAATCCAATCTATCTCGCTGGTATCAAGGAAATAGATCCGGCCCCCGGCTTTAATTACCAGGCGCTCCAGGTATCTATTGCCGGCTTTCAACTCCTCGAGCAAAGCGAGAATTCGTTGGTCGGTGCCGCCATCTCGATCGCGCGCCATTTGTGCCTTCGCGCGTTGCCAGGAAACATCGAACCGTTCCTGGTCGAATGGCTTGAGCAGATAATCAAGAGCCTGGACTTCAAACGCACGTACTGCATATTTGTCGTAAGCAGTAACGAAGATCACATAGGGCAGCTTTTCTCTTCCCAGAGACGCCAGCACCTCGAAGCCGCCCACTTCCGGCATCTGCACGTCCAGAAAAACCAGATCCGGAGATTCAGCGCGGATTGCTTCCAATGCCTCCCGGCCGTTGCAAGACTCGCCGACGATCCGTACATCCGGATCGCTCTTCAGCATCTCGCGCAACATCTCGCGAGCGAGCGGCTCGTCGTCAACCAACAGGACTCGGATATGGGGAGAGTCGGTCATAGTTTCTGCAGCCGCGCGAACTGACGATGAAACTTTTTGAAAACCATCCACTGTCGCTAAACCTGGACGACAATATCTGGGCAGCAGCGGCGCCTAAGTTTCGCTTAGTATCCCGAGCTGGGGACGACAACTAAATCAGACGCAGCGTGCTTATTCGATTTCCGGTTGGCTGGGAGCGGTACCGTCCGTATGAAAGGGTATTTCCAATGTGACTACTAATCCGCCCGTGGGATTGTTCGTCAGGTCGAAGAGATGATCCGCTCCATATAATCTTTGCAGCCGAGACTCGGTATTGGCCAAACCGAGACCCTTCTTAATCAGATTCTCGGATGTCCGATGTTTCGGAAGGCCGGGCCCGTTGTCTCGAACTTGGATACGAAGCGTGCCATTGTGTTGTTTCGCTTCAATTTCGAGCAGGCCAGGCGTGGAGCGGGGAGCGATTCCGTAGCGAATAGCATTTTCTACGATGGGTTGGAGGATGAGGTTTGGTACCTTGGCTTGGAGACTTTGCGGGCTAACGTCCATGCGAGTGACGAGACGATTTTGAAAACGGATCTGTTCGATTTCGAGATAACACTTGAGAAACTCCATTTCCTGTTGCAGTGTTACTTCCTGTGAGCCGGAATTTTCCAATGTGAGCCTGAGGAAATCTCCCAGCCGCGTAATCATTTTGCGCGCGGCATCGATGTCTTTGTTTAGTAAGGCCGAGATTGAATGGAGCGTGTTGAAGAGAAAATGAGGATGAAGCTGCATTTTGAGCGCCTGCAGCTGGGCGTGTGAAAGTTGTGCTTCGAGCTGCAAGGTCCTGCCGCGTCCCTCACGATAGCGCAGGTAATAACTGTAGGCATAACTCGCCAGCGCTATCATCAGGTAGATGCCTGTGGCCTCGCTGAAATTGCCGATCACAAATCTGGTTATGCTTTCCAGAGTCAACGGCCTACCCACGGGATAGCTAAACCTAAGCCAAATGAGTACGCGTCCAAGTGCTGTCAACAAAACCGCGAGAACAATACTTAACGGTAGGTGCAGTAAGGCGCTGCGTATCCAGTTGTTTCGCTCGATCGGTAGACGTGCCGCCGCCCACAGCACCAGGGGCGTAGCGAGAGCGAATAGATACGCCCAGGTCATTTGGATGTAGAGCGCTTCCGTAAACGGCATCGGACGCTCAGAGCGATACGAAGTGAAGTAACCCTGGAAGGTAAAGACGATGCCGATGAACGTCCAGATTCCCCAGATGAGGGCCAGACGAACCCAACCTCGGCGGCGAAACCTTATCCGCAAGCCGTTGTTTTTCAGATCTGCGAAGCCGTTGTCAGTCATCAATCAAAATGTTACTTCCCAGGTATTCGAGAGGACCAAGATCGGGTGCGCACGCTCTGGCGCGCTTCATCGTTAACCGACTAAGGCGCAGTAATCCAGCGAAAGTCATCATGCTGCTCGGTTAGAGTAGACTCTTCTGACGCAGGGGAACGCAACCCCGCAGCATAGATCGTTTTGCTCTTGTGTCGCGACGCGCCTGCGTGAATTGCTGCACAAAATGAAGGACCGTCGTTGCAGGACAGAGATTCAGGTTTCCCAAAATGCTTACGCAACCTTCACCCAAGCCAAAATTGCGCAAATGCACGGCAAGGATAATGCGAGATTGGGCGAATCGCATTTCTAATTGATTACCGGCAGTTGGACAACCCGATTGTGATGAACTGGCCGCGCCTGCTGGCGGAACGGCCTTAATGAATTACGGTAAATTAGAGCAGGAGCGCTCCAGATCGGAAAAAAGAACATAGCCGCTGGGTGGCTATTTGTTGAAATTTTGCGCCGGAGCAGGACTCGGTCCAGCTTTGTACAAAGAGTGCTTCACCTGTATCAGAACCGGAAGCGGACCGGGGAGCGCCGCAGCCCGCGTGGGGTGGTGGAAGCGACCAGCCAAAGAAGCAACTGTAGGAGAGGAGGCATTAAACATTACATTAATTTACTCAATTTCGAGTTGAACATCTGGCCGGTCGCTACCGCTCGCGGTTCTGTTACGGAGCCGATCGTTTATTTACTTTTTGTTCAGAGCCACTCGATCCCACGAATCATCGTTGAAACCACGACATCACGTTCTGCAAACGTAATGTGACAAAATTCTGACTCTGTAGTGTCAATCTTGTTGCCCAATCACCGTCACAAGCCCCGCACAATTTATAAATTAAAGGAGGGTTAACTCATGAAGCGTTTTTTTCGCGACAACGGGCTTTCCCTGGTAGTGTTCGGCCTGTTCTTTTTAGCTTTCCTCTTCGGCCAATCGCTCACGGGTCATCAACATGCAAACAATGAAGCCCGAGAGCACGGACAGCCTATCGTGACTTATTCGGAGTACCTGACTGGGAACCACTTCTTAGAAGCGACAATGGAGAATTGGGAGAGCGAATTTCTACAAATGTTCTTCTTCGTTGTTCTCACCGTGTTTTTGTATCAAAAGGGCTCCGCGGAGTCGAAGGACCCCGAGAAGGAAGAAGAAGTTGATCGAGGTCCGTCGAAGTCGCGCCACAAGAAGAACGCGCCGTGGCCCGTCCGTAAGGGCGGTTGGATTCTAAAGATTTATGAGCATTCCCTGTCACTTGCGTTTCTCCTGCTTTTCCTGGGCTCATTTTTTCTTCACGGAGTAGGCGGCGCCGGTGAGTACAACGATGACCAAAGGCAACATGGCCAGCCGGAGAGGGTCACCACCTTAGAGTATATGACGACTGCGCGCTTCTGGTTTGAGTCGCTTCAGAATTGGCAAAGCGAGTTCCTGGCCGTGGGTTCAATGGTTGTACTCACGATATTTCTGAGAGAGAAGGGCTCAAGGGAATCAAAGCCGGTGGATGCTCCTCACGATCAGACTGGCGGTTAGAATTGAATGAGATCTGTGAAATCGTGCCCCAGTCGAGTTAACGTCACAAAAACTGAGGGGCCGCCCGAGTTGCCTCTGTCGTTACGGCTCCCGGTTCTGATACAGGTGGGGCTTTTTTTGGAAAGCCATAGACTGAATGCACATCAGCCATAAATAGAGGGAGATAGATTTATGTACAACTCGAAAGCTTATTCTGCTGACAGTGCGACATCGCTGCTGGCCCAAACCACGATCCCGCGACGCGAACCGACGGAAAGTGACCTTCAGATCGAGATACTTTTCTGCGGCATCTGCCACTCCGACCTTCACTACGCTCGTGACGAATGGCACGACGTAATGGCGGCTACATATCCCTGCGTCCCTGGCCATGAGATCGTTGGCCGGGTGACCGAGGTCGGCTCAGCTGTCACGAAGTTTAAACCGGGCGAGCTGGTGGGTGTCGGCTGCCTGGTCGATTCGGATCGCACCTGCCCAAATTGTAAAGAAGGTCTCGAGCAGTTCTGCCCGAACATGGTGCTCACTTACGGCGGACCGGACAAATATGGAACTGCTCCCGTCACGTACGGCGGCTACTCGGAGAGCGTGGTCGTGGATGAACGGTTCGTTTTACGCATTCCTGAGAATCTCGACCCTGCGGGCGCCGCACCGCTACTATGTGCAGGCATCACGACGTATTCACCTATGCGACATTGGAGTGTCGGTGAAGGGAAGAAGGTCGGCGTGGTCGGGCTGGGCGGGCTGGGCCACATGGGAGTGAAGTTTGCGCGTGCGTTCGGAGCGCACGTCGTTGTCTTCACTACTTCAGAAAGCAAAAAGGAAGACGCCCTGCGGCTCGGCGCTCATGAAGTCGTACTCTCACGCAATGCCGACGAAATGCAGAAGCACGCCGGCAGCTTCGACTTCATCCTCGACTGCGTTGCCGCAGAGCACGACATCAACGCCTACATCAACCTGCTTGCCCGCGACGGCAATCTGACTATGGTCGGAGCGCCGGAAAAGCCGTTGCCAGTGGCCGTCTTCGGGCTCATCTTCGGACGCCACAGCTTCTCCGGCTCGGCCATAGGCGGCCTCCCCGAGACGCAGGAGATGCTCGACTTCTGTGGCGAGCACAACATCACGGCCGACGTCGAAGTGATTCCGATCCAGAAGATCAACGACGCGTACGAGCGGATGGTCAAGTCTGATGTGAAGTATCGCTTCTCGATCGACATGGCTTCCCTGAAATCTGAGTAATCAAAGGAGATACGATGCAGAAGCGCAAACTTGGAGATAGCAACCTGGAAGTGTCGGCCCTTGGGCTGGGCTGCATGGGAATGAGCTATGGCTATGGTCCGGCCGCAGAAAAACAGCAGATGATCTCCCTGATTCGAACGGCCGTAGAACGCGGCATAACGTTCTTCGACACGGCTGAAGTTTACGGACCGTTCAAAAATGAAGAACTCGTAGGCGAAGCGCTGGGTCCCTTTCGCGATCAAGTGGTGATAGCCACTAAATTCGGTTTCAACATTGGTCCCAACGGAGAGCAGCTGGGCGTGGATAGCCGGCCGGATCACATCAAGGAGGTGGCCGAAGCGTCGCTCAGGCGACTGAAGACCGACTACATCGATCTCTTCTATCAACATCGCGTTGATCCAGACGTGGCAATCGAAGACGTGGCCGGAGCAGTGAAAGAGTTAATTCAGGAAGGCAAGGTCAGGCACTTCGGGCTTTCTGAAGCAGGGATGAAAACCCTGCGTCGCGCGCACGCGGTCCAGCCGGTCACCGCACTGCAAAACGAATATTCGCTTTGGTGGAGAAAGCCTGAACAGGAAGTGTTGCCTACGTGTGAAGAACTGGGTATCGGCTTCGTTCCTTTTAGTCCTCTGGGAAAGGGCTTCCTCACTGGAAAGATCGATGAGAACACGACGTTCGACAAGTCTGATTTCCGGAACATCGTTCCTCGATTTACGGCTGAGGCTCGCAAAGCCAATCAGGCCCTCATCGATCTGCTTCGGCAAATCGCAGAACGCAAGAGAGCGACACCGGCCCAGATCGCGCTCGCCTGGCTGCTAGCCCAGAAGCCCTGGATTGTTCCCATCCCCGGCACGACGAAGCTGCATCGCCTGGAAGAGAACATCGGAGCAGTTTCAGTCGAACTTACTCCTAACGATCTCCGTGAGATTGATAGCGCCGCTTCAAAGATCGAAGTGCAAGGGGCCAGGTACCCCGAAGAGCTGGAGCGAAGGACGGGTTTGTGAGTGCAGTAAATGAGAAGTCAAGACCATGACCAATAACATCGAAGCAAGTCGTTGTAACCACTATTCTCCGATCAACAGTGATTCCTGCGTGCAGCTGCGACTCGCTGCGCTTTAACACGCCGGGCACAATATGCAAATCCGAGAACATCTTCCTGTTCTTTTACCGTCAACGACGAAGCGCACTGCCGCGCTAATACATCCAATAGTTCATTGATCCGACCGTATTGCTCTTCCGAATTTCTAAGCAAGCTCACGCAAGACTTAGCAAGCTGAGAAAAGACTCTTTTTCTCACTTTAGCTACCCTCTTGCTCTGCACTTGAGGTAGCAACTTATTTATTCATAGGAGCAGAAAGTATGTCGCAGGAAAATGTTGACGCGGCCCGCCGTCTGTTCAAGGCCGTCGAAGAGCGCGACCTCGCAGGAGTCCTCGCGGTCTACGATCCTGACATCGTCATCCACGAGGCTGCATCGCTCAGTTACGGAGGCGTGTATCACGGTCTCGAAGGTGCTCTGCGACATGCGAGCGGTTATGCCCAAACTTGGGCCGCGCTTCAAGCGCCTGCCGACACGGCGACCAACCCGGTGTTCCTCGACGCGGGAGAATATGCGGTTGTCCTCTGGCGGCAGAGAGGTTCGGCGAGTGACGGTAGGAAGCTCGACCTGCCGGCGGTGAGCATCTACAAAATGCGCGACGGCAAAATCATCGAATCACAGATGTTCCACGCCGACACGAAAGCAATACTGGAATTCTTAGACGGCGAAAAATAACTGCTCGCGCACGAGCGATGTGCGCGCCTGATGGTGAGTTGTGGGGAACCGTGATGTGCGAGAAAAAATTAGAACTTGAATACGATGCTGTGGGTTGGGCAGTGCTTGTTGGCCGCGCTGTTTCTTTATTCGGGCGTGATGAAATCCACTCAATCCGAACAGAAGTTGGTCGCGATCGGCGGTCTCAACTCTCCAACCATACACCCGACAATTGAGGTCGACTATGAACACAATCGCACCTTTGCTCGTCGCTGCCAGTGCAGCGATCATTCTGCTGCTGGGCCTCATCCATCTCCTGTACACCTTCTACGGTCCAAAACTATTGCCCCGCGACGGAGAACTACTCACGCGTATGCAGGAGGTCTCGCCTGTCATCACGGGGCAAACAACGATGTGGAAGGCTTGGATCGGCTTCAACGCCAGCCATAGCTACGGCCTCCTCCTCTTCGGTGCTGTATATGGCTACCTGGCTTTGGCACACAGCGACTTCCTGTTCCAGTCTGTCTTCCTTCTCGCACTTGGCCAGATATTGCTGTTCGGGTACGTCTTCCTCGCTAAGAGGTATTTTTTCCGCAGTCCGCTTCGGGGCGTCCTCTTGGCAATGCTTCTATACGGCCTCGCGATCATTGTCAGTCGGGCCTAACGGATGCAGCGATAGGCAGGCTGTCGAGCATATGGACGATGCTCGCAGCGCAGAATACGACCGCGAACTCGGCGAATGAGTTTTGCAAACGCTTTATTTAACGGGCAGTAAAAGGAGAGGCACTGATGTCAGAGGAAAATATCGAGACCGTCCGCCGCTTTTTTAAAGCGGTCGAAGAGCGCGACCTTCCTGAAGTGCTGGCAGCGTATGAAGGTAAGCCCGCGCTGACGTTAATCATGCCACTTCCCCCATGCGCCTCCTGACGGACGGAACTGCCAGGATTAGCAGAAGGAGCGCCGGCACGAATACTCCGGGCGCATCAATCAACCAGTGGGTACGCGGCAACTGCCCCGCGAGAATCTCGACCAAGTGGATCAGGGCGTGCCCCACAAAAAAAACCGTTAAGCCTATGTGTACCGGGCGGCAGCGCCCGAGATGCAGCGCACACCAACCGAAGCCGAGAGCCGCCACGAGGTAGGCGACGCCGATGTCGCGGACGAAGTGGGGGTTGAACGGGCCGGTGTGCGGGACGGCCGCCGGGAGATACCTGTACCACGAGAGAGGGGAGAAGAGCATCCACGCCCCGTTAACGAGGCTGAGGAAGCAGAAGATGGCGTAGAAGATTTTTAGCATCCCTTAGAAGTGATGTGAATAAGCTCAATCCGATATGGACCCACTGAGAAGCCTGTGTGGGCCTTGTAGCAATGTTAATCGTAATGCTTCAAGTAGCCAATGAGATTTATTTGGGAATAAGTACCTGGTCTAGTCTTCAATATTAAAGTGTCTATCACTTGTCATGTTAAGCGGATGAATCGAAGCTTTGTTGCTGTATGTTGCTTTTTCAAATTCACCTATGTTGATTGAAAGAATTGATATGCCAGGAAACATTTCGTTTAGTCGTTCAATTATTTTTCTTGAGAGGTCCTTTTTTTGTTCGGTGCTTCTTCCTTCCATAATATGTCCAAAAATGTGAATGAAATCTCTTTTGCCTTTTCCCAACTTAAAATGTTGATAAGGACGAAGCCGAACTTTAATGTCATTCACTGCGAATAACCCTGTTGCATTTGCTACATCGTGCACTGCTTGCATTATTGCCTCAGGTGGTTCTTGCTCGATGATATTTTCTGAACAGTCAATTATGAAGTGTGGCATTGTTGCTACCTTCTCTAAAGCGGCATTCGCTAAGAGAGCCTACTTTGACGCCACGCTTTGGGAGTCGTGCCAGTGAACCTGCGAAACAGGGTCGTGAAATGACTTTGACTTTTGAATCCGGCCCGTGCACCGACCTCGACAAGCGGCAGGTCGCTCTCGCTCAATAGATGCTTGGCGCGCTCGACGCGGCGCTCGGTCAGGTACTGCTGCGGAGTGATGTTCGTCGTCAGCTTGAAGGCGCGCGCAAAATGGAACTGGCTCAGCCCTACCGATTCGGCGATGCCCGCTAAGGTCAAGTTCTGCTCTAAGTGCTCGTTGATGAAATCCTGCGCCCGGCGCAGGTTGTAGCCAGACAGCCCGCCCCGAAACATCTCAGGCGCGCGACGCGAGACACTGTAGTGTCTGACAAGATGCAGCGCGAGCGTCTGCGTTAAGGACTCCGCGTAGAGGCGTCCCACCGGCTCACTCGTCAACGCCTCCGCCAGCAGCGCCAGCCCGATCTGCCGTATCAAGTGATCTTCAGCTTCGTAAGTTTCGACGATTTCGATTTGCGTTCGCGAGTCATCTCCTGAAGCAGCGCACGCGAGCAGCGACGGACTGAGCGAGAGCGTGACACCCTCCACTTCTTCGCGCCAGCGCACCGCGATGGGCTGACCGGCTGGGACGATGCAGATGTTTCGCGCGTTTGCACGATCCGAACGGCAACTTCCGGAAGCGGTGTGCTTGCTCGAGGTGAAGTTGCCGGAGATTGGTATGTTAATTTCGTGATCCGGACGGGTGCGCTCGAGCACCTCGCCGGCCGGCGCACGCCAGTGTCCGAGCCTGAGGCCGTTCCACTGTGCGGCATGATAAGCGACGACCGGTGTTTGGCTTTTTATGATCGCTAAACTACCCATGACTGATGCTCCATCCCGAATTGAGTTGGTCCCGACAAATGCGGACGCTCATGTTCAGCAGCCCGCGCTAACCGGCTACCTGGTGTATTGATCTGCTCCCCAAAAATGCAGCGAAACGTAATTCTCATCACCCACCACCCAACTGTCATGCGCCACCGCCGGGATGTAGAAAAGATTGCCCGGCACAAGGTCAATGATTGACCCATCCTTCATCGCCGCCACTGCACGCCCGCTTAAGACCATTCCAACATGCTCGACTTCACAAAGCTGTGTGCCTGCTGTCGGACCGACGTGCTCCGACCACTTCCAGCCGGGTTCGTAGCTCGCCCTGCCAATGGTCATGCCGCCGACACGGACGATCTCAAACTTACCCTTTTCAAAAACTCTAGTCTCATCAGGAGCGTCGAAGCTCTTTAGAATTACATCAAGCACCGCAGTTTCTCCTTCTACTTTCATCTCAACGAGCTTGTAAATACATGTCGGAACTGGAACAAGCCTCTTCCGGTCGAATGGCTTCTTATCAATTTCATCGCGGAGTGCTCGGCATAATCTTCCGCCCACACGATCATAACTGCTCTGCAAGTCTTCGCTCACCAGTTCTGTCGCCTCGTCAGGCAAATATGCGGGCTGCTCTCGAGAACGATGATCTGCGGCCTGGTCGAAGCCCGGCCCATCTCGAGTGCAATTTTCTCAGTTCGGCGCTCATGCGAAATTACCTCTCAACGAACGGGCGGCCCATAGAACTGGCCGCTTACAGATGAGCCGCCACCTCTCGTAATCCTTCGCGGTAGTTGGGATATTGCAGCCGCCAATCCAGCTCATCTTTTGCTTTCCGGTTGCTGACCGCCAGGCGCGTGTCGAAGACGGTCGCCAGATACGGGCTCATTAAACGCAGCAGCCAGAGCGGAATCGAGAACGGAGGTTTAGCTTTGAGAGAGAGCGCCGCATGAGTCAACCACTCGTTCATCCCCACTGGCTCGTCGTCCACGATGTTGTAAATCTCTCCGGCGTGCCCGCGCTCCATCGCCGCAAGGCTGGCGTTTACCGCGTCATCGATGTGAATCCACGGGACGACGCCGCGCGCCCCCTTCGCCTTCGGGAGCATCCGCCTTCTGAGCATCTTCACGATGTACTCGGTGGACGGGCCCGAGCCATAGAAAAAGCCGTAACGAAGCACGACTGATTCAATTAACCTCTGCTCATTCGCGGTGAGCAGTTGCACTTCAAGTGAGCGCAGGGCATCAACAGTCTCCTGGAGCGAACTCTCAGGCTCGCGTTGCCGTAGGACATCGCCTTCCGTCTTCGCGGCCGCGCCGTGATCGCCGAAGCCGTAAGCGAAGACCATAGATTCTGCAACGATCCGCTTAACACCGGTGGCGACGGACGCCTTCAAGAGATTCGCCGTGCCGGTCGTGCGAAGCACGTTCGTCTGTTTCATGTGCGAGGCGCGAAGCAGGGTGTTCTTCGGGATCGCCGTCAGTAGGTGAAATACGCAGTCGGGCGACGCCGCCCGCACTGCCTGTTCCAGGCCCGCCGCGTCAAGAGCGTCGGCGATGGCAGTTGCCGCGCCCAGTTGCTCTAACGTGCGCCGCTTTTCCGCTGAGCGGGTTAGACCTGTGACTTGATGTTTACGGGCTACCAGCGCGCGGACCAGCGGAAGTCCGAGCGCGCCGGTCGCCCCTGCGACGAAGACCTTCATATTAGACCTCCACAGTGCGCGACCACACGCGCCGCAGTCTAAACGAACGCGGTGACGAACGGGTGTTTGGTGCCCGACAGAGCTGACAGCGCCGGCTGAAACAATGTGGCAACGAAGCAGGGATGTCCGTTCTTCAGAATGCGCCACTCCGACGAATGGCTTCAGTCATGAAAACGCTTACGCGCGCGCCATTAACTAACGAATCATGCCGAAAGTTTCAAGCCTTTGGGAACGTATGCGGAGATCGGCGACGCAGTCTTTTCCTTGTTTGCTATTTGTGTTGTGAGATTGCTCTAAAGTTGAGCGGAAGGTATGGTCACCCTTTGAAGTATCGTTTGAACACGGACAGCACGAACGTGAAGCAAAACGGGCAGCATCGCGCTGCCCGTTCCAATAGACAAATTTGGCTCCCCGCAGTGGACACTCTTCGCAACCTTTTCTGCGCACCTAATATGGCCCTGAAGATGACTCTGACGCGATGCAGCCAGATATACTCGGAATAAACTGATTGTCCCATCAGGTGTGAGTGCGGAGCGGGTCAATCAAATAGTTTGTGCTTTCGCAGTTTGAGTCCGGTTACGTAAATCTCCTGACACTTTATAGACCTTAACCCGTTGTAAACGTTAGAAGGGTCCTGTCCGTTTCACATCAAGGCCTGTTACGTAATTGTCCTGACAACGGGTACACATTACCTAAATCTCCCGACGCTCGCCCAAAAACCCTTTTTTGACACGCTTCCCGAGCGAGACCTATACTTCCGCTAGACCTCAACGAAAATCACTCAGAAGAGATTGCCATGTCCAACACCTCATTGGCCTTGCATAGGCGGCTTGCGATACGCGGTCCTATCGCGATTGCCGTTTGCGGCTTAGTCGCACTGCTCGCCGGTTTCGCCTTCGGGCAGAGCGTCAAGGAGGAGCCGCCCTACCTGCTGCCGAGTTTCGATCGATCTGGATTGTGCGGCGGGCGAACCCATGCCATCGCGGTCAAGCCTGGACGGGATTCAGACATCGTTATCTCCACCGAATGGGGTGGGCTCTGGAAGACCTCGGATGGCGGTGCTCATTGGCGGGACCTCACGAATCTTAGGGCTCTTTGGGCCAAGGACGTTGCCTATGCTGAGGGCGACACGCTCATCGCGACGGTTCAGGGCACCAACAAGGTTGTCGACGACAGCGGGATTTGGGTGAGCCCAGACGGTGGCGATTCGTGGAGGCCAACGGAATTCGGCTGGCATGGTCCTGCGAACGGCATCAGCGTGGCCCCGGACAACCGCAGAAAAATCTATGTCGCAACGGATTTTGGGGTGGCGACCAGCACGGACAATGGCAACAACTGGACGAATACGCACGTTGACGGATGGCCGCATTCCATTGTGGCGTTGGACCACAATCGAGCAGTGGTCCTGTCGCAAACGGGGGTCTACCGGATCACGCCAGACGGCACTTGGGACAACGTACGTCCGGGCAACTTCGTTTACGGAGACGGTTTCAAACAGGTCGACGCCTGGGCGGGAATGATCTTTATTCTCTAGGATCACGGGCACCTGCTCCTGTATGAGATGGGACCCAACCGATTCTCAGAAATCCATATGCCTGAGATCGGCAGGATCTCACGCACCCCGTCTATTCGCATCTCCGCTCGGCCCGGAGGCTATTCGCCCAAATACCCAAGTGCAAATAAGGAGGACTCCAGTAACCTATTTCCCCTATTTTCGTGCCTGCATTGATAATGTCGCCAACCTGTACGCACACACTTAATCGAAGCAAATGTCGGTAAAGTGCGACGTTGTTAGTGCCGCTTCCTGTTGAAAAAGAAACAAACCCCGCTGTGTTATCGCTTGTACTGTTGTAAGGTCCAACTTGAATTGGGATCAATGTAAATTACTTTGCCAGATTCCATGGCGAAGACCGAATTGTTCATAGCTGTCCCCGCCTTGAACATATCAAACCCCAAGTAATACTTGCTTGGTATATAACATCCGCCTCTAGAGTAGTCCGGTCCTAAATAGGGCAATAATATACTTGACTCATATGCAAATCTGTGGGACAATGCTCCCACGATGAAAAACGAAGCCTTTCCAAAGACACTTATTCAGGCAGTCCGTTACTTTTCCGATCCAGACACCGCGCTTGGCTGCATGGTCGCTATCCGTTGGCCGGATGGCATCGAATGCCCACGCTGTGAGTCCCGCGAATACTCGTTTGTTAAGACTCGCCGCATCTGGATTTGCAAGGGCTGCAAAAAGCATTTCAGCGTCAAGATCGGAACCATCATGGAAGATAGTCCTATCGACCTTGATAAATGGCTGACTGCTATCTGGCTGATCGTCAACGCGAAGAACGGCATTAGCTCTTATGAGATTCACCGCAGCGTGGGCGTGACCCAAAAGAGCGCGTGGTTTTTGCTTCACCGTATCCGTAAGGCCATGCAGACCGGAACCTTCAAAAAGTTTTCGGGCGAAGTTGAAGTTGACGAAACTTTTATAGGTGGCCTTGCTCGCAACATGCACGAATCGAAACGCCGACATATGGGTACTGGTGGCGCGGGCAAGGTTGCTGTGATGGGTCTGCTTGAACGCCACGGCGAAGTGAGAGCGCATGTAGTCGCTGATTTGACTATGGGAAGCCTTCAGCCGCATGTAGAGCGGTATGTAGAGCACGGCGCAACCGTCCACACTGACAAGTGGGTTTCTTACAATGGTCTTGAGTCTCGCTACATTCATAACGTGATCAACCATGCCGAGCGGTACGTTGAAGGCAACGTTCACACTAACGGCATCGAAAACTCTTGGTCGCTTCTCAAACGCACCTTGAAAGGTACTTACGTATCCGTTGAACCTTTTCATCTGTTCCGTTACCTTGACGAACAGAGTTTTAGATTTAACAACCGCAAGGCTGACGATTCGGATCGCTTCATCAAAGCGGCGTCGCAAATCACTGGCAAGCGCGTTACCTATAAACAACTGACCGGCAAAGAGCCTGCGGGGTATGAAACGTCCCACTAAGACACGACACCGCCCGCCACGGCGAGGGAAGAAAAAGAAAGGTTGAAGCATGAAAGCTGACACGCGGTCTAAACCTGCGAAAGGCGAGCCGTTGGAAGAACGTTTCCAGCGGTTCGCTAAAGCCTTAATGGCTGTACCTAAGAAAGAGCTAGACAAAGAGATTGCGAAAGACGAACGCGCAAAACTAAGACAAAAGAAAGCAGGCAAACATGAATGATGAAACAGACAGTCCGTCACAGACCGAGCCATCACAGCCTGAACGGGAAACACCAAGTGATACACCACTGCCCGTGACGGATAGGCCGCCAGAAACTCGGCGCGTCCATCCTTCCTCAGATGTCAAAGAAGACCAGCGACCCACACAAA
>DATLBQ010000315.1:0-3843 GCA_035526805.1 Pyrinomonadaceae bacterium
TCGGCGCCACCGGGTTCTTCGTGCCGCAGTTGCTGCAGAACGCCTCGCCCGGCACCGTCTGTGTACCACATTCGCGACACTCACCCATTTGCGCTAGTCCCACAAGGTTGCAGATACTGCAAAGCAGCAGACGCGCGTCCGCGCCATTACTTAATTATTTGAAAACGTAAAAACGTTTTTCCCACGATGATCTCATCGCCGTCGTTCAACGGCTCGCGCGTTCCCGGTGACAATCTCTTTCCGCGATTAATGAACGTGCCGTTAGTGGAGCCAAGATCCTCCAGCGCATACTTTCCGTCAGTGAAGATAATACGGGCGTGGCGGCGCGACACTTTCGCTTCCGGGTCATCGGAATCCAAATCTACATCGGGGAAAATGCCTCCGTCGGCGTCCCAACGTCCAATTTGAGATTCCGCCGTGTTGAGCAGAAATTGCTTACCGACCGACTTGCCACGTTCGATTACGAGCTTTGCGTGGGCCTTCTCGGTTGAACCCCTGGCGGACGAAAGATTCAAGACCGGGCCGGAGTTGGGCCCCACGATCTCAAGTTGCGGAATGTCCGCCGGTGAATGAGACCCGTTTTTTCCTTCGGGCTCTGCTTTAACCAGGTTGACGCCGGAAGTATCCACCCCCGGATTGGATCGCGAGTTGGGCCGCAACGGCGCCCCGCACTCATCGCAATACTGTCCGCCGTCGAGGTTTGTGGCTTTGCACCTTTCACACGTAATCATGATTTTTCGGCAGTTTGCGAGCGGCATCCAATCCGCAGTAAATTCTCAAGTTGTACATTAGAACTGAGCCAGGAACGGTAGATCATTCTAACGCGAAAGCATTCGACTCGCCAACGCAGGCATTTCGACCCCGGCGGTCTGTTTGATTTCCGATAAGCTCTAACTTGTCGTAACGCCGCGACAAACTAAGTTTATCGGACATTTGCCCCAAACTAACCCGCTACCGTTTGGACCCGGGAGAACTCTTGTTAATTGAAACTGTTGATGCTTTTTTGACGTAACAATTACTCGAATCAGGTGCGTTTCTGGAATGCGCGCGTTTTCGAGTAAATTACAATATTGACAAAACTTTAATGAGCTCTAATCCCCCAAACTAAGGAAGACGTTATGGCTTTAACTCGGAAGAAGAAGATCATTATCGCGGTCTCCGCCGTCGCGGTATTGGCTTTGATTATCATCATCAGCGTATTTGCGAGCCGCAAGGACGAAGCGGAAGTGACCACAGTGAAACTGGAGGTCAAGCCTGAACTGCGACAGACCGTCACCGCATCCGGCGAAGTAAGACCCATTCGTTACATCAAACTAACCAGCGAGGTTCCAGGACGTATCGAGGAGATCTATGTTAACCCTGGCGACCAGGTCACACAGGGCAAGCCGCTGGTACGTGTCGATCCCACCCAACTGCAATCCAGCCAGGAAGCGCAATGGGCCGCGGCACAACAGGCGATGAATGACATTCAGAGCGCCCGCAATGCAGTTGCCAGCTCCCAACAGGGTTTGGTGGTCGCGGAGGCTTCAGTGGCATCTGCGCGACAGCAATTGGTCGCCTTGCAAACTTCGGTAGATCGCGCGCAGGTTGATCTCAATACGGCGCAACGTGAACTCAAGCGTTTTAGCGATCTCATCGAGTCGGGCGTTGCATCACGCTCGGAATACGACGCCGCGCGCGATCGTTTTGATCAGGCCAAGATCGCCTTACAAACCGCCAGGGCGAATCTCGAGTCGCAAAGAATAGCCGTCAAAGAGTCGGTGGAAAGGGCCAACCAGCAAAAGCTCGCGGTCCAGGAAGCAAAAACCGGAATCAGATCTTCAGAGATGCGAGCAAGCCAGCAGCAGGCTCTGCTGCGCGGACAGTCGAGTCAACGTTCAAAGGCAACACAGGTTTCGCCGCTCAACGGCGTCGTTGCTGATATTCCCACGCGCGTCGGTGAATATGCCGTATCGCAGTTATCGTCCACTCCGCTGATGACCATAGCCGACATGTCGACGATAAATGTGGAAGTGAACGTAGACGAAACAGAGATTTCGAACGTGGAAGTGGGTCAACAGGCGAAAGTGAAAGTGGACGCCCTGGGCGACAAGGAAATTACTGCGGTCGTCACACAAAAGAACCCCCTGGCGGTTTCCAAATCAGACACGCAGGGCGGACTGTCGAACCGCGTGAATGTGCAGGAAGCAAAGGAATTCAAAGTTACCGTTGAGCTGCGCGATATGCCTGACGAGATCCGCAACGGCCTCCGACCAGGCATGAGCGCGACGGCCACTATCACCACTAAGACAAAG
Source organism: Pyrinomonadaceae bacterium (assembly GCA_035526805.1). Classification (GTDB taxonomy): domain Bacteria; phylum Acidobacteriota; class Blastocatellia; order Pyrinomonadales; family Pyrinomonadaceae; genus PSRF01. Next base: position 2,295 of record DATLBQ010000315.1, read on the forward strand.
AACAACGTGATCGCAGTGCCACTCGAAGCAATCGTTGAGAAAGCGCCTCCTGCGCCGTCCCCGACCGTTGCCGGCAGCGCGCCCACTCCGACTCCTGCGAGCGGGGAAAAACCGAAGAGTGTGAAGGGTGTTTATCTGCTCGAAGGCAATAAGGTCAGATTTATTGAAGTAACCACCGGCATAACGGGTGAGGCTGACATCGAAGTTACGAGCGGTGTTAATCCCGGACAGGAAATCGTGAGAGGACCAAGCCGCGTATTGAAGACACTCAAGGACGGCATGAAGGTTAAACGGCAGGAACGCAAAACGGGCGCAAACGCGAACGCGAACGAGGGCAGCTAATGAGCGAAGCAACACTGGTATCACCCACAGAACCAGCCGTCTTGCCCGCGGAGCCCTTAATCAAGCGGCCGCATGACCCCGGCTCGCTGATTTCGATGCGCAACATCTGGAAAACGTACCAGATGGGGTCTGAACAAGTGCATGCGCTTCATGGTGTCTCTTTCGACATTCCGAAAGGCGAGTACATCGCCATCATTGGACCGTCCGGCTCGGGCAAGTCAACCCTGATGAACCTCATCGGTTGTCTCGACACGCCGACGAGCGGCGAATACTGGCTCAACGGCAAAAATGTTTCGGAAATGGATGACGATGAATTGGCCCGTATACGCAATCAGGAAGTCGGCTTCGTCTTTCAAACCTTTAATCTGCTGGCTCGCGCCACCGCCCTTCACAATGTAGAACTGCCATTGATCTATGGTGGCATCGGCTCTGCGAAGCGTCACGAGATGGCTAAGCAAGCGTTGTCGGCAGTCGATTTGTCCGACCGCGTCACCCATCGTCCCAACGAGTTATCCGGCGGACAACGACAGCGCGTGGCGATTGCTCGCGCCTTAGTCAACAATCCTTCAATTCTTTTGGCCGACGAACCGACCGGCGCGCTTGATACACATACCAGCATGGAGATCATGGATCTCTTCGAGCGTTTGCACGGCGAGGGAAATACAATAATTGTCGTTACGCACGAACATGACATAGCTTCGCGGGCGCACCGCGTAGTTTCTATTCGCGACGGACTGATCGAAAAAGACGAAAAGATCAGATGACACTCGAATTAGCCGCGGATGAACGCAGATAAACGCGGGTTCAAGAAAATCTTTTGAATTACGTATTCTGATTTATATGTTTCCGCGTGAATCCGCGGTCCCGCGAATCCCGTTCTGCGCACCCGCCCGTTTTTGTTTTCATGTCAGAACTCACGACAGAACAAACGGGGAGAAACCCAACCGCTGCAAACGGCGAAGTTACTGCTCGCGCCCGCAAACGCGCGATATCCTTTCTTCGTTTAACGGCCTTGTGGGAGGCTTTTCTGGTTGCGCTTGGCAGCCTGCGCACAAATAAACTGCGCACGGCCCTAACCCTGGTGGGCATCGTCGTCGGCGTCGCAGCCGTAATCGCGGTGGTCACTATCATTCAGGGGCTGGACAACAAAGTCGCCACTACGTTCTCTTCGCAAGGCTCCACCGTCTTCACAATTTCCAAGCGCCCT
>DATLBQ010000316.1:0-5299 GCA_035526805.1 Pyrinomonadaceae bacterium
TCACCACCGCCCACGTTGCCGCCGCGGCCGGGTCCAAGACCTCCGCCTTCGCCTGGTCCCATACCGCCGCCGGTTCCGGTTCCCATACCGTTGCCCGTGCCCGGTCCTGACGATGGCTCAAGGCTTTTGGAATCGCGTAGGCCGTAGTTAAGAGCGCGCGCATCTGGCGGAACCAACATCGGATCCGCAACCAACGTAGCCGCCACGGGCAAAGCCGGATTTTTTATCGTAGGCGGATGCGGGTCAGGTGCGACGACTTGCGGGACTGTCAACGAAGCTTGTGGAGTTTTTCCAAACGATGCCGGTTTTTGTTCCTGGCGGCCACCGCCGCCGCCGCCGCCGGCCTTTTCCTGTTTTGGTTTGCTGCCGCCGCCCTTGCCTTTGTTCAGACCGGCAGTGCCTTCATCAGGCGTCGGCTGTTCGTTGGGAATGTCGATGTATTGTTGGACGACGAGCTGATCCGAAGCTTGTTCGATTGCCTGTTGTCTGTTCTGCCAGAAATTGTAGAGCACACTGCCGCCAATCATCAGCAGGAAGAACGAAAACGCGACTACCATTCCGAGCACTGCATTGTTTGACTCCGCCTCGGGGGCGCCGAGCACCGCGCCGCTTCGACTCTTGCTGAGCCAGGTAATGAAAATCCCAGCCAGGATCAATCCTGCTATTACTGCAAAGGTAATAAAGCCTGTGCGCGAGATACCGCCCGGCTGCGCGCGATCAAGCAGACCAACGATACCCACCAAACCTACCATAGCGATTACCGCCACGATCAGGCCGGCGAGCACGTTTCGGTTGCCGAAAAACTTCGCCGCCATCTGGCCGTAGCCAACCAGCGATCGCTTCGTAAATCCAAATGGGTCACGCTTAAACTCCGGCCACGTCAATTGATACTCATGGGCGACGTCGCTTATTTCTTTCGCTAGTCTCCCCATCAGCCCGGCGTCATCGATCATGGTCAGATGAAACTCGCCGCGCGGCGCGAGCGCCATAGACCCCGTGCCAGCCAAAATCGGCTCGCGCGCTGTCAAGGGCTCAGTCGCACTACTTGAATTAAGGACGTTCTCTTCAGGTTCAGAGACAAACACATTTAGAGGAGTTCCATCCACCGGACAGAAACTAAACTTGTCCGCGAACTCTTCCTTGCACGTGGAACAAAACTTCATCTTAACTACCTCGTGTTGGCTTTGGGGGAACTGCGCTGAGGCGGCTACGCTCTCAGCGTTTCCCATTTCCCTATAATAACTGTTTGCTATTCGCTGATCGAGACTTTTTGAGGGTTCAGGAGCAATCCAGCGCTCGAGCAAACCCTTAAGCTCGTCTTCAGAAATAAATCTTTTTCTCGGCACTTCCGGCCCCATAGTACTCATTTCAAGCCTGCTCCAAAGTAACAATTTCCCGATTACTATTCAATTCCGGCCTATTTTCCAGGTAGGGACGCAAAATACTTCGTAGTCGCTCCCTGGCTCGGTGTAACCGAGACTTTACGGCGCCAACGTCGGTACCGACCATGGCGGCAATTTCATTCAGCGGCATTCCTTCGTATTCAAACAACACCAGCGCCTCCTTTTGCAGAGGCGGCAAGCTGGATACTGCCTGTTGAACCTTCCCAGCCAGCTCATCGTCAAGTATTCGACTCAACGGTTCCTTGTCGAACGAAACCCACCCGTCCTCGCCGACTTCATCCACGGCCGATTCCCTCGCCGACGTCCTTAGCTGTTTCAACCAAAGGTTGCGGGCCGCAGACAAAAGATAAGTACGCAAAGACGCTCGCCCAGGTTGAAAGTTAGCAGGCTTCTTTATCAAACTCAAAAAACAGTCGTGCGTAATGTCTTCAGCGCGCTCAATGGATCCTGAAATCCTGTACGCGAAGCGGAAAATTGCCGCACGATGCCGGTCGTATAACTCTATAAAAGCCGCCTGGTCGCCAGCTCCTGCTTTTTCAAGCAAAAGTTCGTCTGTGTTTCTACTATCTGGCAATCGGCACTCGATTCTGCAGGAATCGTCTCCTACTAATATTACCGGCAGAAGGAAAAAAGATACGCCGTTTTCTTATATTCAAGGGTTCTTCGCAGCCCTAAATTCAAATACCAAGCAGTGAAAATCGTGTCGCCCGCGAAATCGCCCTGCGCGCCCTGGAAGCTCGGGTTGGGTCAATACCCTTCAAATCAAGGCGTTGGATGCATTTAGAGGCCAAACGGTTGACGACTAAATATGCCGCATTTAAGATGTTTTTGCTTCCCTTATTTTGTCGAACGACCTTAAATCATCGTCGTCTGCGGCTGAGACGCTTATGAAATTAATAGCTTTGAAGAGTTTGCTGATAAAAGGCGTGCTGGCTGCGGCTGTCTTAGTTCTGTTTCAATCGTCAGTTCCGGCACAGGTTCCAATGGAGCCCGAGCGCGCCCGGCTGCTCAACGGGCTTCGCGTGTTGATTTGGTCGCGTCCCGGAGATCAGGAGGTCCTGATAAAACTTCGCGTCCACAGCGGTGCTGCCTTTGATCTGGCTGGAAAAGCCGGAACCATGGCGCTTCTGGGTGACATCCTGTTTCCTGACCCAACCACGCGCGAATATTTCACCGAAGAAATGCAGGGACGTCTGAATGTAACGACGAATTACGATTCCTTAACAATCACCATGCAGGGACGAGCGCGCGAGTTTGAGCGGATGGTCGAAATCCTGCGAACTGCCCTGGTTACTCCTCAGTTGACCCCGGAAAATGTTGCGAAGGTTCGCGAAGGACGGATAAAGGTCTTGAAGGAAACAGCGATCTCCCCTGCGATGCTGGCCGATCGAGCAATCGCCGCTCGCTTGTTCGGAGATTTTCCCTACGGACGTCCCTACGGTGGCAGCGTGGAATCACTCGAACGCGTCCAGCGGGCGGATTTGATGCTGGCACGTGAGCGGTTCCTGAGTGCAAACACCTCCACACTGACAATTATTGGCGGTGTTCAATCTAATCGAGTGATGCGGGCCCTTCGTCAACTGCTGGGCATTTGGCGCAAGAGCGAAAAGGTTGTACCTGCCACTTTCCGGCAGCCGCAGGCGCCTGACGCGCGCACACTAATCATCAATTCGCCTGCCGATCAAAGTGTTGAGGTAAGGCTCGGGTTGCGCGGATTCAGTCGACAAGACGCGGATACACCGGCGACAGAATTACTAGCGGTGCTCGCTCGACAGCGCTGGATTAAGCAGGTTCCTGAACTTGCGCAGCGTCCCGTATTCGTCAGGCACGAAGCCTTTGTGTTACCCGGCATGTTTGTGATGGGCGTCGGCGTTGACAACCTGCTCGCCGGGAAAGCACTCGCATCGGCGAGAGAAGTCATTCAGTCTCTGGCGAATTCGCCGGTTAGTGCCGCAGAGGTCGATCAGGCAAGAAACGAGGTTCTGGCTCTTGCCAACAAAGAACTCGCTAACGCTGATGGAATTGCCGGCGCCTGGCTCGACAGCGATACTTACGGACTTCCTTCAATCGCAGAACAACTGCGCACCCTGAGCGCGATAACCAGTGCTGATATCCAGCGAGCCGCAAGCCGCCTGGTTCGTGATAGCGCTTTTGCTTCGGTAGTTGTGGGAAACGCGGAGGTGCTGAAAGCACAAATCGAGCGCTACGGAAAAGTAGAAAGCATGGGAGAGATCGCACCCAAGATTGATCCACCAGTTGAATCAAGATCTGATCTGAAGACAAATAACAACGTGAAGCCTCAAATCAAAACTCCTCAAAAGCCGGAGTAATCACAAATCATTCGCAATCTACCTGCAACCAAATCGATAGCCGCATCCGGTTAACTGTGCCTGACAAAGAAAGCGCAACGACGAATGAGCACGCGCATCGCGTCCGCGAGATGTTTGCGTCAATCGCAGCTCGCTATGATCTTTTAAATCACCTGTTATCCGGCAACGTCGACAAGCGCTGGAGACGTTTAGTCGTGCAGACACTTTCCGCTACTCTCGCGGATCGTGAAGCGCGGATTCTTGATGTCGCATGTGGCACCGGCGATCTGTCGCTCACTCTTTTGCAAAGCGGGCACGCGCAAATCGTTGGTATAGATTTTTGCCGACCGATGCTCGACATCGCGGCGACGAAGGCAGCCAGGTCAAGTTCGATAATGCGCTTTGTAGAAGGCGACGCACTTGAACTTCCCTTCGCAGATCGTTCATTTGAAGCGGCGACGATTGCGTTTGGCTTGCGAAACTTAACGAGTGTCGAAGCAGGAATAAAAGAACTATTGCGAGTCCTGAAGCCGGGGGGCAAGGTTGCGGTGCTTGAATTCTCGAAGCCAAAAGCTCCTGTTCTAAGTTCAATCTTCAAATTTTACTTTACGAAATTGCTTCCGAAGCTTGGCGGTTTGATAAGTGGTTCGAAGAGCGCGTACCAATACTTGCCTGATTCGGTTTCGCGATTTCCAGACCAGTTGGAGTTAGCTTCTTTAATGAAAGAAGCGGGATTTGAAAATATTAGTTTTCGGAACCTCACCTGGGGAATTGCAGCGTTGCATCTGGGCACGCGCCCAGGTAAGTAGAACAGGCAGTCCTGCCCGTCCACAGGGATTACAGGACGGACAGGAATGTCTGACCTACTCATGAGATTGGTTGCAACCGACTAACGCTTGCAACCATTAGAGCGCAGCCCGGGGGATTTCATGGCGAGCGCGCGGTTGTCGGGGCCACGCGAGCGTTTTAGATTTCCTTCCGGGCTACGTTCTTTTTGCCATCCAAAACCGCGTTGCCTCACGAACGCTATGCTATTATCCCCGCGATTTTTGTCTATTCCCTTCATCGAGACACGCCAGATTGCGTTCATTTTTTAAGCATAAGTTTTTTCCAATTCTGCGACGCTTCGCGATCTTCCTGCTCGTAGTTTGGACGGTGGTCTCGCTGGTCACCTTATTGATTGAACTAGTACCCGGTGATCCGGCCGTGTCGGTCCTCGGTGAACAAGCGACGCCAGAACAATTTGAACAATTTCGTGAAAAGCATGGTCTCGATCGGCCGCCGTTTTTCTTTTCCTTTCCCAGAGACGCCGCCGGCGAGCGGCACTTCAAATGGCACGGCGGCGCTAATCGCTACACCGAGTATTGGATCGCCCTGCTTCATGGAGATATGGGCCGATCGTTTCGCACTGATCGGCCTGTAATCGATCTGATCAAGGAACGATATATCGCAACTATCGAACTGGCGCTGGCAGCGCTCGTAATCGCTGTGCTTATCGCCATTCCACTCGGTGTTGTCGCTGGTAAAAATCGCGGAACGTGGATCGACAACCTTGCTTCAGTGATTGCGCTGATCGGAATCAGCTTG
>DATLBQ010000317.1:0-15584 GCA_035526805.1 Pyrinomonadaceae bacterium
CCGCTGACTGGTGGATCATCTTACGCGTGTTTGGTGTGATTGCTCTCATTGGAGCATTTGCTATTGTTCCGTATCTGTGGCTGCTCGCGCATCGTGCACCGGTCATCGAGCAGGCAGTCCTTCTGGAGTCTACACATCGTCCCGATTTGTTTCGTGGACCGGAGCTTTACGGTTTGGCCATTGTCATAATCACGATCCGATTGGCGATGAAACACTTGGATTGGCCGGAGCCCAAGATCTTGTTCATATTGTCTCTAGCGGTCGCACCAATACTGGTCTTCAATCACCAAATATTAACTGGCCGCTCGTTGCAACCCTTCCACTATGAGTGGTACATCGCAAACTATTGGATTCTAACTGCGCTGTTTTTAGTTTTGGGATTGATGCGGCGAAATTTGCCGACGCGGGTTCTATTTTACCTGGCGATTGGGGGCTTAGTCATAGGGATAGGCTTGGGCGGACGTGCTGCCTTTAACACGCTGAATACTACTGTCGAAATAGATAAAGGTCTAGCCTTGGCTCTGAAACTTAAGGGTCGCCCCGGCGTGGTGTTTACCTTTCCTCCTTTAACTCATTCGCTCACGACATCGACGTCGAATGGGGTCCTATGGTCGCACTACCTATACTACTTCTCAGCTATGGATACCGCGCAGAGAAAGCTGAGGTTCTATAAATATTTGTATTATTCCGGGGTGAGTGAGCAGGATTTGAGGACATTGTTTCAGCACGAAGGCGGTGTCCGTGGCGAAATATTTGGTGCTGAGCGGGAAAATGAGATTCTTGCAGGTGACCCTCCGCCAATAACCCCGCAAGAGATTGAAAGAGCCAACGATGAGTACAGGATGTTTTGCTCTGCTTTTAATCGCTCAGAGGCGGCTAGTCCACTCCTTTCTTACGCCGTAGTGACATCTGCTGACAATCTTTCGAATCTCGACAGATGGTATGAGCGTGATGTGGGCGAGCGGGTCGGCGACTTCATTATTTACCGATTGAGACTGAAATAAGGTTTTAGCATGAGGTTTTTGACGAGAGGCTAGCGGTGATTTTTGAAAGTAGGTTAAACCGGAAAATTTCAGATCTTCGAGCCATTATCTGTTTCCCTGGGTCTACAGATGAGGATGAATTGATAGCCAAACAGTGTTTTCCTGAGTTTAGTGAGACCCCAATTCACTCGGTGGAGAAAACTGAGGCGTTTCCCCTTGCGAGTGGCCGGCAAAAGCAATGGTAGTGGAATGGGTGTAGCATTCACTCCGTCGATATGTAGTCCGGAATCAGCGGCCAACTGCCTGCTGCTTTCTAGCGTGAACCGCAAACGTGATTCATCCAATACGCCCACAGAACCATGATTGAATCGCCTGCCCAGGAACAAGTTAAGCCTGGTCCAAATATTCGCGAAGTTTGGAAGCGACATCAGAACTTTGCCACCAGGCTTAAGCAATTTGCTGAACCTTTGAAGAACTTCCCTGGGATTGCGAACACGCTCAAGCACGTCGCCCAAAATCACCGCGTCGTAACGACCCATATCCTCAAGATCCAGTGTTTCAATATCGCCTACAAACATCTTATGACAATACTGACGAGCAATATCGGCCATTTCAGAATCTTGCTCGACCCCAGTTACTCTACAGCCAGCCTTCTTCATGTCAGCCGTTAAATAGCCCGTCGCCGTACCGACCTCCAGGACATCTTCGGGTCGTTCACGTTCGATCCATCTCATGATTTGCCCGTGACTACTGTAGGGATCCGCTTTCTTATAAATGTGGTAGTCCGGCTTTACATCAAATTTGGGTTCGTACAGCAGCTTAGCTTTATGTAAACGGTACCTTAACGCAGATCTTATGCAATTAAAGGCGTACGCGATGCCGTTAACATAGCAAATCTCGTCACCGTAGTAGGTAGGGATAGGACGTTCCACGATTCGCAGTCCAGCCTCGTGAAACTGCATCAGTATCTCGGTATCAAAATGCCATTCGCCAGAGTTCAGCATGAAGGGAACCTTCTTTAGCGCTTCACAACTGAAGACTCGATATCCGGAATGGAATTCTGATAGTTGCATTCCGGTTAGAGTGTTCTCCAGGTAGGTGAGAATTTTGTTGCCTATGAACTTGTAGAAGGGCATGCCACCTGCGAGCGGAGCGCCGCCGGCCGCCATGCGCGATCCGAAGACCATGTCAGCCTCATCGTTCTCGAAGGGCTCAAGGAGAGTAGCTAGTACTTCCGGAGCGTACTGGCCATCGGCGTGAAGCATTACAACAACGTCAAAGCCTCGCGCAATAGCGTATTGATAGCCGGCCTTTTGATTCCCACCATATCTGAGGTTACGTGCGTTGCGATGAATCGTGAGCTTTTCAATACCCTTTACGTGCTTGTAACCAATAGCGGCATAATAAGTGTTGTCCGTCGAGCAATCATCAAAAAGAAATACTTCATCAACCTTTTGCCAAACTTCTTCAGGAACGCGATCGAGCGTCCAGTCAAGCTTGTTTACAGCGTTATACGCTATTACGAATATTCCAATTCTTTTCTTTTGGGCAGATGTCACTAGGGCACTCCGGCATTTGTCAAAGCGTCGCGATTCGTGAAGATCGTACCTGCCTGGAATTTCGTTTGCTTTGAAAGAAGCCTCAGGCAGATCGACGCTCGACGGGCATTGGGAGCAACGGCTGTGCCGTGTAACTGAGATACGGGCATGAGCCAGCAAGCCAACACAATTGATCGGCTAACAAACGGAAAGGCTGGAGTTGCTGGTTTCCCATGCCTGGCTGCCACGCGGTCAGTCTTCGGGTGCCTGTCGATCCACTAGAACCGCTACTGCTCGCTGGCGAGCAGCTGTGACAAAACGCACTACCACTACGTGGTTCCCCTACCGCCCCGCCGCGCAACAATGCACTGTCTTGACCGGCTTCAAAATTAGCGAATTCCAAGTTGGAACACGCCTTGCGGCGTGGCGGCACATGCTCACCTCGCTATTGACGGCCAAAAGAGTCAGAAACTACTGCCTGTTGCTGATCTGTATTAACTCTCTAATGATCGGTTTCAGCTTCACACGAAGGTTGACCCTTTCCGGTGCTCCATTCGCAGGCGATTTCGTTGAGTTCTATACCGCTGGAAAAATACTCAACCAGTACGGATCGCATCGCCTCTATGATTTCCAACTTCAAGATGATCTAACTCGTGAATTTCTACCTGCGGGTTTAGCTATTCCATTTGTGACCCCTCCTTACGCGGCGATCCTGTTTTCTCCGCTGGCCCGTCTCCCGCTGCGGCTTGCATACTTAACCTGGATACTAATTTCTATTGGTCTTTATCTAGGGGCCATAACATTGGCATTGCGGCTTGAGCCTTTGCCCCGTGGAATTACTTTCTTAGTCTGTCTGGCCTTTCCACCCTTCCTTATGCTCGTGATCGCTGGAGGGCAAATATCGGCAATCGGCTGTTTCATCTTCGCGTTATGGCTTTACTTGATGAGGAGACAGCGAAAGCTTATTGCGGGTGCTGTCCTGGGGTTGTTGCTTTATAAACCAACCCTCGTTGTTTTCCTTCTTCCCGCGCTCTTGTTCGGTCGGCAGTTCCGGACGCTTATCGGCTTTACTGCTGTCTCAGGCTTATTGATAATGCTTTCAGTCTGGATGATTGGACCAGCGGGATTGATTCGGTACGCGGCGATCTTGCGCGAGTTCAGTTCGTTGGTTGGTATTGGTTTCACGCGCCCGGCGATGCATACTGATCTGGCCGCGTTCGTTCGACAATTGTTCAATGTCGACATCAAGTACCTCGGCATGGCGTTGGCTCTTCCGCTTACGTATCTAACAAGGCACAATCCCGAACGAGCAATGGTCCCGACGATGGTTTTTAGCCCTTACGTACCAGTCTACGATCTAATTCTTCTCGTCCCACTAATGATCGTCGCCTACCGATTCGTTAACGCAGAGTTACTAGCCGTTTTTTTCGTTATTTCATTCTTTTCGGTTCCCATTTGCCAGCTGACGGGCGTTCAGATTATTACACCGGTGCTACTGACCCTTTCCTATGTTTTCTGTGTCGAACTCAGAAGCTTAGGTTGGGTACGTTATGAAACAAACTAATCTGGTTATTGGCTTACTTTTCCTTGCTCTAGTTGCTGGAGTCGGCGTTCGGTTGTTGGTGGCGTCAACCGTTCAGTCCTATTGAGGGCCTGCGCGCACTTCAGCGTCGCGGCCCAGACGCGATCCTTTCACGAGAATCACTAACTGTCTTCTTGAAAGAGGGCTGTAACTGTGAATACTTCATGGCGCCTGTTCATAACGGCACAATTACTGGTCGCCATCGCTTACGCCTTACCAGTTCTGACAATCGCTGACCGACTTACTGGCTCCGACTTCCTCATTTACTACACCGGTGGCGCCATTGTGCGCGACGGGCAAGGTTCGAGCCTTTACGATCTCAACTTACAGAAAGTCTATCAGGCGAAGGCTCTGGGTCTGGAGAGTTCGGATCCCAGCTTCGGCTTATTCCCTTTCATAAATCCTCCTCACGCCGCTCTTTTACTTACTCCATTCGCCTACCTGTCTCCGAAGGTTGCGGCCTCAGTCTTCTTAGCCTTCGACTGCCTGATCGCAGCTTGGGTACTTTACCGGCTTTGGCAGTTGGCGGCGCGTTGGTCACGTGGCGAGCAAATGTTGCTGCTCACAACGGTCTTAGCCACCGAGGTCTTCTGGTATGGCTTGGCACTAGGTACGATGACCGTTTTAGTGTTTGCCTGTGTTCTCGAATATTATCTGGCACTTCGTGAGGGTCGTGACGCAAGGGCAGCCATTTGGCTCATCGCCGCGACCGTTAAGCCACAGCTCATTTTACTTCCCGCGCTCATCCCCTTCGCGCAAAGACGTTGGCGACTAATTGGCGTAGCAATTGGCTTGGGAGTGCTTGTCGATCTTATTGTTTCGTTTGTCTTGGGGTTTCACGTCTGGCTCGATTATTTGCGCGTGCTACGCGAAGTTAGTGCGCATGGCGAACCCTACGGTGCATTTTCCACATTAATGAATAACCTGCGCATGATTCTCTACTGGATAGTGCCGCCGCAAGCACTTATGCCCTTGGTTTATCTTGCATTGTTTACGGGTGCGGTCGGTACCTTTTGGTTATGTCGCTCATCACGCGAGTTCGAATTGCGTTTCGCGTTGACCGTACTACTTGGTCTTTTCCTCGCGCCATATGTGCACTACCAGGACACGCTCGTCGCCTTTTTGCCGGCAACGCTGACCTATGATTTTGTTCGGAGCAAGAGACCGAAAATTTTATCTGTTTTCCCGGTTGTGGTCCTAGCAGCAACCTTCGTGCGGCCTGCATTATTTGCCGCTCGTCAGAACCGCCCATTGGGATGGATCTGGCCACTGCCCCTTATCATGATTTTGGTGATTGTCTGTGCAATGGCGCTTCGCCGGAAGGAAAACTAAGCCGAGCGAGAGAAGGCTGAAGTTAATTCTTGAAGTTTTATTATTCGTAACAGCTTGTTTTGTAGAGGTCTGGCTTGCCAAAGTGTTGTTTAGAATAAACTATCTATGATTCTTTCCAGGGCCAAGTATTAACCACCATATGTCCTCTTCGCCTTCTTATGTAGTGAGATCTAAGTGGTGTGCCCTGGCAACGATGGCTATTACGTTCTTAGCACTTTTCCCTCAAATTCATTTTTGGCTGATGCGCGGATCGCAATGGCAGGGCGCATACACAATCTTACAACCTGATGAACTCCTTTATTCAGGTTATGTCAACGCGCTGATTGAGGGCCGACCGCGTCGCAATGATCCTGCGACGGGCCAGGATGATCATCCAAAATCGCCGTTGCCAGAATCGCTTTTTTCCATTCAATTCATTCCCGCTTATGCCATTGCTCTTCCTGCAAGGGCGGTTGGTGCGTCGGCATCCACCGCCTTTATTGCGCTTATCGGCGCCGCGGGATTGTTCGCCAGTTTGTCTATTTTCTGGCTGTTGACGTCTGTAATGAGCGACAACAGATTTGCAGCGATTGGAGTACTCATCGTGCTGTGCTTCGGCACACTCGCCGCCGGGCAGGGATTGCTTTTTCTTGGGCTGCCTTTTCTCCGACGCTACGAGCCTGCCGCTCCTTTTCCATTGTTCTTCGTGTTCTGCACCTTGATCTGGCAAGCGTTCACAACTGCGTCCAGACGAGCTGTGGCTGTCAAGGCGCTAATCGCGGGCGTGGCTGTTGGCCTTCTCATTTTTTCTTACTTTTACCTTTGGACAGCGGCAGCCGCATGGTTTGTTTGCGTAGGTTGTCTTTGGTTAGTTGTGCGGCCTGTCGGTTGGCGAAGGTCGATTACAGTGATTCTACTCGTGAGTGCGCCCGTTATTCTGGCTATGGGCTTCTACGCTTATTTATTTCCCATCTTCGCTCCGCATCCGACAATGCAAAACTTGTGGTTCTGACGTTTACGCATCGTCCCGATCTGTTGCGCCTCCCGGAAATAATAGGAGCATTGACTCTTCTGGCACTAATCGTGGGCGTGCGTCGAAATCGAATCTCCCGCAAGGAGCCCCAATTGATCTTCGCAACATCGTTCGCCCTGGTGCCCTTTTTGGTTTTCAATCAACAGGTTATTACCGGGCGTTCAATCCAACCGTACCACTATGAGGACCTGATTGCGAATTACGTGGTCCTACTCGGTCTGGTAGTCACCGTGAAGCTTTTGCGGCCGTCGATTACTCGCCGCACCGCATTGTTAATAACATTCGCATGCCTTTTGTTGGGGACCATAGACGTCAGCCTGGATCTCCATTTACGTTATAGCGCGAACGCAAGGAGTGACGAAATGGTCCCAGTGCTGATGCGGTTGAAGGAACAAGCAACACATGATGGCACCTGGGAGGGTTTACATAGTCATGGCAAAGCGCCCGCTTTGGTCTTTTCCCCTGAGTTTGGAATATCGACAGTTCTGCCGACTTGGGCGCCGCAAGGATCATTATTGGCGCCTGCAAGTGTTGCTTTTCAGAGTCTATCTGAGGCCGAGCGAAAAGAGCGGCTTTACCAGCATTTGTATTATTGTGGAAAGGACATGGAATTTCTGCGCGAACTCTTAAACGATCGGATTGACGATACCTTTCTAACCCATTTCGTCAAAAGGCTGATATTCGGCCCTGAGAGAGAGGTACCGCGTCTTAGCCCGGACTTCCAACCTATTCGGGAGGATGAGATCGAGACAGAAGTCAGGAACTACGGAGTCTGTGTTCGATCTTTTTCACGCGATCAAGCCTTAAAGTTTCCGCTCGGTTACGCCGTGATACCTTCTGATCGCGAGTTTGACTATTCTTATATTGATCGATGGTACGAACGTGACTCGGGCGAACATTTTGGAGCCTACACGCTGTATCGTTTGAAACTGCGCCGGTAGAAGAAGGCGTAATGCAATCGTTTTGAGAAACGCCTGAAATTCGAGCTCGACCAGTCACAAAAACTGAATACAGAACCCGGAGCACGTGGTTGGTCTGGGCTTGCATTGAGTGCCCCTCTGGGAGTGGAGCCTTCAATTCTGTGAGCAGACTCTTTTCTAGCGACGTCAGGTTAGGCGCTTTGGCAGCAACGGCAATCGTATTTCTCTCACTGGCGCCACAGATTCATTTTTGGCTCGTTCGCGGCAGGGATTGGCAGGGTGCCTATGCAACTCTTCAGGGAGATGAGTTTCTCTATTCAGCGTACATCAACGCGCTTATAGACGGCAGGCCACGCCGCAACGATCCCTTTGCGGGCCGGGACAACACTCCGGCTGCGCCACTGCCGGAATCAACATTTTCAATTCAATTCATACCAGCCTTCGCGATAGCTGGTCTGGCCCGGGTGTGTCACCTTTCAGCCTCAAGTGCTTTCGTCGCCTTGCACGCAGTTGCGGGATTGCTGGCGAGTTTGTCCTTGTATTGGTTGCTCACCTCTATCACCGGCAATAGCAAATTATCGGCGGTCGGCGTAATGTTCGTCTTGTGTTTCGGCGCACTCGCTGGAGGGCAGGGGATTATCGGATTGGCGCTAAAGCCAGGCGTGGTATTTCTGGGACTACCGTTTCTAAGGCGATATCAACCCGCGGCCGACCTCCCGTTATTCTTTATCTTTTGCGCTTTGGTCTGGCAGGCGGTAAATGCTGAACAAAAAAGACGCGCCTGGCTTTTCTCAATCTTTGCCGGTTTAACTCTGGCCGTACTGATCTTCTCTTATCTGTACCTATGGACTGCTGCGGCTACCTGGCTTGGGTGCCTCGCCTTGCTTTGGCTTTATCTGCGACCACAGGAAACGAGACGCCGCGCGTTATCCCTGTTCCTGATAATTCTGGCAATAGCGATTTTCGCTTTAGTGCCCTACCTTTATTTTGTCTCACAGCGCGCTTCAAGTTTAGATCAGGCGCAGACTTTAGTTTCGACACATCGGCCCGATCTTTTCCGCGCGCCTGAAATAATCGGATTAGTCATTCTTGTTTTGCTTGTGATGGCCGTTCGACGCCGCAAAGCTAAAAAAAGCGACACGCGCCTTGTTTTTGCTGCATCTTTCGCTTTACTTCCTTTGGTCCTTTTTAATCAACAAATAGTGACAGGAAGGTCAATGCAGCCGTATCACTTCGAAACTTTTGTTGTGAATTATGCTGTGCTAATTGGCCTGGTAATTGTGACCATGGTATTCCGTCATTCAATTAGGCAGCGCGCGTTGTTATCGATTGCAATGCTCTGCTTTTTGTGGGGAGCAGTAGAGGTATCCATGCCGGTGCTCGCGAACTATGGATCCAACCTGGCTGCCGATCAGATGGTCCCTGTGCTGCGGCGTTTGAAGGAGTTGTCAAAGCAAGACGGGACGCTTTCGGACCTTCGGGATCAAGGTAGAGGCCAACTCGTGTTTTCTCCCGAGCGTGATGTGATGGGCTTACTGCCTACGTGGACGCCGCAAGGCACACTGCTGGGCATGGGAGTGTTGGATTTTGGCAGCGCATCTCAGCAAGAGCGAAAGGAAATGTTCTACCTCTATCTATATTATTCCGGCGCGGACGCTAATCGTTTACGCGAGCTCTTGAATGAGAAGTCCCCCGACACCTTTATGAACCATTATGCTCGGACAGCAATTTTTGGGCACGAAAGAGTGGTACCCATGCTGAGCTTTCATTTCGAGCCTATCCGACCGCAAGAGATTGACGAAGAGGTCAGGGCCTACCAGGCTTACGTGGATTCCTTTGCGCGCGAGAAAGTTTTGCTGCACCCGCTTACTTACGCAGTTATCAAGGGCGAATCGGATTTGTCGCACCTTGAACTCTGGTACGAGCGCGACGCCGGCGAGAGGTTCGGAGAATACAGCCTGTATCACCTAAAACTGCGCTAATAGTGCATCGGCTTCATTCCCCAAGTAATTCAACCGATCCCACAGCGGACAAGTGATAGGCCCCAAGTTTTGCCTCAAAAGTCATTAGCCAACTCCCCTAGCCAGCCGAAGCCGCAGCAACGGTGACTTTAAGGCAAGGCTAGGCCCAACTTTGTTTTTGCGACAAGTGCTCGCTGGCGAACAGTGAAACCGAGGTCAATATGCGAAAACCAGAACAATTTCAAGGGAACGTTTCTTGCACATGCTTTTGCTATGAGTGTGGCAAATATTCTCACTTCCCAGTTTGCCCTCTCGAAGCCTTTTCCAGCTTGGATAATTAGCAGGCGCGACGATTTAACGTGGTTTATTGCCAGTCCGGCAATTGGATATATTGCGCTTTTGGCTTTAATGGCCGGCTTCCCGATTCTGACGGCCATGCTGATTTGGAATCTGGCTATTGATGGACCACACGTCTTCGCGACCGCTAGCAGAACTTATTTCGATAAGACCGCCAGGCGAAAACTTGGATGGCGCCTTTGGATGATTATTCCCTTTGCGCTAGTCGGCCCGGTGTTATGGAGTACCGGTTTCGGCTGGTTATTTTTCCTGGTAATAACCTGGGCCCAGTACCATGTCGCAAAACAACACTTGGGTTTTGTAATGCTCTACAAACGCAAGACTGGCGAGCGTCGCGACGTGGTCCTCGATAAAAGATTTCTTATGATCTCTCTGATGCTGCCCTGGGCGATTTACCTGTACCGCCTGATACAAATTCCGGGCACTCAGCAGCTAGTCTTCGTGGTAACTCTTCTATATGGAGCTTTCGTTCTTTTCTACCTGACGCATCAGATCGGCAAAGCATTACGCCGGGAGATCTGCAATTTTCCCAAACTACTGCTTTTGTCGGTAACTATCCCTCTTCACTGGATCGCCTTTGCCTATGCGAGCACTCTTCCCACTGCCGAGGGATTGATAGTCGCGGGGATTGCTACAAACGTTGGTCACAGTTTGCAATACCAACGGTTGACCTGGTTTCACAATCGCAACAGATACGCGGGAGTCACGCGTTCAACAATTGGAATGGCTGCGGTGGTCAATAGCCGACTATCGAGGTTTCTCCTGACTGGAATTGTTCTGAATCTTGTTTTTGCTGCGCTTCCCCAGTACGCCGCAAAAGGGAACGAGCTGCTGCTTTCTGCGTTAATCGGAGCCAACATGCTCCACTACTACCTTGACTCGCTCATCTGGCGTACACGTTCAGATAAAGAACTCGCCAGCGCACTGCGGCTTGCCTAACAAACACCGCAACTCATCGATAGACAGACACTTCTTTGAAGTAAGGTGAAACTTCGCCGCATTGCACCCCCTCGCCGCTTATTAATTCAAACTGCTCTCGTAGCCGTTGCTCGAGGATCGAATCAACCTCGGAGTGGAAACCGTGGAAAAAAAAGATTCGCCTCATCTGCATTTTCCCAATCTTATCAACGAGCAATTTTGCTTCACTCTCCAGCACCGCCCGACGTGCCGGATTGCGAACGCTGCCTTCATAGCCGGGATGATGATCGATTTCAGCCGGGAAGCTGGTCTCAAACAGCCTCTTTCTTGTCGGCGCTTGTTGGAGATAATAGTCGATGGGCAAGCGAGTCAGGCTGGTGAAGATGACCACATCGCCATCACCTGCGGTTTGGCTTAGGTAGACCGCCATCTGGCGGTTATCGCAGGGTGCGGACTCGGGATGGACCACGGTTATGAAAGCGATTGTAAGAGCGACTATAGCAAGAGGCAAAAGATAGGTCGCACCTTTGCCTGTAAACCTGCCAATGCTGAGCGCAAAGAGATGCACGCCGATGATGGCCAGACGTGAATTAAAAATCGGTTTGACCTCGGAAATGAGGATTGGCGTCAAAATGGTTATTACGAGCAGCCACAGCGGAAGATTTGTCAGACGTGGTTTGCCCGCGTTTCCCGAGGAATGGGAACGATCTTTCCATCGGACATACACAAGCACGGGAAGTACAAGCCAGAATGCTCCGCCGTAATTGAAGAGCAAGTCTCCCAGCATCGACAAGCCTGGCTTTTTTACCCAAGCGGTGCCCTCTCCGGAGTTGATAATTTGCGCCAGCAGGGCGGAGCCCCAGAGAAACAAATACGGGACCATAGACAACACAATAACGACTACAAATCTCTTCATTCGTAAGTGGCGGTAGAAAAGAAGGTGGACGACTATCTGTCCGAAGAGAAGAAAAAAGAATGCAATGTGTGTAAACGTTCCCAGAGCATTAACAACAATATAGAGAACGAATAGCAGACGGGAATCACGGCGCTTAATCGAAAATTGCAGATAGAGCCAGGTCGATAGAATTGAAAGCAATGACAGCAGGGAATACATGCGCGCAAATTGCGCCGCCAGAATTGCCAGCGGGCTTGATAAATAAATAGCCGCACATAGCAGACCGGTCTTCGTCCCATAAAGCTCTCGTGCGAGTCCAAATAGAGCGAAGACCCCGAGCATGTAGAACAAACCCGAGAGACTTCTGACTGCTCGCTCTCCTGTTCCAAACAGCCGCAGCCACGAATGAAGGATAAGAAAGTAGAGTGGGGGATGAACGTCTGCTTTTAAGGTTGCGATTTCCGACCTGAAATTCAAACTCGCAGCTTGCAGGCTCCAAACCTCATCGGAAGTGTAGGCAGTGTTCGAGTTGTAAAAGGCAAAGAACGACGAGCACAGGAGCAGCGCAACCAGGCCCCAAAGTACAAGGCGGCGGTTTTCTTGAAGCTCTTGAGACTGATGCGTAGAAGTCATTAGTTGTTTACTTGCGCAGCTCTAAGCTCTGCCGAGCCTCAAAAAAGATTATTAACACATTATGATCTTGATATAGTCATCGGTGTGAAGCGACTTTCCTTCCAAAGAGTATTTATTTGCTTCGTCTCGATCGGGCTGTTGGCGCTCTATCTAAGCGTGTGGCTCTCCTTCGCCGGCAACTCGGACGCTAAGCGGTCAGACTTCATGATTTACTACACGGCGGGTCGATTACCACTGAGCAAGCTCTACAACATTGACGCGCAGCGCGAAGTGGAGAACAGCACACTGGGTGCACCGTTCCCGGTAGAAGGGCGCCTGTTGCCCTTCAACCATACGCCTATCTTTGTTCCCCTCCTGCACCTGTTGGTAAACGAGGACTACGCTTCTTCGTATTTAAGGTGGACTGCGCTTTTATGGTTCACGGCCCTCGCGTGTGCGTTCCTAATCTTTAGAATGACTGGCGATGTGGCGCTCACTTTCGCAGCCGCGAGCTTTTACCCACTCTTCACGCTGGTACAGCAGGCGCATGATGCCGTTTTCATGCTGCTCGGTATCCTCCTGGGCGCCCACCTGCTTTCGCTGAGGAAAGACTTCCTGGCCGGAATAGCTCTATCTCTCGCCACCGTTAAACCGCATTTCGCGATCTTCCTGGCCGTGCCTCTCATAGCCAAACCTAAAGCCTTTCTCGGCTTCTGCCTCGCGTCAGCCCTGTTAGCTCTATACAGCGTACTCCTCGTAGGTATTGGAGGGGTTTCTGAATTTATTGGGCTCCTCAAAATAAGCGTTAAGGGCGACGGATTCGGCATGCGCCCAATGTTCATGTTCAATCTGTTAGGCCTCATGGAAAGAGCGGGGCTTAGTCCTGACGTGGCCCGCCCCGTGGCATGGACAGCATTTTTCGTTACTGCCATTTCGCTGCTCGTTATCTGGAAACGGAATCCTTTAAAGCCTCCTCTTGCTCTGGCTATAGTGCTCGCTGTCTTTACCTCTCCTCATCTGTACCGACACGACCTCGCGCTGCTACTTGCCAGTTTCGCGACGCTCTCGAAGCCCCATGCTCTTCTGCTGCTTGGTTCGTCTCTCGCATTAGCTGTCTTAAACATCAGTGGGAGCAAGTGGCAATTCGCCGCCGCGTATACTCTGATGGGCGTGCTTATAGCTATGTCTATTAGAGAGTTCCGCCGCCAGGCGCCGCAACTTGATAAAGTAGGTACTTACGGAGTCGTGTCGAATCAGTGAGTTCGCTTACCGTGCTTTCTTTACATCAACCCAAATGCATAACATCCCATCAAAAGAACTGAAGGATCTGCGAAAGAAACGAAACGGGCTCGGAACTGCTCATAAGCAGTCCTTGCCCGTCGCCTCTTCGTCTATCCGATTATCGCTGGTAGTCGTTACTATTAATTTTGAGAAGCAGCGTTTTCGAGTCTATTCTTGATAGTGTTGGCCCAAACACCACTGCTGGCGTAAATGATTGCGGCCGCAACAGCAATTAGGCCGGCGATGACAGCGTACTCCAAAGTCTCCATACCGCTCTCATCTTTGAGGAAATTTTTAATGATCTTCATGTCGGTTGCCTCCTTAAATTTCTGAATGGGTTGGCCCCGACTTCCGCACGCTGCCTGGGCGCCAAGATGCGCAAGAAATGCTGGCGTCATCTCAGGGAAACCTGAAAAGCTCGCGTCCCATTGATCATGGCAACATCTCTTGTGCGGGCTTTATTTGGCAACGACTGTGCCGTGCAGCTGTGAACCGCAGTACATTTCGACGAATCTTTAGTTTACTATTTTGAAACACTAGGCTTTTGCGGGTGTGATGAACTGACGTGTAAGGGAAGTTTCCGGGAGTGCGTGTCGATCGAATGGATTGCAACTGCTCGCTGGCGAGCAGTTGTCGCTCGTGCGCTCACCAGGAACTGCTTCCTGATCGCGGGGAACCCACGATTTCGCCGGAATTCAGACCAGCGGTCGCCCGGCATATCGGTTGCTCTGGTGGCACTCATACAATTGTGCTTTGGTTCATGAGGGCCACATGAAATATAAGCGTCTGATACTCCCGGCAATTTTCCTCCTCGCAAATTGTTCGCTGGTTTTCGCGCAGACTGAAGCCAACCAACCGTCGGTCAAGATCTTACGAAATGCCGATATCATCCGCATGCACAAGGCGGGAGTGAACGCCGGCCAGATCATAGCGAAGATCGTCATCTCACACTGTAACTTCGACACTTTTCCCACAGTATTACGCGAGCTCAAAATGCGGGGTGTGCCGGATACAGTGGTTATGGCGATGGTAATGGTGCCTTATGGCCCGCCTGCCACCACGCCGCCCGCTATTCCAATCGCGGAGGCAGCGCCCCCAACGGCTCGGGTTCAAGTGCCTGCGGGCACAATGATCCGGATCGAGCCCGTGTCTCCCGTTTCCTCAGCCGACGCCGTCGAAGGCGATCTAATCAAGTTTTTGGTGTCGCGACGAGTCATAGTTAATGGCGTGCTAGTGATAGAGCGAGGGGCACCTGCACGGGCGCGTGTCATCAAGAGCAAGTCCGCGGCGGCCTGGGGCCGAGGCGGTTTACTCAGTTGGGTGTTGGAGGATGTGGTTGCAGTTGACGGTTCGAAAGTTCCCATCAAACTCTCCGACCGCCTCGCGGGGAAAAATCGTAGTAAAGCGGTCGTTGCGGCCGCAATCGCTACCGGAGCCTCCGTACTTCCTTACTCGTCGCCAGTCGGTCTGATTTGGGCTTTGAAGAAAGGTGATGAGGCCGTGCTCGACGAAAGTCGAAAATCCACTGCCTTGGTGAGCAGCAACACGGAGATTGCGGGCCTGCTGCCTAACGCTAGAAGAGCTATCCTACACTCAGCCGAACAATTGAAGAGGGCGGAATCGGATAAGACGCCGGGTTTGCCGCCCATGAGCAACAGCTTTCGCCCGAGCTCCATTGGCAAACACTAGAGAGAAGTGTTTGCTATAAATCTGACAAAAGCCACATTAATTATTATCTAGACGTGCAGGAACTTTGGTGAAAAGTCCGCAGCGGCGAATCTGCGCTCGCGCGCATTTGATTCGCCGCCGGGATTAAGTCGGAAGTTACTGATTGGCAGACCAGGTTCGCAATTGAAGTCCGTCTTGCTCTTCCTGTAAAAACCTCACGGCCATCACTCCATAAAGTTTGAGTCGGCGATAAAGCTTACTGCGATCGATTCCCAGAGCCGCGGCAGCTCGCACCTGATTACCGCCGAATTGCTGCAACACGGAAAGGATGTAGCGCTTTTCAATCTCAGCCAGAGGGACCGTCTCATTCATATAAGCCTGAAGAACATCTCTGAAATCAGCGGCACCCGGCTGCGTGCGGTTACTGCTGATCTCCATGGGCAAATCAGCCAGGCCCAGTTGCTCTTCGGTGCCGATGGCCATGGCATAGGCGACTGCATTTTCAAGTTCTCTGACATTGCCCGG
>DATLBQ010000318.1:0-27737 GCA_035526805.1 Pyrinomonadaceae bacterium
GAAGGCAGTGGAGTGAGTGGGGAACGGCAATCTGCCTGACGGCAAATTGGTTCGATTCCTCTTTACCCAGAGAATCCTGGTTTAACCCGGATGTTCGTAAGGGCTGGCCGAAACGAGGTAGGTGGCGCCTGTTTCATTGCGACCAGACGGAAACTAGTGAGAAAACAACTGAGCGACCAGGAAAAACTATGGCCACTCTGCCTGAGTTACCTAAGATTCAATACTGGGCAAGATTCAAGTCGGGAGTGAAATTCTGGTCGGGAATTGAATTCTGGGTTGGGAGTTGAAAATGAGGCGAGCGAAATCTAGTACGAAATGTCTTCGCTGTCAATGAAAAATTTCGAGCTGTAGTAAGTAACAAAAATTGGCCGCGGATGAACGCGGAAAGCGCGAATCAGAACGAAGAGAATCTCGGCAGTGGGCAAATCGTATTCAGTACTGGCTCTATTCATATCCGCCTCTATCCGCGTAAATCTGCGGCCATATTCGTTCTCTATATGTTCTCAACAATGTCAGTAGCTCAAAACTGGCCGCAACTGTTGCCCGTCTCCATTTTTTCCGCTAAAACACTCCTTGGTATTTAAGTTGTCTAACCACCGGGAAGCGAACACCACTCTTGCCATGACCTTTAAGCCGGATCCGATCGAGCGTGACGCTCGCGTCATGCGGTTGTGCGAAGAACTGCTGGAAATCGAACAGCGATTGGTCCCCACGGGCTTGCACATATTTGGCCGCGCTGCCGAATTGCGAGAAAAAGCGGATCTGCTCCGAATGGTTGCGTCGTTTGACAGGCCAGAGCACCATGCGCCGGCGCTACCGAGTCTGGTCGCGAATGCTCTGGGCATTGATGGTTATGATGAGTTGCTCCAGGAAACACCAACAAGTGAGACCAGAGAACTGGTTGATGGAATTGTCTCCGAAGCAGTGCGACGGTTTTGTGAGGACGGTGCGGCGGCCGCCGCTAGCTGGCTGAATTTGAAAGCAGGGGTCGCCAGCGAGAAATCGCTACCGACTTTTTCTCTGCTGGAGCGCATTGCCGTGCAACTGGACTCCAATAACGAGCTGGAGTCGCTGATGCGCGCGTTGCGCGGTGAATACATTGCGCCTGGGCCCGGCGCGGACATCGTTCAGAATCCTCTGGTGCTTCCTACGGGGCGCAATACCCACGCAGTTAATCCTTATTCAGTTCCTTCGCGGGTGGCGTTTTCCCGGGCGAAAGTAACTGCCGACGCCTTGCTTAACCGGTATATGGAAGAGCATGGCCGCTATCCACGGGCGATGGCGCTCGTTCTCTGGGGTCTGGACAACATAAAGACTCACGGGGAAGGGGTGGCTCAGGCGCTCTGGTTGCTAGGCGTTCGTCCCGTTCGTGATGCGCTGAATCGCGCCACTGAAATAGAAATAATCCCGTCGGCAGAATTGCAGCGCCCGCGCATTGATGTGGTGATGACAGTCTCTGGGATCTTCCGCGACCTGTTTGCGCCGACCATGACTCTGCTTGATAAAGCCGTGCGCAGCGTCGCCAGCCTCGACGAACCTCCGGAATTGAATTTCGTCCGGCGCAACATTTCCGAGGCGATTAAGGACGGCGCTTCGGAGTTTGACGACGCTGTGACACGAGTATTCTCAAATGCTCCAGGAAATTACGGCACAAATGTAAATTTCATGGTCATGGATTCGCAGTGGGACACGGCAGACACGCTGGGAGATCTGTTCGTAACCCGCAAATGCTTCGCTTACACGCGCGATTCAAAAGGGCGAACGGTCGAGGGGTGCGAAGCGCGGCACTTGATGGACGACGCGCTCTCGCGGGTGGAGGCGACTTACCAGAATCTGGATTCATTCGAAGTAGGCATCACTGACGTTGATCATTACTTCGAGTATCTCGGCGGAATTTCCAAAGCAGTTGAGATGCGCACTAATTCTCGCCCGGCTATCTACCTGGGCGATTCGCTGTCACCGCAGACGAAGATTCGCTCGCTGCAAGAGACGGTCCGGCTTGAGACGCGCGCCAAGACGCTGAATCCGAAGTGGTACGAAGGAATGTTGAAACACGGTTTCCGCGGCGTGGCTGAAATCGAAAATCATGTGGCGAACACTTTCGGTTGGAGCGCGACGGCGGATGCTGTCGATCCTTGGATTTATACGGAGATTTCCAAAACCTTCCTGCTGGATCCCGTCATGTTCAAACGGTTGCTGGATCTGAATCCCCATTCGGTTCGTTCACTCACGAATCGTCTGCTTGAGGCACACAATCGCGGATACTGGAACCCCGACGAGGAGATACTGGAGAGACTCAGCCAGGTTGTTGTCGAACTCAAAGAGTGATAGTGCTAACCCAATCTGGTTAATGTGATTTAGTATTTTTTCGCGTTACTTTTTGGTTGCTTTTGGTTATCGCTGAGGACGAACCACGAAGGGACACGAAAAAATGCTAAAGCACGCGAAACGAATTCATGACGGAGTTGATCTTAAAGGAAGAGGTTTACCAGATAGTTGGCGCCGCGATGGACGTTTACTACACGTTAGGTCGTGGTTTTCTCGAACCTGTATACCAGGAGGCGCTTGAGATTGAACTCGAGCGAAGAAACATACCTTTCGAAGCGCAGAAACTACTAAATGTAGACAGTACAAGGGACATCAACTCCGAAAGGAGTATGTTGCCGACTTTGTCTGCTTCCGACAGATCATCATTGAAGTAAAGGCATGCCAGGGGCTCACGGCACGCGAGGAAGGTCAACTAATTAATTACATGAAAGCTACCCATATGCACGTGGGCTTATGATTAATTTCTGTAGCCAGGCAAAGCTGGAATGGAAGCGCTACGTCATTTGATATTGTTCGTCTTTTTGCTTGGTTTTGTGTAATTTCGTGGTTCGTCTTCCTCTTAATTCGAATGAGAAACAATAACCACGAAGTTACACTAAATAAACGAAATCACACGAACTGAATGAATACCAAAATCAAGAAATGAGAGTAACGGTTCTATATGTCGGATCGAGTTTGCTGGCGCCGCTGAAACAAGCGGAGCGCGAGATTAATCGGCAATATGATCTGGATCTGAAGATCGTGGCGTACAACTTGGGCGTGCCAATGGCTAACGACCAATGGCGCGAGATTGATTCCGATCTGCAGACTACCGATATCGTGTTCGCGATTCATGTGATAGATGGTGAAAACGCGACTCGGTTAATTACCGCGCTCGATCGCTACAAAGAACGGCATGCGGCTGTCGTCGTTATCAATTGCATGCCGGAGCTCATGCGTCGCACGCGTATGGGTCGGTTGGATGTGTCACGACTCACGGCGAGAAGTACAGGGGAAAAGGGAAAGGGGGAAGGGGGAAAAAAGAAGACCGCTGATGCCCTCGGATTGCTGACGTCGACAGGTTCCTGGGTCGGTCGGCAGGTAAAGCGAAACAAATCGCCGAACGGCAAGAAGGACGGGCATGGTCAGTATTTGAAATGGGTTGACAAGCTTCCGGGCATCCTCAGGTTTGTTCCCTCAGCCGGTGGTTTGCGCGACCTAAAGAACTACCTAAATATCTTCTGCTATTTCCTTCAACCAACTCCCGCTAATATTCGTTCGATGGTTCTTTACGCTTTGAAGGAATACGTTTTAGACGAGCGTTTGAAGCGGGCGAATATTAAAGTGGCACCACCCGAACGTATGCCGTCGGTGGCCATTTACCATCCCGACGCGCCTGACCTATTCGAGTCGTTTGCGGAATATCGCAACTGGTACCTCCAGAAGAGTCCAAAGTCCAAAGTCCAAAGTCCAGAGTCCAAAAACCAGAGTTCACACTCCGAACGTTTTTCACTCAACCCTGATTCGACCATTGGTCTGCTATTGATGCGCCCGCAGGTCGTAAGCAAAACGACGAAACACTACGACGCGCTGATCCGCGCCATCGAAGCGGAAGGGCTAAGCGTGATTCCCGCGCTGTCGACATTGATGGATAACCGCGAGGCGGTTAATAAGTTTTTCGTGGAAGAAGAACCGTCCAAGGCCCATGGTCCAACGTCCAAGGTCAAAGCAAAGACCAAAGACCAAAGGCCAAAGACCAAAACCCCAACTCCGGACAATGGACAAGTAACATCCGACCGATCACGTGTCAGTCAGATAGTTTCCCTGACAGGCTTCAGTTTTGTCGGCGGCCCGGCGATGAACGACAGCGAAGCTGCTGCAGAGTTTCTACAACAGCTGAATCGGCCGTATCGTTCTGCAGCGAGCCTGGACACACAAACGATCGATTCGTGGCGTGAGTCTCAGACAGGTCTCAACCAGATACAAGCAGGGATGCAGATTGCTATTCCGGAAATCGACGGTGCGACCGAGCCTTTTATTTATGGGGGCATTCCCGCGAGTGGCGTTGAACCAATAGCCCTTGACGATCGTTGCGCCAGGTTTGCTCGACGACTGCGGCGTTGGAATCGCTTGCGGACCGCACCGCGAAATGATTTAAAGCTCGCGCTAATCACCGTCTGTTTTCCCCCGAACAAAGGTAACATCGGAACGGCCGCGGATCTCGACGTCTTTCCCAGTTTGTGGGACACGCTGCATCGGCTCAAAGCCGAAGGTTACGATGTTGAAGTTCCTTCCACTGCCGATAGGCTCCGAGAGGAGCTTATTGGTGGAAATGCCTACAGTTTCGGGGCTGCCGCAAACGTCGCCTACCGAATGAAGGTTGATGAATACCGTCGCCTCTGCCCATACGTCGCCGAAGTTGAGCAGGAATGGGGGGCGGCGCCGGGTAGCGTGAATTCTTTTGCGGACGATTTGTTGATTCAGGGTGTTCATTTCGGAAAGGTCTTTGTCGGCGTCCAACCGACGTTTGGCTACGAAGGCGATCCGATGAGGTTGTTGATGGCGCGAAGCGGCTGCCCGCATCACGGATTCAACGCGTTTTATACCTATCTATCGCACGTCTTGAATGTGGACGCCGTGGTCCATGTCGGTACCCATGGCGCCCTGGAGTTTATGCCCGGCAAACAGGTTGGACTCTCGGATGAGTGCTGGCCCGACCGGTTGATTGGTGAGTTGCCCAACATCTACATCTATAGCGTCAACAACCCTTCCGAAGGTTCGATTGCCAAACGTCGGTCGTACGCCGAGCTGATTTCCTATCTCACGCCGCCAATCGAAAACGCAGGGCTATATCGTGAACTCGCCGCGCTGAAAGACTTAGTGATGTCGTACCGGCAGTCGACTAACGAGGAGGAGCGAACGAGACTTTACGAGGCGATCGATCAATACAAACTCGAGCTTAATTGTTCGCTTGACGAACGTGGTACGCGGCTCACAAGTGGCGAGCTATTGCCGACTCGAACTGCTCCACCGTCAGTCTGTGTTTGAACGTCTCGATACCGTCGATGGTGATAACCGGAATGTCATGCCGGTAGCGGTTGATTAGGTCGGGATCGCTTTCAATGTTGATCTCATCAAGCGTATATTCGTCCGCACGCCCGGCAGCCGCGATGATTTGTTTAGCTTCGTCGCAAAGATGACAACCGGGACGGCTGTAGATTACAACCTTCAATTTAGCTCGCATGGTTTAGGTAGAATAATACAACGAGTTCGTCATCATTTGTTTTGCGAACGCGATTTCGTGTAGTTTCGCGGTCATGTTTGAGTAATGTCCTAATTTGTAAGACAAACTGTTGGTTTGCGATGATGAATGACGTTCACGCGCGCGCGCAAACTAACAGTTTGCGTTACAGAAAACTAAATTAGAACACTTCCGTGCTTGATTTGATTTGGCCAGCAAGGGAGCGGTCCACCAAAATATATAGGATTGAGGACCGTCAGGAGGCGTTCATGTCAGAAACTAACCTGGATCAGGCGGCAGCAGTAGCATTATTGAATGACATTCTCGAGACCGAACTTGCGGGCGTCGTTAGGTATACGCATTACGCGTTGATGGTATTTGGCCACAGCCGTATTCCCATTGTTAGCTGGCTTCGAAGTGAGGCGAGCACATGTCTCGCCCATGCGAATGAGGCTGGTGAACTTGTGACCCACTTCGGCGAACACCCGTCATTGAAGATCGGCGCGCTGCTCGAAACGCACAAACACGGGATCAACGATATTCTGCTGGAGTCGCTCGAGGCAGAGAAGAAGGGTCTCGAGCTTTATCAGAGGCTTCTGAATCTGGTTCGCGATCGTTCGGTGCTGCTTGAAGAGTATGCGCGCAAGATGATTGCAGAAGAAGAAACACATCTCGGCGAAGTCAATAAGATGCTGCGCAAGCCCGGCGAGATAACGCAATTCCCGACGGACTAGTTGCAATGAGACTTTGGCCGAGATATGAACGAAGGCATCAGGAGCTCGCACCTCTTTCGGTCTTTGCCCAAAGACTCTTGGCAGCGGCGGGCCTGGCAGTCTGTGTAATTGCGGTTGTCTTGTTCGTCGGTATCTCCGGTTATCATTGGCTGGCGGGCCTGGACTGGGTTGACTCGCTACTCGAGGCTTCCATGATTCTTGGCGGGATGGGGCCGGTTAATCCAATCACTACGACGGGCGCGAAGCTTTTCGCCTCCGGGTATGCTCTTTTTTGCGGGCTGGTGTTCATAGGAATCATGGGCATATTGCTCACCCCCGTCGTTCATCGAATACTGCATAAGTTTCATGTCCAATAATTTGTCAGGATGTCACATAACGAGCTGATCGCCTGCCGCTTGCGCCTCCCACGCACAATTAAGAGGATGCCCTCCCGTCATCTTCAAGTCCAGTCGAACGGAATTTTCGAGTGAGGTCTAGCAACGATGGATGATCGAAGAACAAAACAGCGACTAAGCGTCCACCTCGACGCCATGTGGGATAGCTCAACGCAAGCTCACAGCGCGCGCATTACAAATCTATCGGAGGGTGGCTGCTTTATGGACTCTGTTGGCGAAGTAAGACGCGGCGAAATTGTAGGTTTCCGAGTGCTGTTGCCGGATGACGATTGGTTATACCTGGAGGGCGAGGTCAGGCATCACAGCGCCGACGGCTTTGGTGTCCAATTTGTGGAGCTTAACGAGGAACAGACAGAAAAACTTCAGTGGCTGTTACGTCTCGCTGAAGGAGGAGGCGCCGATGCCAGGCCTATTTCTGCCGACCTGGTCGAAGAATGAAGCTAATTTTTCGTGTGATTTCGCCCTGTTGGCGTCTTTTCGTGGTCGCTTCTTCGTTGGCCAAATCAACTCAAACTAACTATAGGAAGTGCGATCAAACAAACGAAAGTGACGAAAGCCGTTGTATTATTTGTCTCCAAACGTAGTGAGGAGTAATTATGTCGGAAGAAAATAAAGCTCTCGTGCGACGTTGGTTCGAAGAGGTGTGGAACAAGGGACGAAGTGAGGCGATCGAAGAGATGTTCGCGGCGGATGGAATTGCGCATGGGCTCTCTGACGATCCAGAGAAACCGATGCAAGGGCCTGGTGATTTCAAGCCTTTTCATGCTGCTTTTCGCGGCGCTTTTCCAGATGTCGACACTATAGTTGAGGATCTTATCGCTGAAGGCGACAAGGTTGCCGCGCGATGTTCGGTGCGGGGAAAGCACACCGGCGATCATCTCGGTGTGGCGGCGAGTAACGCGCCGGTTGAATTTACCGGAATTACGATCGTGCGGATCAATGATGGAAAGATTGTAGAGGCCTGGAACAACTTCGATTTTCTGAAAATGAACAAACAGATCGGCGTGATCTAGTTCGTGTAATTGTCACACCCAAACTGAAGTACGTAACGATAACGGCGCACGGGATGCGCAAGATTGCGCCAACGGGAAAGCGCCCGCTCGCTGATAATCTTAAATCCAGCGGAATCAAATACGGTCCGCCATTCGCGTTCATGACGGAACGTGCAACGACCAGTGCGTCTCCGCCACTTCAAATCATGAGTCCAACACACTAAACGATCCCACCACATCGACGGTATATCCTCATATACAATAGCCAGACCGCCTACGCTCAAGACCCGCCGCAATTCTTTCAGAACCGTGCCAACATCCTGCGCGTGATGGAGCACATAACAGAGCAACACCGAATCAACTGAATTGTCTTCAACAGGAAAATGTCTACCATCGAATTGGCGGTAATCAATCGCCGCCTCCGTCGTAAACGAAAGGTCAATCCCAATCGCTTTCGTTCCCAGCAGAGCCGACAGATGATGAGCGATGAAGCCGTTGCCACAGCCTACATCGAGCAGACGTGAGTTCGGCGGGAGGATCCACGCGATTTCAAGCGCCATGTCAAAAGCGCGTCCCACCTTGCGGCGTCGACGTTCGCGACGCCAGCGCCGTTGAATTCCATATATCCACGCATTCTGTCGCGCACCCACTGAGTCAATCGGGAAACTAGCTGCAGACTCACCGGTACAAGGAACTGAACGCTCGGCGATGGACAGTGATGGCTGAAACATGACCTCGCATTGGCAATCGCGATGCCCAAAGGAATGCGAATAAATGGCAAAGTAAAAAGCGGCGTTGAATAATTATGGCGCGAGATTAAAACGACGAGTGACTGCAAGAATCCTCGGACACTTAAATCGCCTAATGCGGTAGGGTATACTGCGCTCGTTTTGAAGTAGGATCTTAGTTGAGATGTTCTCTGTGCAATCTCTGTGTCCTTTGTGTCTCTGTGGTAAGCAGTAAAAACCCTGGCGACCACAGAGACACAAAGGACACGGGGGCTGCACAAAGGCAAACAGAACAAGAGAGCTTGGTCTGACCGACCGTGATAGAAAACTTATGTGCAAACAACTATTGATATTCCCGCTTTTGCTGGCGTTTTCTCTGAGCACCATGGCCCAAACCCGCTCGCGTAAGAATATGACGAACAACTTGCCGCCAGGATACTGGCCGGTCGAGAAGAGTCAGCCAATCGTCGACAAGACGCAGACCATTCGGTTGGCGCCGGAGCTTTCTCATCTGAGTGCCGGCGAACGCGCGGCGGTTGCGAAGCTTTTGGAAGTTGGAAGAATCTTTCAGAGCCTTTACGAGGAACAACGACATCCGCAGGCGCTAACGGCTTACAACGATCTTATGCAACTCGTTGCGCGCAACGGACCGTCAGCGGCGACAGAGAATCTACTTACACTCTATCGTTTGAGTCAGGGACCGATCGTCACCACGCTGGAGAATAAACGTGAACCGTTCCTGCCGGTCGACGGTATTGAGCCCGGCAAGAACGTCTACCCCTGGGAGGTCAAAAAGCAAACGATTGAAGAATTTCTCGCGACAAATCCCGACGAGCGGGAGTGTGTGTTCGATATCCGTGGTGTTGTCAAGACTTCAACGACACAAAATGTACGACAGGATCTGGCCACGCTGTCCCGGTATCCGGTTTTGGCAACACTGCATCCCAAACTGGAATTGCAGTTGAAAGCCGCGACCCTGATGCGTTCATCCCCGGAAGAGATGAAATCGTCACAGCCCACCGTGTTCTACACCGTGCCCTATTCAGTTGCGTATGCCGAAGAGCTGATGAAAGCCTACGAGCTGATTAACGCGGCCGCCGATGACGTGCAAAAAGACGACGAAGAGTTTGCGAAATATCTACGCAATCGCTCGCGCGATCTCTTGTCTGACGACTACGAGTCAGGAGATGCGGCCTGGGTAACTGGACACTTCAAAAATCTCAACGCACAAATCGGATCGTATGAGACATACGACGACGAACTATATGGGGTGAAAACATTTTTCGGTTTCAGCTTGTTGTCGACGCGACAGCAGGAAACCACCGCGCTGCGTCAGGCAATGCGCGGTTTGCAGGCGTTGGAAGATTCGCTTCCTTACGATCACCACAAGCGTGTGCGCGAAGATATTCCGGTTGGTGTGTACGACGTGATCGCCGATTTCGGACAGACGCGCGGCGGCAATACAGCGACAATTTTGCCAAACGAAAGCTATCTCGCCCGGCGATATGGACGAACAATTCTGCTGCGCGCCAACATCATGCGCGATCAAAATATCTTTCAGGCTACTTCGGCAACACTGGCTGCCGCACTGGGTGACGAACCGGCAAAAGCCCTCACCTCAGAGGGGAATTTTTATCGCACGCTCTGGCATGAAGTCGGGCACTACCTGGGCGTGGATCGTACAAAAGATGGTCGCGATCTAGACGAGGCCTTGCAGGAAGATTCCAGCGTGCTTGAGGAGATGAAAGCGGATCTCGTTTCGCTATTTGTGGCGGAGGCGCTGCGAAGGCAGGGTTACTACACCGATGCACAACTCAAGAGCGTTTATGCCGGTGGCATTCTTCGCGTGCTGCAAAACAATAAGCCGCGCCGCGATCAGCCTTACAACACCATGCAGCTTATGCAATGGAATTTCTTTCTGCAAAACGGATTGTTGACATTCGATCCCGCCAGCCAAACACTTCGTATCCAGTACGACAAGTATCACGACGTGGTTCGAAAGATGCTGGCTCAAACGCTGGAAGTTCAATATCAGGGAGACAAAGCCGCCGCTGATAAATTTATCGACCAGTACGCGACCTGGGATGAAAACCCTCATGGAACGATTGCCCGCAAGATTCGCGAGCAGCAACGCTATCGCTTCCGGTTGTTCAAGTATGCCGCGCTGGGCGAGTGAATCAGATTGGAAATCTATTCAATTACGCCGCGCCGGGGGAGTGAGGGTGATTGGAAGTCTATTCAATTACGCCGCGCCGGTGAAGTGAGGTTGATTGGAAGTGCAATCCCGCAAGGGGTTCCCGTTTGAGCTCTGTTCCTGGCTCCAGCGGAGCCAAATGTTTATAGAACCTGTTTACCAAAAAAGCTCTTCGCTCCGTTAGGAGCGAAACGAGAGGTTGAATTACATCTCGCTCCTAACGGAGCGAAGAACGTAGCATGAAGGAATCAAAATCCGACTTGCAGAGTGGTTATGACCGTGTCGCTGAATATTACGCGACGGAATATTTTCACGAACTCGAACGAAAGCCTTTCGATCGTCAACTGCTCGATGAATTTGCCGACAGCATTAGAGGAAAGGGAGTCGTTTGCGAGTTAGGCTGTGGTCCGGGTCAGGTCGCCCGCTACCTTAAGGATCGCGGTGTCGATGTGCGCGGGGTTGATTTGTCAACGGAAATGGTGAAGGTGGCCCGCGGTCTGAATCCGGACATCTCTTTTTCCCAGGGCGATATGTTGGCATTAGACCTTGATGATGGCTCAATCGCTGCGATGGTCTTGTTTTATTCAATCATACACCTCAACCGCGAAGACGTGACTCGCGCGCTTCGGGAGATGAGGCGAGTGTTGATGCCTGGCGGCACACTGTTCATGTCATTTCACAACGGTGAAGGTGAGTTGCATCGATGAATGGTTCGGACAAACAGTTTCGATCGATTTCCGTTTGTTTCAACCAGCGGAGATGGCCGGCTATCTGGAACGAGCGGGCTTTGAAAACATCAAAACAGTCGAGCGCGAACCCTACGAGTTTGAGTATCCTACAAAGCGGGTTTACATGTTCGCGAGCAATCCTCAGTGAACAAACATCTCGCCGCTATTCTCACGCCTCCGTTGCTGCCCATTCTGATTGCTCAGGGCTACTGGATTAGAAAAACCACCCTGCGGTTGTCCGATGCCGCCGGACCGTTGAAGGGCTCAGTTACCGGAGCCGGCGAGCCGCTCAGACTTATCGCCCTGGGTGAGTCCACTGTTGCGGGCGTCGGTGCCCGCACCCATGAGAGTGCGTTAACCGGCCAATTGGCGCTCGCACTCAGGCGCAAAACAAACCGGGGCGTTAACTGGATGGTGCTGGCTCGCTCAGGAATCAACGCCCGTAATTGTCGCCTTGAGCTAGTGCCAAAGTTGCGCGGACTAAAGGCGGACGTTGTAGCGATCGCGCTCGGCGTAAACGATTCGATCGAGTTTCACAGCGCGCGCCGGTGGGCGTCAGACATTGAGCGACTAATCGACTCCGTCCGCGCTGAGGTTGGCGATGCGCTGGTGTTGCTTTCCGGAGTGCCGCCGCTGAATTATTTTCCGGCTTTGGCGCAGCCGCTGAGTTTCGTGTTAGGGGCAAGGTCGGCGTCGCTGGAAAGAGCTGCTGTCGTACTGGCGAAAAGACTGACAGGAGTTGTGCACGTACCGTTTACCATGGAGAAAGACCGTTGCGGCGATCTGTTTTGCGCCGACGGTTTTCATCCGAGCGAGCTTGGCTATATGGAATGGGCCGATCAGTTGGCGGCGGCGTTCGTGAGATTTGAGCTTTGAACTTTGACTTTAGTGCTTTGTACTTGGTGCTTTGTACTTTGAGCGTGGATTCGGCAACTATCAGACCTTATACACAACGCACGAGTTTCAAAGTACAAAGTTCAAAGCTCAAAGTACCAAGTACAAAGATCTCATTTCCCAAACGCGTCACCACCGAGGAAATTCTCTCGCAGGTAGGAGACCGTGTCGTGAAGTGTTTCACCTGGATCGCGCGGACGGAAGGCGAGTTCACGCGACGCTTTCGCGCAGTTCAGATACCAGAAATACTGCGCCATCTCAATGGCCGCCGGCTCGACGGGCGACGCGAAGTTCCATTGCCGAAAAAGGGAATCAACAATCCGGGAGCCCGCCACCATAAGCTTTGACGGTAAAGCAAACTTCGGCGCCGAGATTTTCGTCAGCCGCTCGAGTCGTCCAAAAAATCTGTCAAACGTCCAGTTGGCTACGCCCAGGAGATAGCGTTCTCCGTGACGGCCTTTCTTCATGGCCGCGCGAAAGGCCTTTGCTGCATCGCGCGCATCGACAAAACTCAAACCGCCGGTGGGCACAGCGCTGATTTTGCGAGCCATGAAATCGAGTACTACTTTGGTAGAACTCAAGCGATCATCGCCTGGCCCGAGCAGCAGGCTGGGGTTCATGATCACGAGCCGCAAGCCCTTGCCGTTGAAGCGCTCCAGCGCCGCCATTTCCTGATAAGCCTTACTCGCGTAATAGGGCCAGCGGGCAACGATATCGAGCGGTGGAGGATATGATTCATCAGGAATTATCTCACCATCTTCGGTCACTGCAAGCGTGCCGCTCGTCGATGCAAGCACGATAGTTTTAACGCCGGCGACTTTCGCCGCATCACATAACAGACGCGTGCCTTCAACATGCACCTGGTACATTTCCCGAGCGTCATCGCGTTCGCGCGAAACTTTTCCCGCCAGATGGTAGACCTCGCTTATGCCTTCAACGGCGCGCTTTACATCGCTCTCTTTCGTAATCGAGCCTTCGAGAGTTTCTACTCCCAGAGTGACCAGCCAGTCGGGAATAGAGGTAGCCATTACCCGAATGTCCTTTGCCCCGTCGGCGATCAGTTGTCGTACCAGATGCGAGCCGAGAAAGCCGGTGCCGCCGGTAACGAGCGTCGCCGCGCGCGGTCGTTTCTCAATCGCAGCCCGCCGCTTCGTCTCAGCCTTCACCGGTACAATTCGAGCCGTACGCTTTTGTGGTCTCTTTGTAGGCATAGGTGCAGTGAAAAGTGAAAGGTGAAAAGTCAAAACAAAGCGTTAGATATTCGATCGTTGATGAGCGTCAAAAGTTCGGAGTTCAACCTCTAGGTTGTGATGCGCCAGGGACACAGGCTAAAGCTTGCACTCTGAACTGCTTGTTCTTCATTCAACCGTACTTTTCACTCTTCACTCTTCACTATTTACTGTTCTCCTGCGCTCCGCTTTCCAGCGTTTGCGCAATTCTTTCCCATCAAATTTTCGGCGAGTTTGATCGCGCAGATTCTCAACTTCGTGCTTCACTCTGGCGGCAATCAAACGATAGGCCTCGGCACGCGGCAGACCCCCGGTCAGCTCTTCAAGTTCCGCAATCTCCAGATAACGTCCGATGCGCGCGCCCACTTTTCGGCTCTTGATAATGTTAGAGCCCTTTGGCATGGCATCGTACGTCCCCTGCAGGTAAACAGGCAAAATGCCAACACCGGTGTGCAACGACAGGTATCCGATGATCGGTTTGAACTCTGCCATTTCACCTGTCACTGATCGAGTGCCTTCGGGAAAAATAAGCGCATTGTAGCCGCGGTCGAGAAATGAACTCGCATGCCGCAGCGACTGTCGTAACGATCCGGTGCGCTCCATCGGCACCAGGTTGGTAAAGTTTTCCATTACGGCACGCTTGTATTTCGTATCGAAGAAATAGTCCGCGGCGGCAAGTACGACCATATCTTTACCCGCTTCGCCGAGCGCCATTTTCGTGAGACCCATGTCGAGGTGAGAGGAGTGATTGGCGGCCACAATAAAATTGGTATGCGGCGGAATGTTTGAACGACCCTCGTAATGCGTGTCCAGAAATCTGTCGTAAAAGAGTCGCTGTAAAGCGTCTCCGGCTTTTGTGCCCGCGCGACTGACTACAGACGGCACGTGTATTTCATCATCCTCCATCCGGTGATGATCTGAGCGCGCCGTCGTCTCTCGGCCTGCCGAAGCACCAGGTCTGCGACTCACCACGCTCGCAAGCTCTCTCAAGTCCTGCGCTTCATTCAAACGCTCTGGAGCGGTGATTGAACCGCCGGAGTTTTCGATCGCCGCTGCCAGCTCTACGAACATCAAACTATCGAAACCAAGGTCTGCAAGTCGCGAATTCAGGAATATTTCACTTTGGGGACGGTTAGCGACACCGGAGACGATGCCGATTAGCCACCGCGTCTCCGAGTCGGCCGTAGTGTCGTGTTTAATTGCCGCATCTGTTTTGTTATCGGCTTCCAGCACTTGCAGCATGGCAAGTACTTCCGCGCGTTTCACTTTTCGCGTGGCCGTCCTTGGCAGCTCGACGTCGGTAAACTGCAGCACCTTGACGCGCTTGTAGTAGGGAAGTGAAGCCGACACCTCGCGGAAGTGCTCCTCCACACGCCGTCGCAACTCGGCTCGCGAGAGCGTAATATCGTATTCGTCATCCGCCACAACCAGGCAGGCCACCTTTTCGCCAAGGCCGTCAGGGAGACCTACGATACTCAGCTCCTTTACGTGCGGTGAGTTCGAATAGACTTCTTCCAACTCGTCCGGGTAAACATTCTTGCCATTTGTGTCGACGATAATTTCCTTGGAACGCCCTACAAGAAAAAGATTGCCGTCGTCATCGACTTTTCCGAGATCGCCGGTATAGAGCCAACGTTCGACGAGAGCTTGCCGCGTCGCGCGTTCGTCGGAATAGTATCCGAGCATCACATTCGGACCGCGCGCGATAACTTCGCCCACGCCGCTCGCGTCGGGATTCGCTATCTTCACTTCCACACCGGGTAACGGCCGGCCCACGCTGCCGGTTAACATTCGGTTCTCGGGACGTGTAACAGTAAGAACGGGCGAAGCCTCGGTTAGTCCATAGCCCTCCAGAATCGTAAAACCGAGACCCTGGAAGTCCTTCTGAATTGTTTCGCTCAGCGCAGAGCCGCCGCTGATGAAGTAGCGAATGCGGCCGCCCAAACCTTCGTGAATGGGATAAAAGATGATCGGGCCCAGATTGAATGGAGTGTTGTCCCTAATCCAGGCATTCGCTTTGATCATCGAATCAGCCGTTTTACCAATCCAGTCGCTGCGCTCGTAAAACTTATTTTTTATCCGGCGATGCAGCAGTTCCCATAAAGCCGGCACGCCCACCATTCCCGTAACATGTCCGTTCTTAATCGCCCGAGCCAGGGCATCGCCCGTGAGTTCCGGTAAATATGTTATCTGCGCACCGCGGCTAAGCGGCGTGAGAAACCCGGTCGAAAACTCGAAGGTGTGATGCAGCGGCAATACCGAAAGCACTCCGTCCTTAGTAGTCATGTCGAACACCGACGAAAGCATTGAAACCATGCTCGTCAGGTTGCGATGGGAGAGCATTACGCCCTTGGGCCGACCGGTGGTGCCGGAAGTAAAAATCAACGACGCCAGAGACTGGGCTGTCACACGGGACGGTAATAGCGCGAGGCGCTCATCTTCGGTCTGTTCATCCGGAAGCGCGAATACTTCGTCAAACGTCCAAATCGCAGGCGAGAGCCCTGCGGCTGTCAGCCGCTGTCGGAGCTCCGCGTGTTCATCATTAAGTTTCTCACTTAGGACAATTCCCGCCGCTTCGCCAGCGCGGGCAAAATTTACGATCTCGTCGACAGAACTGTCCGGATCGACCGGAATACAGCTGGCGCCGGTTTTGAGCACGCCAAAATAAGTCATGCCCCATTCCGGCGCGTTATGGCTTACGAGCATCACGCGATCGCCAGGCTTGATGCCGGCGCCTGCAAGAAATCCAGCGGCGCGTGTAGCCAACTCACGCATGTCGGCATAGGTGTACTGCTCTTTGCGACCGTCGCGCTCGATGCGCATGGCCACCCGCGTGGCATGACGCTTGGTCGAAGTCTCAAAGAGCTCGAGCAAATCGCGATAGGTGTAAATGCGCTTCGGCTGCGCACGCATGTCTTCTTCGAGGGTAGGAAACACCCACTTCTTCAGACCCGGCAGGTGGATGTTTAACCAGTAATCGTACCAATCAAGTTTTTCCGGATGCCATCGCAATAGTCCCTGCTCATCACTGCGGATGCGCTCGAACAGAGAGCGGACGTTGTCAGAACGAAAGATGTAAGCATTGTCGATGGTGAATGGCTTAAACATCTCAAACGCTTCCGTGGTTTCGTGAGTGATTTCCTCAACGCGATCCACCGTCGACTTCATACGGTCGATAACGTCGACTACTCGTCCGCCGCCCCAACGAGGCCGCGCTTTGTCGAGCAGCGATGAGGCTTTTCGGGCCGCGGAGTTGAACATCGGTACGGAAAACTTTTCAAAAGTGGCGGTCGATACCTGGCGCGGCTCCATGCGCGCGACTATCTCGTTCAGGAGTTTGAACCCCGAATCCTTCTCCTGAAAATGTTTGCGCTTGTAGAGACCGACGAGCCCGATAATTCGATCCATGTTGTTCGGATTCGAATCACCTGTAGCGGCCTGATGAACCAGCTTCGGCTCTTCGACACAAGCCTGCCCGGCCACTGCCAGCATCACCGATGCAACTTGATCCACGGGCGTGATGTCGAGAATTAATTTTTCGTTCGCGGGTATTTGCGTCTGGCCTTTCAGGACAAGAAAAATAATCGGCGCGGTAGTAGTGAAGCCTTCATTCCATCCGGGGAACGGATAGGCGAGCGCCGATTCGACAATACTGGGCCGTACTATGCTGCGAACCATTCCTGTCTCGGCGGCAACAAGCTGTTCGCCAAGCGACTTGGTGTAAGTGTAAATGTTTGGCCAACCCCAGAACGCGGAACGCTCAACTCCGAGATCGGTGAGCCGCGTGCGGGTCCAAACCTTACGCTCACGCGCTACCGCCAGCCCAAGCCCGTCGGGGTCGTCAGCGTCGCGATTTTCTTCGTTCAGTCTTTTACGCGCCAGGTCTCGAAAGCGTGCGATC
Organism: Pyrinomonadaceae bacterium; assembly: GCA_035526805.1. GTDB lineage: Bacteria > Acidobacteriota > Blastocatellia > Pyrinomonadales > Pyrinomonadaceae > PSRF01. The sequence goes on from DATLBQ010000318.1 coordinate 17,344, forward strand.
ATCATCGCGTCGCGAGCTTCTTCACGAACGCGGTCGGCTAATTTTGCGCAGTCTTTGATTTCCTGTTCTGCGTCGAATTCAACGCCCGGCAGCTTATGTTTCCGCGGAAAATAACCGACGACCGGATCGTTTTCCCATACCGGACCCGAACGATTGCCGGCGACGAAACAGGTGGAAACATGGATGAGCGCCGGCCGCTTCATTCGTTTGGCGAGCGCGATAACATTCTGCGTGCCGACGACGTTTGTCCTCAGCGCGCTCTCTAGCGTCGGGTTGAAAGTAACGTTGCCGGCGCTGTTGAGAATAACGTCGATATCATCAGCGACTGCCTGGGCTTGGTCTTCCGTGTATCCGAGATTTGTTTCTCCAATGTCGCCTCCGAGTACTCGAACTTTGTCGCGAATGAACCCTTCTAATGCGCTGCCATAACGTTCACGCAGAGGGTCAAACGGTGGCGCGGTAATGACGCTGTTCCAAAACCTCGCTTCCGATTCTTCCTGCGAGCGCGCGCGAACCGTGACGTAGACCCGGCCAATATTGGGAAAGCTATGCAACAGCATGCTGAGCGTGACTTTACCCAGGAAGCCGGTGCTGCCAATCAGCAGCATCTTGCGATCGTTGAAGAGTTCTGTTGGCGAGAGTTTCATAGCGCTTTAAGCTGCAAACAATTTGGCTAGGACAGTCGAGATAGCACTTCCATAACAAGTCTCAGGGTAAATCGAATACCGTCGGCGAGCAGTATCCCTAACGCCGCGACTAGCACGGCAACGGATATCTTTCTTATTCGACGATGTCTTTCTGCAAATCGACACAGCAAAAACTGGAGTAACACCGTTGGGGTCATTTTCTTCTTACCTCCATCCGTTCTGGGTTGCCTTTCGACCTTCCGAGAATACGACAGACTTAAGAAGATGATTTTGCCCCTAGTGAAAATTCCTTTGGAGGTTTGGCTAACAATTAATACCCAACCGCCGATTTTATCTTGCCAAGCTCCTCAAAATACCTGCTCTAATCGATTGTCTTCGACCGGCCCTAGGACCTCGGTGCACGTCAGTCCGTCTTACCAAAGCGATCATGTTGAGGACTTTCTCGACCTCCTTCTTGACGGTTGGAACTGAGACGTCATTTGCTTCAGCAATTGAAGTGAAGCTATCGCCTGCCACTTGAAATTTCACAGCCCAGTTCAAATGTTCTGAGAATTTCTTTTTGTCTCGAACTTTCTTCCATCCGTTAGAGCGATAATGTTGAGCAAGGCGGTCGCAGTACTCCTCCGCCCGGTTGCGAGCGAGATTAATAAATTGAGCAGCGAGTTTCCGGTCTCGGAACGCATCTACGTCGTTCATCTCAGCTCTGAACTTCGTGAGAAAATTCCTAAGGTAATCTTCCCGCTCTTCGAAATCAGGTTGCCATTCATCGAAACCATCCGGAACCTTCAGCGGCTCTAAACGAGGAAGGGCCTCGTATGCGTCGTGATATAGAAGGCCGACCATGTCATATGTACTGGAAGTCCTTGCCCAGCAATCCAGGGTATGAAATGCACTCTTCAAACACCAATTAGTATTACCCGTTGGAATAAGATTATGCTTACGTGCCCAATCGTTAAGACTCTTCCAAAGCTGGACCATATTTGGGCAGGGCAAAAAATGCTGAAAGCTCGGTTCCATCATGAAATAGAAATCTTCCACAACGCCTTCGGAAACCAGCTTTTTCATCTTTGACCGGGTGCGCTCTGCGCACGAAGCGTGAAGGAATCTCATTTCCGTGTTAGAAGGAGTAAAGTAAACGCAGGATTCTGAGCCGTTTTCAAACGAGCGCCAGAATCGCGCAATACTTCGATAAGTCATTTTGTTGAAAATGTCCCTGTTTGAAAGATCCAACTTTGCAATTCCTGTTTCCGAGAAGTAATTGAATGGTTCGTTGTGCAAGTCATGGATAATGCCGGGGGCGAGTTCACTGAGCGAGTCAAGAAAGTGTTCGCGTGCGCCCCACACCGTAGCTTTCCCAGAGGGATCTTCAAACTCAGAGTCAGCAAGCTTTACCATACATCTCACTCCATGTCCGCGATTCCAATAATCGGTTGATGCAGCATTGTGATCTCCGCGGAGCTGCCCATGAAGCTGCGCGCCATCGCAATCGCTTCCGTCAAGTTGTCCGCGCGATCCCAACCCAGCATCGCCGGTACGTGCGCATTCTCTGCGCCGGCCGCAATCACTTTGCCGACGTGTTGTCGGCCATTTTCCCCCCAGTACCACATGAAAAACGGATGAGCCCCGTGATACGCGTTTCCTCGCCGATACATCTCTACGTAACTCGGATTGTTGGCAAACTCCCGTTCGTATTTATCGCGCAGCACAAAGGCATCGCGCGTTTCCGGCAACAGGCGATTAAAGAATTCTATGTAGCTGGGGTGGAATTTATGATCAAATTCGTCGTAGCAGGGATGATGAATGATCAGCACGCCGCCTTTCTTGAGCAACGGCTTGTTACGATAAAAGTTGAAGTGATAACCGAGACCCATCACCTGGACCAGCAGCGGGTTCAGAATCGAATAGACGTTGTAAGGTGAAATGTCAGGGATGCCGGTAATCAGGATGTCACACTGGCCGCGAACTGGAATCGCATACTGATCAAAAGCCTTTTCAATAATCTTGTCGTGCACTGGCTCAGTCTTACCGGCGTGACAGGCAATCATTTCATATTGAGCGGGCCGCGAATGAAGCAACTTGCGACGCGCCGGCCGCGGCAGCTTGCTCATGGTGTAGCGCATGGCTTCAAACTTCATGCGATCGAAGGCGGTGAAGTCGTCTTCGTTGCGAAGTAGGAAATCCATATCGCCTTTGTACATGCGATTGTTGATGGCGGTCTCGATATGAAAGACGTTCAGCTGTTCATCGACGATCTTGCCCAGGCGGTGAACCTTATGGTTCAACTCCGATCTGGCTGGATCCATGTAACTATCGGAATCCCGGATCGTTTGCGGCTCGTGGTGCGCGCGCAGCGATTCGTAATCACATAATCCAACCGCGACAGACTTATGGCCACCATCCATTGGAACCAGATTGATATTGACGTAAATCAGTAGATCGCTTTCCGCAGCGCGGCGATTTAGCGTTAACGGTTCCTTGTGCTTCGTTTCGCCAATTTTGATTAGTCCGTCAGTCCATTCGGCGTCATGGTTGTAGTAGCGGTCGGGGTAGTACTCGTCAAAAATGCTCTTACCGACCATGCGCTTCATTTCCCACTCCGTCATTTTCCGGTGCAGAGAATTGGCGATGATGATGTGCACGTCGTCAACGCCGTGACCGGTGAGCATATCGAGGACGATCTCGAGCACGGTCTGACGAATGTCAGGTGTAGCCATCGGCGGCAGGGGCAGGCTGATGTCGTCAACTGCGACCGTCACGCGCATGCCTGGTTCGAGTTGCGCAAACAATGGATCGCAACCCAGCGGATGATTCAGCGCATAGCGGATCGCTGCTTCGCGATTCGGCAAACCCTTGATGGGCGGGTTGGGGTAGAGCACGCGAGTGCCGATAGGAAGGTCTTCGAGAATGAAGTCTTCACCAGAGGGCATGATCCGCGGCGCGCTGTCGCGATCAATGTAGACAACTGACTCGTGCGTTTTGCGTCGTAGTTGGAGTGCCATAGATTTAAGCCGGTAAATGGTGAATGGTAAACGGTAAACGGTAAATGGCAACAAGCGGCCAGGGTGCTTCAGCGGTCGTCTAGCTGTTTCGAGTGAAAGATGGCTGCCTACTGATATGGCGAACCAACCCCGTTATTAACCTACCAATTCTTTCGAGTCGTTCTATCAATCTGGCAAACGCGGGTTCATCAAGGTAGCCGAGCTTGTTCGCGATGATTAATTCGGTTTCAAGCTCGCTTGCTGACCCCTGAGAATTCGACAGGAAATGCGCAAACTCTTTCTGGGAACGCCGCCCCGCTCCTTCTGCTAAATTGGCCGAATTGAAACGGCAGCGCGACGTATTTGCCCCATTAGCCCGTATCTTTCCTCTCTAGGAAAGTGCTCACTGCTTTTATAAACATCTATCACAAGCTCTATCGCTTTACTCCAGGCTTCGAGCTTTTGATGTGGACGCATGGTCATTAACTCCTCTCAATGAGTAAAACCATTTACCATTTACTATTCACCATTTACCTCTTATTTAAGATTCAAGATCGGCCAGTCATGGTGCAATGCCGTCTGACGCAAACGCATGTCAGGGTTAATAGCGGCCGGGTGACCTACGATCGAAAGCATCGGCAGATCGCTCATGCTGTCGGTGTATGCGTAGGAGTCGCTAAGGCTTAGTCCCTCCCGCTCAGCGAACACGCGTATCCACGATGCCTTGGTCGCTGCTGCCATCACTGGCGGCAACAGGCGTCCCGTGGCGACGCCATTAACAAACTCCAGCCGGTTCGCGACGTATTCTTCAATACCCAAATGTTCCATCAACGGTTTTACCGAAACGTCCAAAGCGCCAGTGACCACAATCTGGCGCAATCCCAGACTCCGAGACTTCTCAAGCAGCTCGTACGCGCCAGGAAATATTGCCGGCTTCAGCACAGAGAGAAATAGCTCGTCGGCTAAAAAGCGGAGACGATCCTCCTTAACGCCTTTGTAGCGCTTGAAGTAGAGATCGTTAAAAACTTTTCGACTGTACTGGTCGGTGATCGCAAAGACCGGAAGGCTCAAAAGCGTTGAGGCGCTCTTCTTAAGACTACGAAGGAACCCCGGTTCATTCCTGGCATAGAAGCCAAGCGTATGAACCAGGTTGGTGCTGACCAAAGTGCCTTCGAGGTCGTAAAATGCCGCCGCTGCCAAACCTGCCTCCGAAATTTCCACGCTGGACCCCCGTTTCTGGGAGCCGCGTTGGAACTTTTCTAAAATTTGGTTGGCCAATATAACCCAAATCGCGGTATTCCGGCTAATCATAAAAATAATTGTACGGCACTGCCATACAATCGCGGTTAAAAGTTAAGAAATGTTCGGAAATTGCGAGGAGGGCGGGTGTGGTGCGCGACTACGGCTTTGCTTGAATGGCTCTTTTCAAGTCGTCGAGGGTGCGTTTGTGTTGCTCCAGTTTCTGACCAGCCTCGCCCAGTTTTCCCTGGGAGGTCAGACGTTGGTACTCCTCAAACTCGCGAACCGCTTTGTCTAGGAGTTGCTGCGCGCTGGAGCCTGGGACAGATGGCGCTGGCGTGGCTCCAGGCTGAGGTGTCGCCTCCACCCCTTTGTCCTTTGACGGTTCCCGTTGTTGTTCAGTCGGTGCCCGTCCCAAGTCTCCGAAAATGCTGGTCATCGCCTCGTCAAACGTCTGCCCGTAGCCCAGGCGATCCTGGGTGGCGAGCACGACCAGACGCAATTCAGGCATCGGACTGCTTTCCGCTTTCAGATATACCGGTTCAACGTAGAGCAGCGACCGGCCAATCGGTATGACCAGCAAGTGCCCGCGCAGCACATGCGACCCCTGCTGGTTCCAAAGCGTAAATTGAGACGACAGTTGTGGGTTCTGGTCTATGCGCGCTTCAATTTGTAAGGGCCCGTCGATCAACCGCGACTTCGGGAAGTTGTAAATCAAAAGCTTGCCGTAATTGTCGCCGTCGCACCGGCCGGCCATCCAGCCAATCAGATTATTACGTCCGGCAGGTGTAAAGGGGAGAATCAAAACAAACTCCTCATGGGCTTGTTCTCCCGGCAACTGCATCAGCACATAGTATGGATCAATTGGCCGGACCTCTTTCTTATTCTGAGCATCCTGGGTCACTTGCTGAGCCACGTTCCATACATCTTCGCGCTGGAAAAAAGCTTTAGCGCTTTGTGTGTGATAGAGTCCGTAAACTTCACCCTGCACGCGCACCAGTGTTTCCGGATAACGTACGTGAGCCCGCAGATCCGCGGGCATTTGATTCCCGTCTTCAAACAGCGTAGGAAACGTGGCGCGATAACTCGCGATTAGAGGATCGTTGTTGTCGAAGACGTAAAAGTGAGCGTTGCCGTTGTAGGCATCGATTACAACTTTCACGCTATTGCGTATGTAGTTGACCCTTTGTCCACCCACGTCATGGTGTCGCGCATATGGATAATTTGACGATTCAGTAAACGCATCAATCATCCAGAACAAGCGACCTTCGTTACTGACGACAATGTAAGGATCCTTGTCGTAGACGAGAAAGGGTGCTAGGCCGTTTACGATTTCCTGGATGTTGCGATGGATGAGAACGCGACTTTCTGAATTCACGTCGTCCGAAAAAGGAAGCTTGGATAAGTCGCCGAGAGCCCATGCCAGTAGCATGCGACGCGCGCGGCCTCCCAGCCTGATCCCGCCGCTGCCTTCGTAACTGGTGAAAGTATTTGTTTCTCCCTGTGGGAAGTCGAACTCCTTTTGCCGCGTCTTTACATAGACATCGGTGTTCGTCTCCTGTCCGAAATAGATTTCCGGCCGAGTGACTTTAATCGCCGGGGAGTTTGATTTCACCGGCATGTCGGAAACGACGAAGCGCGGCATACCCTCCGGTGTGAAGCCGTTTGCCGTATTCATGGAGATGCCGTAGCCATGCGTGTAGATAAGCTTCTCGTTAATCCAGTTGCGCGAAGACTCCGGCAGCTTTGAGACGTCGATCTCACGCGCCGCAACCATCATCTGTTGAATTCCGTTGGTGCGATAACGGTCGACATCGACGTCGGGAAAATCGTAGTAGAGTCTGATCGCCTGAATCTGTTTTAGCGTGTCCTGCAAGGCACGCCAATCCCACAGCCGAATGTTATCGAGCGTCGAACGGTTGCCATTCAGGTCCAGTGCTTCTACCGAACTTTCAGCCTCAAAATCCCGCAACTCCACCTGCTCGAGTCCAAAGGCGCGGCGCGTCCAGGCGATGTTATGTTCTATGTAAGGCGTCTCGCGTCCCAATTCATTGGGTTTCACTATGAAGTTGATGACATACGCAGGCACGAGGTAGATGCCGATAACGAAAACTGCGACCGGAATCCCTAGTGCAAGCAGCAGCAAGCGAAGACTCCGCCGGGAAAAGGCGTTTATCAGTGAGATTGCCGCCGCAACCAGCAACGCGATACAGACGAGATACAGCGCCGGCAGCAGATAGTTAGCTTCCGCGTAAGTCACCCCGGCAAAAGTTTGATGGTCCTCCCACAAGTAGGGAAACCGCGAGAGGTAAGTGCGATAGGCGAGAAAACTGAGGAACACCGCCAGCGCTAGAGAAACTGTAATCCACGGAGTTTTGGCAGCCCGGTCCGCGGCCGTCTTCAGAAGCTTCTGTGGAACGGCAAGCAGCGAATAAGTGATCGCGGCACAGAGGCTAACGAAAGCAAGTGTAAGCAACCACCCACTTATTAAGTCGTAAACTGGCAGTGAGAATAGATAGAAGCCGAGTGGTTTGTTGAAAATCGGATCGGGATTTGCGGTCGGCGCCTGATGGAAATAGAGCGCAAACTTTTGCCATTCAGCCTTCATGGCGAAGCCGTAGAACAGGCCAAACACCGCCGCAATGATCCATCCGACCGGTCGCACGAACCGCTCCGGTGCGAATTGGATCGGTTGGTTGTTGACGATGATCGTTCGCTTCTCCATCCCATGCGCGGCGAAGGTGCGTTCCAACAACCAAAACACCGTCCGGAGAAGGACCACCGTAATGAGGGTAAACACCACAAACAAGCCCAGCTTCAACTTGAAGATGTACCAATAGACAGCTGATAAGCCGAGCGAACTAAACCAGGCGGCGGAAAGATAGATCGAGAGGCTGCGAGACAGGACGATGAACAGAAGCACGACTGCAGCGACGAGCCAACGTCGCCAACGGCGTCTCTGCGGTGGCCCGACGTCGATCACTTCATCGTCTCGAACAGGGAAAGATTCACTCACGGGCAGTTAGCATACGCCCGATTGGTATGTCCGACAAACAAGCGCGATTTCTTGGCAACGATAGCGCGTGTATAATGCACAAAGACTTAAAGAGCGGGGGCAAGCCCACCTTCCTGACCATGAGCTGATTGCCATGGAGTCTTTAAACTCAATGAGAGGCTTTCAAGCAGGCGTCTAAGAGATCCGATCAAAGTCTCCAGGTGAGGAAGGTGGGCTTGCCCCCGCTCTGAAATGTTTAGTTTTCGGATACGGAACGAAAGCAAGTGTTAGCGCCAGAAACAGTTTTACAAAGTCGGTATCGCATTGTTCGCCTGCTCGGTCAGGGCGGCATGGGGGCAGTTTACGAAGCCATCGATGAGCGGCTGGATACGATGGTAGCGCTGAAGGAGACGCTATTCGCGGATGAAAGACTGCGGAAGCAGTTTGAGCGCGAAGCGAGGCTGCTTGCGCGCATGCATCATCCCGCATTGCCGCGCGTGAGCGACCACTTCGCGGAGGGCCACGGACAGTTCCTTGTAATGCAATTCATTCCCGGTGACGATCTTTCGCAAATGATGGCGCGCAAGCAAGGACCCTTTCCGCCGGACCAGGTCTTGACCTGGGGCGATCAACTGCTCGATGCGCTCGATTATCTGCACACCCAGGAACCGCAGATCATCCATCGCGACATCAAGCCGCAGAATCTTAAACTTACCTCACGAGGACAAATCATCCTGCTCGATTTCGGTCTGGCTAAAGGACAGACGGGCGGAGTGTCTCTGGTGACAACATCCGCGAGCATTTTTGGATACACGCCGAATTATGCACCGCTGGAGCAGATTCAGGGCTTGGGAACAGATCCGCGGAGCGACATCTATGCCTTGAGTGCCACGCTCTACCACTTGATGACTGCCGTAAAACCGCCGGATGCTTTGACGCGCGCCGCCGCGTTGGTGAATGGTCAACCTGATCCACTTGCGCCGGCGAATGAAGTTTCACGCAGCATAGGTCCTGAAGTGGCTCAGGTGCTGGCGCGCGCCATGAGTCAAAATCGCGATCAGCGTTACGCAACCGCCGCGGCAATGCGCGACGCTTTAAAGGGAACTGAAGAAGCAGTGACATTAGTAGGTCGGAGTGAGGCTGCGACGATTTTGCACGCACCTTCGGCTGCCACGCTGGCTGATGCTCGGCCTGCCGACACCGGCCCCACAACACGGAAACCAAGTGAGACTACCGTCGTACACACGCCAGCGCCGGAAGCAAAGCGTCGGGTTACACCGTGGGCCGTCGGTCTCGCCGCACTGCTCCTAATTGGCGTTCTGTTCGGAGCCTTCTACGCGTATCAACGTCGGAACACCGCGGGGGCAGTTGAGGGGATTAATACGGAAGAGCCGGCTGGTACCGTTCCCGCCAAGGTCGATGCTTCGCCAACGGCCGAGCACGCCGTGACAGAGCCCGCTTCCGGCACAGTGACTGAAGATAAGAGGGTTAAATCCGGTGAAAACCCAAGAAGCATTGCGGATATAGTGAAGAAAAACGAGAAGGTTCCAAGAAAAAACCAGAAGGCCGAAGAGAATCCGACGGACAGTGATGTCGATCCCTCTGACACCGGCGTGCAGGATCCTAATGTGAAAGCGTTCCCGGGAACGCCGGAGACGCCTCCAGTATTCGGTCCACGTATTGACGGGGAGGCTCTTAGACGACTGCGCGGCACAACTACTCGAACTCTTCGCGATGGCACGCAGGTTACGATCCTTCAGGATGGCACGCGAATCGTTACCAGGCCCGACGGAACAAAACAGGTGATTCCCCCGGGCGTCAGGGTATTGCGCCGTCGAGCGGCGCGTAAGCAGTAGCACCGCCGGATCTCATAGTCCAGATAGTCCAACCTAACCGCTCCAGGAGAGTTGTATGAGATTACTAATTTTTAGATCGGCTTTCGTATGCGCCGTGACCGCTCTATTGCTGGTCAACAATGTAGCGCCCGTGGGCGCAGAGCGTTTCCGAGCAAAAGAAGAAGTCGGCAGCGTGCCGGCGCGGCGCGGCGCAGTGATCAGAACGGCGCCACCAGCGCCTGTATTTGACGATAATACAAGGTTAACCGAGCTGGCCGGACGTCGCACGCGCGTGGCCCGGTCGATTGGAGAGAAGGGAATTCTGATTCTCTTTAGTACTGAGCCACGCGTATACACGAACGATGTGGATTACGAATATCGTCAGGAAAATAATCTCTACTACCTTACAAACCTGAAGCAAAAAGGCGCGACGCTCGTGCTCACGCCGAGCAATCACATTGCTCCCGCCATACTCTTCTTGCCGCGGCGCAATCCGGTAGCGGAAACCTGGACCGGTCACATGTATAGTCCGGAAGAAGCGAGTCAGATCTCCGGTATCAAAGAAATTTGGGATCCGAGTGAGTTTGAACCTTTCATGCGCGCGTTCAGAAACCGCCAACCGTATCGTCCCAAGCCCGAAAAGATTTTGATGTCGGCAAACGTGTCACCACCTGAAGGTAGTGGGGCGACGGCTACTGCG
>DATLBQ010000319.1:0-6318 GCA_035526805.1 Pyrinomonadaceae bacterium
GATGTTGACGACTTCTGGCAAGGACAGGTCAAGAAGGCGTTTGAGTGGCTTAAGAGTAATTCGCTTTAGACAAATCATGCCGCCAATCGACGATACAAGATGGCAACGACGTGGTTTCGCGCTACTGTGGGACGCTGAAACGCTGAATCAGTTTGCGCGACCCGAAGAGGCCGTCACTATGCGAGAGTTCTTTAGCCTTGCTGAACAGTGGCCAGAACGTCTGCCGTCTGTTAACGGCAACGCGATGATCGTGGTGGGACTAGAAGGCTGTCTCGACATGCTGACACCGCAAGATGGGGAAAACTGGCTGAATGAGGATTTCAGAAAGCGCATATTTGGTTTTCAGGGCGAGTACGAGAATCAAGCCGCTTTGATCTTCTGGTTACCGGACGGCAAGCGACGGGTGAAAATGGCTCCAGCGAGCGAGGAGTACCTATGGGTTTGCGGCGGGCCTTACGGCAATCAAACTATTTCTATTGGACGATGCCTGTGGTCCGGCGCAGAGTCCGACGCCAAGCGAATCGTAAACCCAAATCAACCTGCGTCTGATCCTGACGGGCTCTCGTGGGTAGGCCTTTACCATCCAAGAATTTCATGAGCGCCGTTGAAACATCCTTACAAGTTGGACAGAGAGTAGTCCACCCGGAGTTTGGCGAGGGAGTCGTCGTCGACCTCCCGCAGAACGGCTATGTTCGGGCCTTCTTCCCTCAAGGAGAACGCCAGGTTCCTGTTGTTTCACTTCGTTTTCAGATTTCACGCAACGAACGGATCTTGAGAAACGTCGACGGTAGCCCGGAACGACTTCGCAAGCTGCGAATGGTAACGGAAGCTTATTCGTTGCCGCTGATGGAGAGTGCTGCCGCGCTCACAGCTGCCAAGGTTGATTTGCTTCCGCATCAAGTTGTTCTAACCCATCGGATCGCTACTGCGTCGCCACGCAGGTTCCTGGTGGCCGATGAAGTTGGACTAGGCAAGACAATTGAGACCGCTCTGATTCTTCGCGAGCTTGCCAGCCGTGGAGAGTTGCGTCGCGCCTTGATGGTTGTGCCCGCCGGGCTGGTCAACAACTGGCATCGTGAATTGAATGAAGTCTTCAATCTCGACTTCGAAGTATTTGGCAGCGAAGGTGACGTTACGGATCGCAGATCGAACGCCTTTGCTAAACACGATCGACTGATCGCGAGTATCGACACGCTCAAACGACCGGCGCGCATCAAGCGCTTGCTCGAAGCCCCGCCTTGGGATCTAGTCGTCTTTGATGAAGCCCATCACCTGACTGCACACCTCAGCGGCAGCAAGGTTCGGAAAACCGAAAACTACAAACTAGCAGAAGCGCTTAAAGGGCATTCGCGGGACTTGCTGCTTCTCTCGGCGACTCCTCATCAAGGCGATCACTTTCGCTTTTGGATGCTCATTCAGCTCCTCAACCCGGCGGTATTTAAGAACGCGAAGGATATGGTCGAGAACCGTCACAGGCTGAACAGCGTGATCTATCGGCGCACCAAAGCCGACGCCTGCCGAGCAGATGGGTCTTCTCTTTTTGCCAGGCGCTGGGTGCACACCGAATCCTTCGTCATGTCTGCCGACGAGCGCCAGTTCTATTCGAGATTGCGGGAGTATCTGGAAGATGGTTTTGCGCTCGCCAAGAATCAAGGCTCTCAGGGTCAAGCACTCGGTTTTGTCATGGCTATCTTTCAGAAGATTGCGGCCTCAAGCTTTGCCGCTGTGAGACGTACTCTCCGCAGGCGTTTGTTGATGCTAACGATCCATGAAGCGATCATGCGCGAGCGTGAGTTAGATGTGGAAGGCAGATTGGCACTCAACGAGGAAGCCAAGGATATTGTTCGGGAAGAATACGGTCTCGGTGATGACGCGATTGGTCGCGGACAAGTCGATCGCGCAATGGCTGACCTCAAGGTGAAAGTGCTGAAGCGTCTGGACGAAAGCGAACTGGAATTGATCTCCGATCCTCACACGACAGAAGCCGTCACTGACAAGGCGGAAGACTTCGCAGCTTCAGTAGTAAGCATGGCATTGCCGGAAGAGCGTTCTCGGATCAGGTCGCTGCTCACATGCTTCCCCACTCAACGGGAAACCAAGGTTGAAAAACTGTTGGGTGCTCTCGGCGCTCTCTGGCGACAAAACCAGAACGAAAAGGTGGTCATTTTTGCGACGTATTTGGGAACCGTTGAGTTGTTGAGCAGGGAAATCGAGTCTACCTATCCAGGACAAGGCGTCGTCGTTTTGCGGGGTGGTGATCATGGCGCGAAGATTGCCGCCGAGAAAAAATTCAAGCAGGTCGATGGTCCTCGCGTCTTACTATGCACCGCGGCCGGCAGAGAAGGCATTAACCTGCAATTCGCACGCGTTCTCTTCAATTTCGATCTGCCGTGGAATCCAATGGATGTCGAACAGCGGATCGGTCGTATACATCGTTACGGACAGAATCATACTGCACAGGTCTATAACCTTGTTCTGTCCGACACGATCGAAGGCAGGATTTTTCTTCTACTGGACGACAAGTTGATGGAGATCGCCAAGGCACTCGGCAAAGTTGACGAAAGAGGCAACGTCGCCGAGGACTTGCGGTCTCAAATTTTGGGACAGCTTTCTGAGCGCATCAGCTACGACAAGCTTTACCAGCAGGCTCTTTCAGATCCTGAACTGCGGCGGACGCGTGACGAAGTCGAAGCAGCTCTCGCCAACGCATCTGAAGCCCGCAAGGTCGTCTTCGAATTATTTCAGGACTTGGAAGGCTTCAGCCTGGAAGACTACAAGCCTTTCGCCGATGTTGCTGCTGGACTAGAACGACTGGTTAGCTTTGTGCAGGACGCTGTCGACCAGGGTCAGCGACTTCGCCAATTGGACGAACATACGTTTGCCCTCGAAACTGACTCGGCGACAATAGCGCGATTCACGACCGACCGTGATGCAGCCCAAGCGCAAGAGGGAGTGGAGTTACTAGGCCTGGATCATCCGCTGGTACAAAGACTGTTGCATAAGTGGCAGTCCGTCTCGCCGGAGGATTTGGGAGCGGCAGTTCAAAAGGGTGAGGCAGCTCCTTTCGTTCTAACGTGGTGGTACGTACAAGCCCACGGCGCGCAGAATGAGGTTCGCTCCTACGTCGTCCCAATCGGTATTGATCACGGAGGCACTCGTCTTTCTTCTTTGGAAGAAAACCCTGAGACGACTTTCCATTTGCCATCAGCGCAACCAGCGCTCGATCTAAACCAGAGACTGTTGTTGCTTCAGACTCATCTGGAGCCGATGCTCAACAGGGAACTCGTTTATCGCGGACTTGCTACGGATAAGGGCGGTTTGTCAACGACGCTGGTCGGATGGGTTGAATCAGGTTAAGTCCCCGTCAGTAACCAGCCGTTAAGCCCTAAAATTGAGAGACTCAGTGCAAAATGTCGAGGCTATCCGAATAGGTCGTGAAGCCGCTGAGCATCTGCTTGAATGGCAGGGCTCCCGCGCCTAGACAGCGAGGATGCAGCGCGAGCGGCAATTGAGCACCTTGGTGATTTGATGGCGAGCGACCACCGGCTCTTTCGCGCCAGCGGGGCGCCGAGCGCGGCGCTGAGAGCCTAAGCGCACGACCGTTCCAGGGAGTTCTCGAAGTCGAAACGGACGCAGCCGACGACCTTCGTCCTTATCCAACTGAAGACTTGGGGTAAAGCCGATAGCATGGCTCATCATGGACAAATCGGTGAGTGAGTGATTTGGAACGCGCAAGCCTCAGGCAGCGTCTCAAAAGGCTAGGCTAGCCTGGGGATATATGAGGGCAAGGCAGGAGGATAGTGGTGCCTATCGAGATCGCGACCGGCTCCTGCCGCGTCTGCTGTCGGAGCAGGTAAACCTTGGAGCAAATTGAGTCATGCCTAACCAGATAAACTCTTTTGGCTCTGACTCGCGTCCCAAGCCGCTCTCTTATGATGCAGTCTGGGATCGTGTCGATCCGCTTGCAGCCGATTGTGGGTCCAATCCCGCAGACACCGGCCTGGCCAAACTGCCATACGGCACGCTCGGTGGGCCGGGCTTCGAGCGCCTGGTGTATGAGCTGCTTCAAGCAGGAAACAAACGGCCCTGGTTCTTCGGCCGCACCGGCCAAGCTGATTACGGCGTTGACATCGTCACCGAGGCGACAGGCCGGCAGACCATCTATCAGTGCAAGAACTACGCTGAGGCGCCAAGTTTCTCAGACGTTCGCAAAGCTGTCACCAAGTTTGAGTCCGAATGGCTGAGCGGCATGAATCTGCCGGCCCCGGAAGCGTTCGTATATTGTTGTCCCCACCTCCTTGATGACAGATCCTTCGATGTCGAGTGGGAAAGGTTCAGGGACGCCTTTCAGAAGCGCACGGGCGTGGCCCTATCTTTCTTGGACCGGCATGAACTTGATTCCAAGCTCCGCCGCTTGCCCGACCTGGTTGCCGGCCTGTTTTCGGATTCCTCGGCCGAACATTTCTGTGGCCACGACGACTGGCGCGACGACCCTTGGGTTCGTCTGCAACGCGGCCCTGCTCGTTTCCTCGGCATCAACCGGTTTCTCGAGAGACACGACCGCAGTGCAATCTACGTGGCCGAGTCTCACGAACAGCTTTTTCTCGCAGCGCTTGACCAAGGCTCCACCGTCGCTCTGCGCGGCCTGCCGGGCATGGGTAAGAGCTTTCTGGCCCTTGAACTTGCTTGTCGGATGCGTCAGCCATTGCGGCGCATCTATTACGCCACTTTTAAGGATGGCGTTTCCGCGGAGCGGCTCTGGCAATCCGTGAGACGGCGATTGAGCTTGCCCGCACTGTTCACCCTGGATGACTGCCATCTCGCGCCTGGGGCAACGGAAATCTTGCTGGAACGACTCGGCCCTGAGCTTCGGAACAGCAAGCTCAAGCTTGTGCTAATTTTGCGGGACCAAGTGGGCGAGGCAGCTGACCGGCTCGACGACACCCCCGCGTGGCTGGTCCGCTTGAAAGAGGAGCGGGCCATAATCGATCTGCCCGCCGATGTTACGCGCACCTTGGCTGTTACATGCCACTTGCGTCCTAACTTTACCGGGCTCTCACGCTCAAGGCTAGAGCGCCTGCACAATATTTGCGGCGGCGATTTGCTGCTGTTGGATGAGATCCTGCAGACGGTCACGCTTCCGAAAGACATCGATACTCTGGAGGTGGTTGAGGTGCTGGGCAAAGTGCGGACCCATTACTTTGGCGGCAACCGGAGACTGCCAACCCTCGCAAAGTTGGCAGCAATTGCCCAATTCGACCTCTTGCCACGAGCGGATTTCTTCTATGGCGAATGGCGGCCAGGCGAAGAGGAGTCGGCGGATCCGCTGATGACGCGTCTATTCGCTCCGCCGCGATTCCAGTTTCTTCATTCCTCTCTCGCGGCGCTGGTTTTGCGCGCACTCGCTCAACTCGATGTCGCCGACGATGCGTTGGATGACATGGCGGCTTCAATCACGACGGCCACACTGCGCGACTACCTCTTATACCTGAGCACGACTGCGGACACTGGCGAGTTTGCGGCCGCAATTGAGCAGTCCTTAAGAGGCAATTTGTATTTCTGGGGTGATGACCTGAACGAGGCTCGAATCAGGTCGGAAGTCTTGGGTGACGAAGCGATAAAAGCGGCCATCGAAAGTCGTCTCGCCAGGCAGAGTTTCGCCAACCTGGAGCTTTGTGTGTGGTGGCTATCGGCGGTAGACCATCCTGCGAAAGCATTCTACATTGAATTGATCGAGCGGCGGTTCCGAATTCTGTTCGAGCAAACACACTCTTGTGGCGACACAATGGCTATCGATGACATCGGCGCTGGCTTGTCGGCACTGCGAAATCACGCCACGGACAGATGGGCCTCCGTTCTTAACGAATATGGTTACGAGCCCTTCCTGCGCCTCATCCGCGCCAACGGCACGGTGGTTGAATTGTTCATGGTTTTGAAAAATGCCACGTCCGGATTCCGCACCGCCCTGCTAGAACAGCTCACCGCCGAACAAGCCGAAGCGCTAATCGACAAGACCATCGCGACCGGGCGATCCATCGGCACGCTAAACCTTGCCACGCGCGAGTTGGGCGAGACCGACCCCGACCTCCTGATCCGGCTGGAGAATGTCATAGGCGCTCCAGGTTTCCTGCGCCTCATCCACGCGAACGGAACGGTGTTTGAATTGTTCATGGTTGTGAAACACGCCACGCCTAGATTCCGCACCGCCCTGCTAGAACAGCTCACCGCTGAACAAGCCGAAGCGCTAATCGACAAGACAATCGGCACCGGGCGATCCATCGGCACGCTTCACCTTGCCATGCGCGAGTTGGGCGAGAC
>DATLBQ010000320.1:0-3002 GCA_035526805.1 Pyrinomonadaceae bacterium
AGTACACCGGTCGTCACGTTGAAGTTTCTCCCGGCATCCGCAAGCATGTAGAGGATCATTTCAAAAAGCTCGAGTACATATTTAACGGCACCACGGCCTGGACCCATGCCATCATCGACGTGGAAAAAAATCGTCACATCGCAGAGTTAATAGTCCATTGGCGTGACAATACTCTGACGGCGAAGGATATCAATGCCGATATGTATCTGGCTTTGACACGCGCGATGGGGAAGATTGAAAAGCAAGCCCTGAAGCTCAAGAAAAAACTGATCGATCGTAAACAAGGCGCACGAAAAACGTCGACTGTGGCGCCCAGTCCTGATGGACAGGTGGTAGCTAGTCCGCGTCCGCCCAGAATCATCAACGCGCGTCGCTATTCGATTAAACCTATGACTGCTGAAGAAGCAGCTTTGCGTCTTTCTTCCGACCCGGATCAATTCGTCGTCTTTCGCGATGCTGATACTGACCGCGTAGGTGTTTTGTACAAGCGCTCGGATGGTAACTATGGGTTAATCGAACCCTAGCTGGGTCCGAAGCTGGGAGCGCACTTCGTTGAGGTTTACGCCTTCCAGATCGCCCTGACACTTCCGCATGGAAAAACAGATCGACAAGAACCTCGCAGACAACTATCCGGCCCCTGACATCATTATCCTCACCGGCTTGAGCGGTTCAGGGATGTCTTCAGCCACTAATGCCTTCGAAGATCTCGGTTACTTCTGCGTAGACAATTTGCCCATAACAATGTTGCCCACTTTTGCGCGGCTCGTGACCGCTAACGGGGATGAAAAAGGCATCGAGCGGGCGGCGCTGGTCATAGATATTCGGGAAGGAACTTTTCTTCCCGACTTCGGTAAACAGCTCGCTGCCTTACGTGCTGAGGGGTTGAATGTGCACGTGCTGTTTTTCGAAGCCTCGGATGATGTGCTGCGGCACCGTTTCAGCGAAACGAGACGTCCGCATCCAGCCGAGGGACAAACGCTTTTGCGGTCAATTGGCGCAGAACGCGCGGCGATGTCACGCATTCGTTCGCTTGCGGATCAAATCATTGATACTTCTGAACACACCGTCCATACGCTGCGCAGTCACCTGCTGGAAAGGTTCAGTCTTGATCGCAAAGGTGGACCAATGCGCGTTCAGGTGCTGAGTTTCGGTCACAAATATGGCAATCCCGGCGATCTGGAATTGCTGTTCGACGTTAGACATCTACCGAACCCACATTTCGTTCCGGAATTAAAACCACTCTCCGGACACGATAAGCGCGTCGTAAAATACTTGAAGGCACAACCGGAAGTCGAAGAAACGCTGAATCGCTTTTATGATCTGCTCGACTATCTTTTGCCGCAGTACAAGCGCGAGGGAAAGTCTTACGTGACGGTGGGAATTGGGTGTACTGGCGGACGTCACCGATCCGTAATGGTTGCCAATGCTCTTGGCCGCAGGTTGCGGCGCGCGGGCTTTGACGCCCACGTCGTGCATCGAGACGTGAGAAAATCAAGCCGGCAACGGTGAGAGTAGCGGGTCAGGTTCGCTGCAAGATGTTTGATAAACTTTAGTTTGTCGTGGCGTTACGACAAGCTAAAGCTTATCGGACATCATTGACTCAACAGGTGATGGTCTTCTTCAGGAGAAAGTGTCATGAGCAGCAATCCATCTAGAGATGATACACGCCGCATCGCGGGGGTGATTGTTACCCACGGGCACCTCGCCGGGGAGTTGTTAGCGGCTGCGGAAATGATTGTTGGTCCGATCTCCTTTATCACGGCGGTTTCCATCGGCTGGCATGATGATGTCGACGCCGCTCGCGACGAAGTGCAGCGCGCCATTAGCCGCGTATCGCAAGGTGCCGGCGTGTTGCTTTTGACCGACATGTTTGGCGGCACGCCAACCAACATCGCTTCGATGTTTCTAGACGACGGTAACGTAGAGGTTGTTACCGGAGTGAACTTGCCCATGGTTATTAAGTTGGCGAGTCAAACCGGAAGCGATTCACTGCTCGATACCGCCAGGCGCGTTTGCGATCTGGGACGCCAGGGCATCTACCTGGCCGACGATCTGCTCGCCCCTCCCGCAAAAAGCGGCAAAAAATAATGGTAGAACGCCAGCTAATAATTAAAGGACGGCTCGGACTACATGCCAGGGCTGCAGCGAAACTTGTTCGTCTGACCACCAGCTTCCAAAGCCAGGTGATGCTGCGACGCCTGGATGGGGATGTCACTGCTGATGCCAAATCGATCCTCAGCGTGTTGATGCTGGCAGCCAATCAGGGAACCGAACTACACGCGTCAGCTGACGGGGTTGACGAAGAAGTGGCGATGAATGCCATCGAGGAGCTCTTTTCCACTGGTTTCGGCGAACCTGAACCGGAATCTTCGATATGACGCAACCACTCGAGGAAATTCGCTGCAAAGGCCTGGGTGTTTCAGAAGGTATCGTGATTGGACAAGTCCTGCGAATGCATGCCGGCACCGAGCACGTTTACCACTGGAAGGTAGAACAGGCTGACGTGGAGCTGGAACGGAGGCGTTTCCGCGATGCGGTCGGCGTGGCGAGTCAGCAAGTATTGTCGATCAAGAAGCAAGCTGAAGAACGTTTCGGCAAGGATCACGCTTACATTTTTGATGCACATTTGTTGTTGCTCGAGGACGAGAAGTTAATCGGCGATATCGAGACTTATATAAGCAAAGAGCGCGTGAATGCCGAATGGGCCGTCAAGGTGATAGGCGATCGCCTTCTCGGCCTTTATTCGCAAATCAAAGACGATTATCTCCGGGCGCGCAGCGCCGACGTTGAAGACGTAATGCAGCGACTGCTCGCCGGCTTGAGCGGCGCGGAGCCTCAGAAGCGCAAACTTTCCGAAGAAGCAATCATTGTCGCCCAGGATTTGTTGCCATCCGCTGTCGCCGATCTGGATTTGGACCAAGCCCGGGCCCTGGCAACAGACAGCGGCGGCTGGACATCGCACACGGCAATTCTCGCACGCGGCGTCGGCATCCCCGCTGTAG
>DATLBQ010000321.1:0-8518 GCA_035526805.1 Pyrinomonadaceae bacterium
TCCTCCTTTTATATAATCTGGCAGTTCTAAGGGCGCGAGCAGTTTTCGGTAGATTTTTTTCTGAATGCGCCGAAGTTCTTTGGAGGGCTTATCGAGTTTCCGACTTTTGGGAATTAGTCGTTTTTTAGGGAAAGGAAGGAAGAGGCGGTTTCGTGAGGCGTCTGGATTTGTAAAGCGAATCGCGATCGCGGGAGACAGCCCTCAGCTCTTCCCGCGTTGCGCCTAGAAGACTCTCCAACTGACCCACGCAATATAGATTAAGACGACACCGGTTTTTGCTTTTTTCGTCTTCTAGTGGGCGGGGGCTGTGCGGCGAATTGTTTGCCATGCTCCATAACCAATCGCGTCAACGATTCACCCAATGATTTCAGCTCGTCAGGATGAGCAAGAGCAGCATCCTCACTTTCCATTGCGAGGAAAGTCAAAAGATGAGCAGGTATTTTTAATGCATGGCTGAGTTTGTGAATTGCGCGTACGCTCGGCGTCCTTTTTCCCTGCTCAATTAATGAAATATAGCTTGCGTCAATACCGGCTAGATCGGCGAGCTCCTTTTGTTGCAAGCCCGCTATCGCACGCGCAAACTTCAAGGCCTTTGAATAGTTCATTAGAATTAAAAAGATTGAATCGCTCTTGATCAGTGACGGTCGTCAAATCGAGCAAATGCATTAAGCAGCTTCTCAGTGATTTCACCAACGCAACGGGTCAGTTCCCGCCGCGTGAGCTTCTTCATTCGACCCAGCCTTTTCAGATGCAAGAGCGCGAATTCGGCGGCTTGTCTCTGCTCGTGTGTCAGATCATTTCTGAGCCAACAACGCCTGCAATGAGGCGATGCAAGCCCATCTCTTCGATGGCATAGTGCTTGTCTCCTTTCTTTTGGCAGTTGAACTCCCGCCCTTCAGTTCACTTCCAAGAAAGGGAACGATCCAAACACGAGCGACTCAATCCTTGTTCACACCCGGGCGCGATGGTAGTCTAACATCAGCCCTCGTTTTTTGGGACGCAGAGCCGAGCTGATAGCCAGCCTGCTATATGGTTGCTACCAATCGCTACCGATCGTAACATGCAACCACGCTACCCTTGGTTCGCCACTGAAATTTCCCCTAAATCTCTCCCGCGTCTGGACGGTTTTGTGCCCCTTCGTCAATCGAACCCGCAACCCAACAGATACAAGGATGGTATTAAAATGTTTAGAAGCAGACGACGCGACAATTCGGTTCTTCGGTTTTGGGCATTGATTATTGCGGTCCTGGTTTCCAGTTCCTTCAGCGCCGAAGCGAAAACCAGCAAAAAGAAAGCATTGCCGAGAGGAACGCCTGTGATGTGGAGCGCTCCTGAGGATATTAGCTCGCGCGATCTTTACCTCGGATCAGGCGGAGCGGCCATGAAACCTGCTTTGCGCCGCATCAGGTTTATTAAGGAAGAAAAGGGAGGCTATTCAAAAAAGTTTCGCATTCGCGATGCCTCTGGTCGCGTGTGGGTGGCCAAAGTTGGAAATGAGTCGCAGGCAGAGACTGCGGCAGTAAGACTCGTTTGGGCGGCAGGCTATGAAACCGAAGTCAACTATCTGGTGCCGCGACTAACCATTCCCGGACAAGGAACGTTTGAAAATGTCAGGCTGGAAGCCCGTCCAGCGTCGGAGAAGCGACTCGATGAATGGAAGTGGGAGGAGAATCCATTTGTCGGCAAACCCGAGCTCTATGGTCTGAAGACTATGATGTTGCTGTTGTCGAACTGGGACATCAAAGACTCAAACAATCAGATCATACAGGTGAAGGGAACCAGGAAACTGCGTTACATCGTGAGCGATCTGGGAGCCACGTTTGGCAAGACAGGGAATCTGCCGGTTCTCTGGCGCTTCACGCGCAGCCGAAATAAACCGGAAGATTATGAAAAGGCGAAATTCATCGAGGGTGTCAAAGGAAACATCGTGAACTTTCGTTATGGGGGAAAGAAGCGCGAAATTTTTGACGACATCACTGTGGACCAGGCGCGATGGATTGGCAATTGGTTAGCCAAACTCAGCCGGGCGCAAATCACGGATGCCTTCCGTGCGGCTAATTACGATCCACAGGAAATCGAAATACTGACCGACGCTGTTTTGGATCGCATCGATCAACTAGTGAATCTACCTGCCAGGTGAACCAAAACGAGAACCGGAAACACCCGTCGCGACGTTTTTAGGATCGTCGCGAGTAAAGGCGAAAAGCGAAATAAATCAACAGTCCAACGGCGGCCGCGATCGCTGCGGCGCGCGCCTCCTGCCAAGTGCTGTTTGCAAGCAGCCAGGCGGCCAACAGCAATGCAAGGACCGCTATAATAGTGCCGAAAGGTAGGCGAAACGCCGCAGCTGGAGCGTCGCTTCGCCGGCGGAACACTGGAAGTGAAATGCACGTGGCGCCATAAGTCACCAGCCTCGCAATTGCGCTGATAGTGAGCGCTGCGACGAACGAGCTCTTCAGAGTCAGAAACAGCATAACTCCTGAAGTGATGAGGATTGCCATGAACGGAGTCGCAAACTTCCGATGAACTAAAGCAATAAACGCAGGCAGTTGCCGCTGCTCGGCCATGGCGAAAGGAAGTCTCGATCCTGAGAGTATAAGTATATTTAGGTTCCCGATGATCGAGACGATAGCACCTGCTGAAATGATGGCGCCGCCCGCATTACCCATGAACCGAGTGCCCGCATCTGCCAACGGCTTCTGCGACTGGGCCAATTCTGGTAACGTTCCCACGCAGACTATTTGGATCAAAATGTAGAGAACGGCAACTCCGCCAATTGCAATCAGCAGCGCACGTGGCAAATGTTTTTTGGGGTCACGCACTTCACCCGCGGGAATCGCCGCCATTTCGAAACCAGTGAACGCATAAATCAATAGCAAAACAGACTGCGAAAACGCGCCGCTGGTTGGTGGTGGGCCCAATGTAAACGCGTTTGGGCTGAGGAAGAACAAGCCCACAGCAATAAAGATGATTATCGGGATCAGTTTACCTATTGTGAAAACGTTACTGACCATTGCAGCTTGCCTGATGCCAATAACGTTGATTGCGGCGAGCACTGACACGACCACTACGATTATCATTGCGCGCCACAGGGGATTGGTCGCGGCGGGAGCAAAATAGCCAAGGTAGGCAACCAGTAAATTGCAGTTAGCTGCAAAGGCCGTCAGTCGCGCCAGCCAGATCAACCAGCCAATCTCAAACGCTATGGTTGGATTAAACGCTTCGCGAGCGTAAAGGTAAGGACCGCCTGTCTCATCGAAGCGGCTGCCTACCTCCGCGAAGCAAAGAATGAATAACGTGACGACAACCGCGCAAACCACGAACGCGATCAAACTGTAAGACCCAATAAGAGAAAACACCTTCGATGGCAAGCCGAAGATTCCAGCGCCGATGATGCCGTTGATGGCTATCGCGACCAGATCCCAACGGCGAATGCCGCGAATCAATCCCTCTGCTGTAGCTGCCGGTACTTTTGGCACGAGGTTGCTTATAATCTATATCGCTCGCTGGCACAATCAATTCATTTTTAGATACTAAGGCCGTTTGAGTTCAGTGCGGCAACTAGTACAGAACCGAGCGCGGTAGCGCCGGATCTTGAAAGCAACTTTGGTAATAAAGTAGTCCGCACGCGTAAAATTATCACTAAAGTAAACTCCAGAATCCGGGCTACCGCGCTCGATTCTGGAACCATTACGTCATGAACATAAAAACTATCAGCGCTCTCGCTGTGGCTTCATTTGTCGTTGTCGCATTGCTCTTGTCTGACCCGATGATGCCTCAAGCGACCGCACAAAACCCGGCGAGTTCTCTGCAGTCTCTGGTGGATGAAGCTGCCCGGATAACGCTCGCAAAGTTTGCTGACAAAAAACTGGAAGCGAAACAACTTTCGATTACGCTCATCAACTTGCGTGATCCGGCCCATCCGGTGCAGGCAAGCTTTCGTGGTAACGAGAGAGTGTATCCGGCTAGCGTAGTGAAACTCTTTTACCTGGCTGCGGCTCATCGCTGGCTCGAGGACAAGAAGATTGAAGATACGCCGGAGTTGCGCCGCGCCGTGAAAGACATGATCGTTGATTCGTCAAACGAGGCAACGCAATACGTAGTCGACGTGATAACACACACAACCTCCGGCTACGAACTGCCGCCGGAAGAGATGAAGCAGTGGCAGGAAAAACGAAATGCCGTCAATCGCTATTTCTCGTCGCTCGGCTACACAAACATCAACGTGAATCAAAAAGCCTTTTGCGAAGATGCTTATGGGCGCGAACAGGTCTCGCGCGGACCGAATGGTGAAAACCGAAACAAACTAACCACGGATGCTACGGCGCGACTGTTGGCGGAAATCGTCACCGCGAAGGCCGTGACGCCGGCTCGTAGTGCGCAAATGATGGAATTATTGAAGCGGGACTATTCCGGCACCAGTAAAGACGCAGACGATCAGGCTCGTGGCTTCACAGGAATCGCGCTTCAGGGAGTTCAGGCGGCACGGTTATGGTCGAAGGCGGGCTGGACGAGCACAACCAGGCATGACGCTGCGTATCTGGAGTTGCCGGACGGTTCGAAATTTGTTTTGGTGACCTTCACGACAGATCATGCGAACGAGCGCGAGATAATTCCGGCCGTGGCGAAGGTTGTGATTGAAGGAATTAAGAATGTTAAGTGAAACTTAAAGAGCGGGGGCAAGCCCGCCTTCCCAATCTTGAGTTGAACTAAGCTGATCGGGTGGACTCAGGCTTGAATGGCTTTCAAGGTTATTGGAAGCGAGACGTCGCCGGAAATCTCTCAGGTCGGAAGGCGGGCTTGCCCCGGCTCTTTATAGCCATGACTAAAGATCTTTCCCTATACCATCAGCTGATCGGTAACTTGTTCACCTGGCCCACAACCTCAGCTGAATGGGATCACTTGCGCTTGACTGACGAGCAGGTCAGGTTCTACGAGGCGCACGGTTATGTTGCGGGCATACGACTGCTAAATGATTATCAGCTCGACGCGTTGCGCGCCGAGTTGGCAGAGTTCGCTGATCCATCGCATCCGGCTAACCCACTTTTCTATGAGTGTCATTCGAACGAATCAACTGATCCAAACAAAACTCTATTTCATGCGCTAGGGGCCTGGCGCGTGGCCAGTGTTTTCCATGATCTGCTATGGAACCCGAGATTTCTGATGCCCGCTTCACAGCTTTTGGGAGGCCCAGTGCGCTTTTGGCATGATCAGATATTTTACAAGCCCGCACGGCACGGAGGCGTGGTTGCGTGGCACCAGGATTACTCTTATTGGACGCGGACCCGACCAATGGCCCACCTCTCCTGCTGGATCGGCCTTGACGATTCCACGCGAGAGAATGGCTGCGTTCATTATGTTCCTGGGAGCCAGCGCTGGAATTTGCTTCCGGTCACCGGGCTGGCAGACGACATGAATGCGATTCAAGCCGTTTTGACAGCGAAACAAAAGCAAGAGTTCAAGCCAGTCGCGATCGAATTAAAGAGCGGGGAAGCGTCGTTTCATCATCCGCTCATGGTGCATGGCTCTTTTGCAAATGCAAGTAATAGTCCCAGGCGTGCCGCGGTCATAAATGTTTTTCGTGATGGAGTAAAGTCAGCGTCAGATGAGCCTCTGCTTGCCGGTGTGCCCGCGTTCGTAAAGGGACAGAAAATTCAAGGACAATTCTTTCCGCTCTTGTTTGATGGCAAGCAAGACTTATAAACGCTCTCCTGCTTTGCGGCTTTGCCGCCTTCTGTGCGGTGAGGCTGTGCCTTACCGGAGACTACACCTCAAACCTGTTCGCGAGGCTTAGCCTCGCGAAGTCCCGAGTAGCTATTTACGGAAAGGCGGAGCCGTTCCGCACGGAAAGCGGCAAACCCGCAGCTACTACGTTTCAGGAACTTCTCGCTTCAAGAAGTGTCTAAGTATGTACCTATTAGATGTCATTACACCGAGAGGCAGATATGTCGACGAACACTGCCGTGCACAACAAGCCCTTCATTAATGTCACGCCTTTGATCGACGTGCTGCTGGTCATGCTGATTATCTTCATGGTGGCCGCGCCCTTACGGCCGCACAGTTTTTCCGCAAAACTTCCCTCGCAGGCGAAGGACCTTGACGCAGTCGCAGACATTCGTACTCTGGTTGTAACGGTTGAGCCCGATCGAACGCTTAAGTTGAATGGTTTGACGAGCGACATGGGCACTGTTGACGATTCTTCAAAGCTCAGTAGCTTTCTAATCGATCTCTTCATTCAACGCGGAGTGAATCATATGTATCGTGACGAAATGATTTCACGCATTGATGTCCCGGAACAATACCGCATCGAAAAGACTGTGTTCATCAAAGCGCCGCGTTCTATCGCCTACGGTGATGTTGCCCGGGTGATCGACGGATTGAAGGGCGCGGGAGCCGACCCTGTCGGGCTCCAGTTAGATGATTTGAAGTAGAGGACGACTTTGTCAGCGATACCAGGAGACAATCGTATATCGCTCGCCATAAGTGACTGGGGTCACTTCGTGAGTCGTCTGGGCTCGGAAGGCGATGAGGGTTCCCGGATCGTTCGTAACAGGAACACGCAGGTCATAGTCGGGATAAGATCCGTGTAATAAAAGTGACCCACCGCTATACGCGCCGGCCGTTTGCTCCTTCGCCTGCGCGCTCAAGAAGATCACAATCGACACTTTCCGTAGCCGCGACTCGTCTAATATCAAAGGCGTATTACCGTCCTGATGAGGAATGAAGAAGTCGCCCTCGTGATAGCGCAGAAACTGAGGCTCTTCGCATTCGCTAACGCTCTCACCGAAATAATTCTCGATTTCGCCCTTGCGATCCAGCAGTTGCCGGGTCACGTGCTCCAACGTTTCCTTCGGCATATTGAGGCGCGTTACTTTCCGAACCAGCGTCTCAACCGTTCCGTCAGCTTCCCTACCATAGACCGTTGCCGGACCGCTGCGGGCGGTGCGCATTTGGGAGAGAATGTCCTCGCGTGTGGCAGCATCGAGAAAGTCCTTGATAGTGAACAGTTCGACCATGAGCGTATTTTTTTCCGTTGACTGCGGTAATGTCCCTAATACGGTTCAGCAGTTATCCTATCCTACCTCGCATCCAACTAAAGTGCGTCGCTTCCCATCTTGGATTATGATTGCTCCGAGCGGAAAGTTCGCGGTCCGCACTGCCCGAGCTAATTCTAAGTGGTGTAACAAGCTGTAAGGAGTTTTAAAGTGATAAGAACGCATTATCGTCTCACGATTGTTTTGTTGGCCGTTGTGATCTTCGCATTTAGCGGTCTTGGGTCCTCTGCACGAAACCAGGGCCAGGCGGGCGGCGGCAGTTTGCCAAACGACCCGATGGGCGGAGCAGCGTTAATATTTCGTCGGCCGGACAATCCTCCCGTGCACAGCGAGAGCGGCTCAGCTTCACGCAGCGCGGGCGGCGGGCGAATATCGGGACCGGCAAAAGTCAGGGCGGCAGCCGTCGCCCATGAACGAGTGATTGCGAAAGCCAATGCCGCGAGAAGCGCGCCCACGCCTCGTTATTCTGAAGCGGAAGAGCAGTACAAACTCGCTGCTGCACAGGATCCAAACGATGCGCGCGCGCAGGCGGGGCTGGGCAACACCTATCTGGATCAGGGTCGCTTCAATGAAGCTGCCGTAGCTTACCGGCAGGCGCTGAAAGTGAGGCCGGATTATCTCGCCGTGTATCAACCGCTTGCTTATGCACTGGTACGGATGGGTCTCTACGTAGAAGCGACTGACACGTTGAAGCAGGCGCTGCAATACGACGCTAACAACGCGGAGATTCACAACAACCTTGCTTTCGCTTACGTTCACGCGGGGCGTTACGCGGAAGCTGTTTCGGCGGCGCAGCAGGCGATTGCCCTTTTGGGAAAAACGGGCGAGGCCTATAAACAAGAACTGCAAATTCGAAATGAAGTGTTATCGAACGCGTACAAGAATCTCGGGAATGCCTATAACGAGCTGAAGCAGTACAACAACGCTGCTGATGCTCTGAAGCAGGCTGCCGCAATCGAGCCCAAAAATGCAGCCGCACATTTCAATCTCGGACTTGCTTTGTATAACGGGCAACGCTATTCCGAAGCAATTGAGGCATATAAAGCTGTGATACAGCTCAAACCGAATCTGGCGGGCGCTCACTACAACCTGGGTCTTACCTATGTAAAGATCAATGACCAGGAAAACGCGCGCCGGCAACATGAACTGCTCAAACCGCTCAACGCCGCGATGGCTAGCCAGCTTCAGACCTTGCTAAGGCGCTGACCTGGTGGCTGGGAGCGCTCGCAGCGACGACGCGAGCGTACATCGACCGAATCGTGTTCTTTCTGGGTCGTCGCTGCACTAAATGGGAAACGCACGCAGCAACGCTCGGCGAGTTCTACAGAGAATTTACAAATTAGCGTAAGCCGATTAATCGGCACGGACTTTGCCATCGTGCCGCGCAAGGGGGACTCTACTAACATGAAGAAGTTGGGAAGAATTATGG
Organism: Pyrinomonadaceae bacterium; assembly: GCA_035526805.1. GTDB lineage: Bacteria > Acidobacteriota > Blastocatellia > Pyrinomonadales > Pyrinomonadaceae > PSRF01. The sequence goes on from DATLBQ010000321.1 coordinate 8,485, forward strand.
GCGGGAGTCTTTTGACGCTCGCTTTTATTTTTGG
>DATLBQ010000322.1:0-3225 GCA_035526805.1 Pyrinomonadaceae bacterium
ACAATACCTGAAGCAAGGCAAAGCATCGTTAGCGCGATTGGCAGTCTTCCGATCATTGTTGGCATTCATACCACCTCATTAAGAACATTGTACGATCTGCATCTTTGGTTTTAATTGTTGCTGCACATACTGCGCAAGCCGCCTGAGCCGCGGGCACCATGAAGTCAGTACCACTCACGCGGTAGCCGACTGTGGTGGAACCGCGTGGTACTGAATACATCACGTGCGGCGCGGTTGAATTAAGGTCAGCTGCATTGATAGTCCCAAAACTTGAACTTTCTTTTTCCTGCTTCTATCTCTACAATCGCCTTTTCCCCTGCAACGAGATTCAAATGTCCCCCCTTGCCCGCGCATAATTGCGGATTCGTGAGCGCCTCTGCGCCCCATCGCTAAAAAATGTAACCGTTGAAGGCCATAGAGTGTCTTACCAGAAAGACCCAAATTAAGGCCAATTCATGTCTCTTTCATTTTTCTCTCGCGAGTTGCGTCCGGTCACTGTTGGCTTGTGCCTGATTGCCGTTTCACTTTTTGCACCAGGCTGCAACAGATCGGATCCTAAGGTCGACGCCCGCGAATCAAAAACAGCTAAGCCTCGGAACGAGATCGCTGCCATCGCCGTCACCACCGCGAAAGCGTCCGCGCGCCAGGTTCCCTCTTACATTCAGGCCACCGGCAGTCTGATTGCGGACGAAACTTCCGACGTGGCGCCGCAAGTTTCAGGTCAGGTGACTTCGACCCCGGTAAACGTAGGAACTTTCGTGAGACAGGGTACGGTAGTAGCTCGCCTGAACGACAGAGATGCCCGTTTGCGGTTGCGACAAGCGAATGCAGGCGTAAACCAGGCGCTCGCCGGGGTGCGACAGGCTGAAGCGCGGCTGGGACTGCTGGCTGGCGGCAACTTCGTCGCCAGCACTATCCCCGAAGTACGCGCCGCCAGCGCGAATTACGATCAGGCTGGGGCGCAGTTGCGACTCGCCGAAGCTAACGAAAACCGCTACCGAGATCTGGTTACTACAGGCGATGTTGCGCAGAGCGTCTACGATCAATATCGCACTCAACGAGACACTGCGTGGGCTCAGGTAAACAACGCGCGCCAGCAGCTCGAAGCGGCAATCAACACGGCGCGGCAGAGCAACGAAGCGATTCGCACGGCAGAAGCCGGGGTAGAGTCGGCCCGCTCGCAAGCTTCAATAGCGCAAAAAGCTGTGGCCGACGCGACCATCCGTTCGCCTTATGCGGGTTATATCAGCAATCGACCGGTGGCTCGGGGCGAATACGTGACCCCTTCTTCGATAATAGTCACGGTACTCCGCACCAATCCCATCAAGTTGCAGTTGCTCGTCCCCGAAGCGGAAGCGCCCCACATCACTGTCGGCATGAGCGTGTCGCTGGAAGTAGACGCGCATAAGGACCGGAAGTTTGCCGGACAGGTCTCAGCCGTTAATCCCGCCGTTGATCCGGTGTCGCGCTCGGCAACCATTGAAGTGGCTGTCGAAAATGGTGACGACGCATTGCGATCCGGAATGTTTGCGACCGCGCAGATACTGCGCAGCGGCGGAAACACTGCGGTTTTTGTCCCTCGTTCCGCTGTTTTCTCTGATCAGAACACGCAATCGTATCGTGTGTTCGTAATAGAAGGAGACATCGCAAAACTACGTGTGGTTCAACTCGGCGCCGAAGAGGGCGAGAATATTCAGATACTTTCCGGAGTAAACGCGGACGAGGTGATAGCCACTAGCAACCTGGGCCAGCTTTATGAAGGCGCAAGGGTGAAACTGGAATAGCACCGGCGGTCACCGCCGAACACTTATTATGCAGAAGCTCGCTGAAATTTGTGTGCGCCGGCCCGTTTTTGCAACGGTGATTGTCCTTTTGCTGACCGTCATCGGAGGCTTCTCTTTCTTTACACTCGGTGTTGACCGCTTCCCAAAGATCGATATTCCCACCGTTTCGGTTAGTACAACCAATACGGGAGCGGCACCGCAGGAAATTGAAACTGAAATCACCGACATCATCGAAGGCGTGGTCAATACTGTACCGGGCATCGATGAGATGCGATCGTCATCGTCACAGGGTCGCTCTAATGTCACCATCAATTTTAACCTCGAGAAAGATCCTGACCTTGCTACCCAGGAAGTGCGTGACAAAGTCAGCACGATAATTAATCGACTCCCGGAAACCGCAGATCCGCCGATAGTACGAAAGTCTGATCCCGATGCGCAGCCTATTCTCGTCTTTGCGATCAGCGCTCCACGCTCGGCCATCGAGCTAACCGATTTGGTCCAACACCAGATTCAGGAGCGCGTCGAGTCAGCCGATGGTGTCGGCGAAGTGGTGGTGTTTGGTGGACGGCAGCGCGAGATCAAAATTTATCTTGACCCGGATCGTCTGCGGGCCTTCAACGTCTCAGTAACGGATGTCGCGAATGCTTTGCGAAGTCAGAACCTCGAGCTTCCGGGCGGAAGGCTTGATGAAGGCGCGCGCACGGTTACGCTGCGAACACTCTCGCGCGTCACACGCGTAGAAGATTTCAACGAGATCGTCATCGTCAACCGGAACCGTTATCCGGTAAAGGTGCGCGATATCGGCGGCGTGGAAGACAGCGGTGTCGATCCTTCTTCGGCCGCTTCGCTTGACGGCGTGCCATCGGTGTCGCTCGGAATTCGTAAGCAATCCGGTGCAAACACGATTGCCGTAATCAATGGCGTTAAGCAGCGCATGGCTGAAATTCAGCCGCTACTGCCGAAAGATCTAAAGATCGTGGTCACGCGCGACCAATCGGAATTCATCGAAACCAGTTTGCATGCGATTGAAGAACACCTGGTGGTGGGCGGTTTTCTGGCCGCATTCGTCGTCTTTATCTTCCTCTGGAATTTTCGCTCCACGATCATCGCCGCGCTGGCCATTCCCACGTCTATCATCTCCGCCTTCGCGCTGATCGCCGCTCTTGGTTATTCCCTTAATCAGATGACGATGCTGGCGCTTACTTTAATGGTGGGAATCGTAATTGACGACGCGATCGTCGTGCTCGAGAACATTTATCGCTTCGTGGAGGAGAAGGGACTGCACCCTTTCCAGGCCGCCATTGAAGGCACCAGGGAGATCGGGCTCGCGGTCATGGCCACTACCCTGTCGCTGCTGGCGGTGTTCATTCCAGTCGGCTTTATGTCAGGCATAGTCGGCCGTTTCATGTCGTCGTTTGGGCTAACGTCTGCCGCCGCCATT
>DATLBQ010000323.1:0-5410 GCA_035526805.1 Pyrinomonadaceae bacterium
GGAATAATTTTTTCACAACGATTAGATGCCTGAATTAATCATGTCCGTTGCGTGCAGATCGGGTTGAGTACACACATCAGCGATGTGGACAGAGTCGGGACGAGAATGCTGGCGGTTATGCACCTGGTCTCTATCGCATGAGCGACGCGGTCGCTACGGCTCCGATTCACTTTGTCTGCTGTCAGGCTCCATTGCTTTACGCGGGCTGCAGCTGGAACTCCTAATCTTTCCGCGCGTAATAGCCCTGGCGGTAGAGTAGGGTTGGTTTGTTCTTGCGAAGTTCCGGATTGATGATTTCGATTCTGATGCGGCGGTATGAGCCATCGTGGGTCTTATTTGTCGGCGAGTAGGCAATGAGATATTGAGAACGTAACTCCTCGTCAATTTGCGAAAACGAGGACTGCAACTCGCTCAATCGCAGAGGAAAGAAAGCGCGACCACCTGTTCGATCAGAAACTTTTCTTAACGCACTCGAATCAAGTTTCCCGTCCGGAAAACCCGCATCGCGGATTCCAATCGCGTAAATAACGACGTCAGATTTCACTGCCAAGTCAATAACGTCCTGTTTTTTGATCGTGCTGCTTGTGTCGTCGCCATCCGACAGCAACACAATCGCGCGGCGGGTGCCTTCCGGAGTTTTCATCAAGAGGTCTTCGATGGTCATCCACATCGCATCCCATATTCCCGTGTAGCCACTCGGATCCTGCTCCTTCGGCAGAGGGTCCTCACCGTTCGCAAGCCGACGTTCATTCTCCGGCGACAGTTCAATCTTAACGCGATCTATTCCCCGATGAAGTTTCCTCAGGTCATTAGTGGGTTCCTGCTCTATTTTAGGTACTCCGGTAAATGACACCACTGCCGCTCGATCCTTATCGGGCCGAATGACTGAATCAACAAACACTGTGGCCGCGGTTTTCTCGGCAGTCAACGCGCCCCTTTGCGATTCGCTCGTGTCGACGAGGATGGCTAACGAAAGGGGCCGGTCGGTCTCGCGTTCGAAGAGACTAATCGCCTGCGGCGAGTCGTTCTCGAAAATTTGGATATCGGCGGCTTGAAGCGAAGTGATGAAGTGCCGGTCCTTGTCAATGGCAGTAAAGAGCGTATTGACCAGATTAGTTTCAACCCGCACCACTTCAGCTTCAGGATCAGTTGAACTGTTGGGTGGCGGCGTAGGACTCGCCCGCTGAGTAATAGGCCGACTGTCTGTTTGGGTCCGTTGCGATTGCGACTGAAAAATCTGCGAATACCCGTGGCCACTCATCAGTACCACGATTACAGCGATGACTTCGAGCGGAATTGTGTGTGGCCGCAACATCGTAAAAACATTATAGAACAGCCGATGGTCTTTAGCTTTTTCGAGACGTGGTGAATTGTATTAGCCGTCTCTGCGGATCGAAAGTGATCTTAAAGGGATAGAGAACTTCGCGACCGAGAATGACTGGCGCATCGTCGTCGACTCCAAAAAGAATATCGGTCGGCACGTGACGCAGCACCAGCTCACCGATGCTAATCGTAGTCGGCGCGACTCGCCTCGATGTAATGAAGCCGCCACCAAGGTCACGAGTCTCCTCAGCGGATTGTGGTTTACCCTGCCGACCGATGATCACAGCGCCACGCCCATTTACCGCGAGGCCAAAACCCGACCCGGTATCAACCAGGGCCAGTCGTCCATCTCCCAATCGAACGAAGGGTCGGATCAGATCTCCGCTCCGCAACCACGGAACGCTCGCGCCCTCTCCTGTTCCTGATCGCTCGACGATGTTAGAGCTGGAATCCAATGGTGCGATCCGCTCGTTGGGGATATCAATCGAGTAGCCTAAAGGTGCGTAAACATCGGTGGGATCGAGAATTCCATCGACCCCCGATGGTAGAAAAGCAACGACAAGCGCGGTCCTGGTGGAGTGAACAACGTTGCTTCGATCGCCAAGGCCGATCTCATCAATAACGGCCTCACGGTTCGAAGTAGTGGTAACGCCGGATAAGCCTCCTAACTTCGTAGGTTGAACATTCCTAATTAGCAGGTGTGTTTCACTCGCAACCTTTTGCGTGATCAGGTTCATGCCGGCGCCAGTGTCTACAGCGAAAACATATGGGCCTCTGCCGTTAATCCAGGTGGATAACAAGAGCCCACGGTCCTTTTGAACGCGCAAGCGCGCCGGCCGTGGAACCGCCATCGCGGGATCAGAACGCTGCGTCGCCTCCTTTACAATGAAACGGGCAGTCCCCTCGCTGGGGACTGCCCAAGACATTGCTACCAGAGCGGCTAATGCAATGAAGAGCTTTGCTCTCATGCTCTCCCACACTCCAGTGGCTGATTAGTAACGACGATTTCGATTGCGCAATTTGTAGGTATACAGCGCGGAGCCGCCTGCGCCGGATAGCGCGCCAATTGCCGCACCCTTCTTGCCACCAATCAAACCGCCGATGATAGCGCCGCCGCCTGTGCCCATGGCCACGGTGAGTTTGTCACGATGTTTTTGCCAAAAGCTGCGGCCCTGCGGTCTCTGGTAATCATAGTACACGCGTCGTGAACTAGAACTACGCGCCGAACTGCGGCTGGCATTTCGGTACACAACCCTGGGCTGGGTCGATCCTGTTGCGCCAGACTCGCAGGCGCGAAAGCCATCAGCAAACCCTGTCTTGTATGCGGTCTGCTCGGCCGCTGAGTTGAACCCGGCTGGAACGTATTGTCCATCAGCCGAATTGGCCGTGTTGGCCTGATATTGCGCATATTGGGAATCGGTCGCCGGCGCGGTTGCAGTAGCGGTCTCCGCTGTCTGATTTTTCGAGTGCATCACGAAAGCGCCAACTGAGCCGCCGATCAGGGCAGCAACCAATGCGACCGGTAGCAATTTGTTAGTCAGAATCATTGTGATAGTTCTCCTTGCTTAGAAGTGTTCAGCATTAGCTCAGCCCTGTTTCAGCAATATCCGTTCCTCATGTTCGTGCTGGCCACTACGAGGGGTTCATTCTAACAAGGATAAAGATTTTGTTGAGAGAGGAGCCTGATTGCAAGAAGTTAATAATGGAAAACCAACATAAGAACAGTCGCCAGGCCAGGCATGATACCCGATATCGAACGTTGCCTTATTCGATATCAGGGGTGTGATAAAGGGTATGTGTCAGAAAAAAGGCCTGGGTCGCACGCCCAGGCCTTTCTTCGTTAGTTTCGGAGACGGATTGACTATGCTGCGCGCTGCGACGGCTGCTTGTTTTCGCGCAGAAGTTCCAGCGCTTTTTTCATCTGAACGTCTTCCACGGGTGCCTTCGGGATTATCGGCTCCGGAGCTACCTGCGGTTTGTCGCCGGGCTGACCAGGTTTCACCGCTGGGTCGTCATCGTTTCCAGTAAGATCCTCCGGATCGATTGCGTCGGCCAACTCCGGCCGCTTTACCTCCACTGACGGCATCACACCCGAGTGACTGCGATCTTCACCCAGGAATGGCTTACCACTGGCAGAGGCCCACTTGACCGTGGTGAGCAGCAAACCATCACCCCCGCGCAAGGTAAAGAGCTGCTGCTCGGCGCCGGCGCCGAAGCTTTTCTCACCGACTATCTGCCCTCGATTACGTTCGAGTAAGGCAGACGCGACCACTTCGGCAGCACCAGCCGTGCCCGCATCGATGAGCGCGACAACCGGACCCGCAAAAATTGCGGCTTTCGGATCAGCAGTAAATGTTTTTAAAGTCTTGCCCTCCCGGCCCGATGTTTGAGCGATAGTTCCGTCTTTGATAAACAGATTTGCTACCGCCACGGCTTCGTCTATCGATCCGCCCGCAGTGCCTCGCAGGTCCACAACCATTTTCTGTGCACCTTGTTTAATCAGGTCCTGAGCACGCGCCCGGGCATCGGCCGCTTCTCCCTGGGCAAAGCTGTTAACTCGCAAGACCCCGATGCGGCCGGCTTCCATCCTGGCCTCGGCTGCAGGAGAGCGAAACGCACTTCTTTTCACTGCTACGGTCAGTGGGCGAGTGTTAGCACGCAGAATGCGCAATTTCACTTCCGAACCGGCGGCGCCGTTCAAGAGTTGCTTCGCATCGTAAAGCGAAATGTCTCGAGTGGCCTTGCCATCGATGTACTCGATAATATCGCCGGCGCGCACTCCCGCCTGGTCGGCAGGTGATCCTTTCATCGGAGCAATCACATACAGATAGGAGGCAACTTGAGAAAGTTCGGCGCCAATGCCGACCTGATCGTTTTTCGCAGCGCGGCCAAATTCGCGAACCTGATCCGGTGTGAGATAAGTCGAATAGGGATCGAGTCCGTAAGCCAGGCCTCGTAGCGCTCCAGCACGAACCTTTTCCATGTTGGGTTCATCTACATAATCGTTTTGAATGTGCTGTAGTACGCTCTCAAAGATGCGCAGCTGCGCATTTGGATCGTTCGCCGGCTGCTGGGCGCGCGTCGAAATCCATCCGCCAACAACGGTATAAAGGGCCAGGGTGGCTGACCCGAGAATAAGTGCGAACTTGGTGCGAAATGACATTATTTACCTCGTGCTGTGCTTTTTAAACTGAAGCTGAAAACCGCGTGTGAACATGCGCTTTTCGTTGGCCAGTCGTATCATACAGGTGGCTATTGTAGCGTGCAACTCAACTTTTATTCGCCATTTGCTAAGCTTTTTACATTTTTATGCAAAGGTGAGCGCCGGCAAATAATAGAAACCGTCGATGATGGAAATACTCGATCACGAAAACTCGACAGACGAACTACGCGGGCCCATTCTGGCCATTGACTTGGGCGAAAAGCGCGTCGGCGTCGCAATTTCGGACGCGTTGTTAATTTCAATTACTCGGCTGGCGCCGCTGCGCCGTACAAACTGGAAACAAATGCTTCGAAGCATCGACGAATTAGTTCGTCGCTTTGACGCTCAAACGATAGTAATTGGTTTCCCGCTGCGGCTAAATGGTTCTACCGGAGACGCAGCCCTGGACGTGCGGGGAATCGCCGCTAAGTTTGCTCGTTCGTTAAACGTTCCCGTCTATCTGCAGGACGAGCGATTGAGCTCGATAGAGGCCGAGCAGAATCTGCGCGCGGACGGTCACAAGGCAAATATGGTTTCGGAACTGGTCGACGGCGAAGCGGCCGCCGTTATCCTTCGAGACTTCCTCGTGAGCAAACAGGAAAGACTTCGCGTTTTACCACCAGAGCAAACTTCTTAGTTTTCAGCACCTTCTAAACAGATCCATATGAAACGAATCCTTCTGGCGATCTCCTTCCTCGTATTGCTGACCGCGAGTGCGTCTGCAATTTGGGTTTATCGTGACCTCCATACACCGATTCATCACACCAAGCACGGGCAGTACGTGGAAATCCCGCGCGGTTCCTCTCCGGCAACCGTTATCAGCAAGTTGGCCGACGAAGGGATTATCAAACATGAATGGCCGTTAACGTTTTACCTTAAACTTAT
>DATLBQ010000324.1:0-4502 GCA_035526805.1 Pyrinomonadaceae bacterium
GATTGAGCGCGTTACATCGCCCGGAGTCTTTATTGAAGGCAATAGCATTCTGGAGTTCATTGAGGCTGATCTTGTGTTGATGGTATCCAGGGCAAGCGGCGGCAAGATAAAAGGCTCGGCACGTCTGGCGCTTACGCATTCTTCGGCGATTTATCTTTCAAATCTTACGGAAGAAGCAACCGATGAACGGAAAAAGTTTGCTCTCTGGCGAAAGGCATCGCGCATGGATAAGTTTATTGGTGACCTCCCAATCTACACGCGAGCGGATTTGCCCGAGCTGATTGCGTTAGTGCAACAAATAAATCTGAATGCCCGCCGCCTGACACGCGCGGCTATTGCAACGCCACAGAACCCTCCCTTACCGAACTGACAATGCCGGTGACGTCCGAATCCTGGAATACTCGCATACAGCGTGCTGAAGAACTCGCCCGCAAGACTGAGGCAACCAAGGAAATCCTCACCTTTTACGCAAAGCTGCTCCAGTCTCAAAAAGAGGCGGACGAATTCCTACGCAGTCGCCGAAGCTGGCTTCCTTCAGGGTCTTTGGCTGAGGATCTTTCGGTGGTCAGGGAATCTTTTCCTGTCATCTTGCGGACTGTTGAGGCGAATGGGCCGGAACCACTTGCGGAGGAGGCGCGAACTCTTAACATGTCATCCAGCGCAATGGTCGATGATCTGCTTCTGGAGTATTGGCGTAACCCGTCCGACACACAGTTCTTTGCGAAGTCGGTCTTGCAGCCTTATGCACGCTGGTTGGCGGAGTCAGGTGGCCAACCGCTTGATCGACTTTTTGAACACAATGAGCGGCGCTGCCCCTTCTGCGGCGGTATGCCGCAGGTGAGTTTTCTTCAGATCCGAGAAGCGACTTCAGAGAGTGGAAACCGGGACCTCGTTTGCGCGACATGTACGATCAACTGGTCATTCCGACGAGTTGCCTGCGCTCATTGTGGTGAAGAGCGGCCAACGAAACTCGGTTATTTTCACACGCCTGAATATGACCACATCAGGATCGAAGCCTGCGATACCTGCAAGCACTATATTAAAGGTGTTGACCTGACGCGACTCGGGTTTGCTGTTCCCTTGGTCGATGAGGTTGCGGCAGCGGCGCTCGACGTATGGGCGCATGAACACGGCTACACAAAAATTGAATTGAACCTGATAGGTTTATAGAAAAGCCATTAAATCCCCACATATTTAGGCTCATCGGCTCAAGTTCCAAACCATTAGCCTTCGCGCCTAATCTCTCTTAGGCAAACCCCTAAAATTGAAGTTGACATATTCAGCATTCAGTCCTAACCTTCGGATTACACCCCTACTGCTTTAACCGGTGATGAGAAAGTGAGCTGTATGCCGTCGCTCACATACATCTATCCGTTCCATCCGGCAAGTAGCGAAAGCTGCTGTTCCGCGACTTTCTTCGTCAACTACTTCACTTTATTTCAGCGTCACCATCGTCCATATAACCCTGTTTCCGATCGGAGGTAGGTCATGGAAGTCTCTCGAAGAACATTCATCAAGACCACGATAGTCGGGGGCGCCGGTTTGTCGGCCTTCGGCTTCAGTCTCGCGCCCGTCTGCGCTCAGACGCAGGGGCTAAAGATCGCGCGAACGACGGAAACGCGCAGCACTTGTCCCTACTGTTCGGTGAGCTGCGGCGTAATCATTCACACTCTTGGTGACAAAGCAAAGAATGTTACGCCTCAGGTTGTCCACGTTGAAGGCGATCCTGATCACCCAATCAACCGAGGCACGCTTTGTCCAAAGGGGGCCTCACTTGAACAGGAGATCGTTAGCGCTCGGCGTTTGGTGAAACCGCAAGTGCGACGGCCAGGCTCGGACCATTGGGACGACATCTCCTGGGATGACACCTTCAACGAAATCGGGCGTTGGGTCAAAAAGACGCGTGATGAAACCTTTGTTGAAAAGGATGAAAAGGGATTCACCGTAAATCGGTGCGAAGGTATCGGATGGACCGGCGGTTGTACCGACACAAACGAACTGAATTATCTCGCCGTTAAGGCGATGCGCAGCCTGGGGGTCTGCTATTTCGAAACGCAGGCCCGGGTTTGACACGGCCCCACGGTCTCCAGTTTGGGGCCCACCTTCGGACGCGGCGCAATGACCAATGGCTGGATCGACATCAAGAACACTGACATGATGTTGATCATGGGTGGAAATCCGGCTGAGAACCATCCTTGCGGCTTTAAGTGGCCCATCGAAGCCAAACTAAAGCGTAACGCCAAAATGATCGTCGTCGACCCGCGCTTCACGCGGACGGCAGCGACCGCTGATCTCTTCCTGCAGATTCGAGCCGGAGCCGACATAGCTTTTCTCGGCGGCTTGATCAACTACGCGATCCAAAACAATCGTATTGCCAAAGACTATCTCATCAACTACACCAACGCGGCGTTTGTGGTGAAAGATGGCTTTAAACTTCCGGAGGATGGTTTGTTCTCGGGTTTCGACGGCAAGAGTAACTACGAGAAGGAAACCTGGAACTACGAAGCGGGCGGTAAGATAGGGCCAAAAACCGAAGGTGCTGAGGTTACTGCTGCGGCAGCCCAGCCGAAATCAAGCTCGTCGTCTCCCCCTCAAAGCAGCACGGGACAATCCGGCGCCGGTGGAGTGATGGCCAGCAGCACGGGAGGTGGCCATCAAGCAGCAGGCGGACCAGGAGCGATGGGCCAAGGTGGAACAAAGCCGCCACCCATGCTGCCGGCAAACGTCGCATACGATCTCTCTCTGCAACACGAACGCAGCGTGTTCCAGTTACTCAAGCGACAGTACTCGCGCTACACGCCCGAAATGGTCGAACGCATCACGGGCATCCCGAAAGATCAGTTTGTTAAGGCTGCGGATTTGTTTACCTCCATTCGTAAGGATGGTGACATGAAGAAGGCCGGCACAATTATCTACGCTGTCGGTTGGACGCAACATACATCGGGCACTCAGATCATACGCGCGGCTGCGATCTTACAAATGCTGCTGGGAAACGTTGGGCGGGCGGGCGGCGGTGTCAACGCGCTGCGTGGCCACTCAAACATCCAGGGCGCAACCGACATGGGTGGCGTGTTCGACATCTTCCCGGGTTATCTGAAGATTCCAGCGCCAACTGATATTGATCTTGCAACTTTCCTAAAGCGCACTACACCTACGGCTTCCAAACCAGACCAGTGGGATTCTTACAATTACTGGTCCAACACGCCGAAGTTCATGGTCTCATTTCTAAAGGCGCTCTATGGCGATGCCGCAAAGAAAGAGAATGATTGGGCCTACCACTACCTGCCGAAGATTAATCGGAAGTATTCATGGACCGAGCTGTGGGACTACATGTACAACGGCAAGGTCAAGGGCCTCTTCGCGTTCGGGATGAACGGGGTGATGATCGGCCCAAACTCCCACAAAAATATCAACGCTCTCAAGAAAGCCGACTGGCTCGTCGTCTGCGATCTCTACCCGGAGGAAACCAGCGAGTTCTGGAAAGCGCCAGGCATCTCAAAGGAGGAGATGAAGCAGATCAATACCACGGTTTATCGTCTGCCCGGCGCTGGCTTCGCAGAGAAAGACGGCACGTTCGTCAACTCAGCACGCTGGCTTCAATGGAAGTACGTAGCCATGCCGCCTCCAGGAGCGGCGAAAGTAGATCAAGAGATCCTGTCACGCATCTTTTTGAAAGTGCGCGATCTGTACAAGGCTGAAGGCGGGAAGTTTTCAGATCCAATTTTGAATCTTTCATGGCCCTACACTACTCCCCAGAACCCTTCGTTTGCGGAAGTGGCGAAAGAAATAAACGGAAGAGCGCTCGCCGATCTGTCGGACGAGACACTCTTTCCTGGGCAAACAATAAAAGCGGGACAACAGGTACCCGGCTTCGCGTGGCTCCGGGACGACGGGACCACGGCGTGCGGCAATTGGCTCTATTCAGGCTCCTGGCCGGAAGCAGGCCCACAAATGCAGCGCCGGGGAACGGACGACCCGTCGGGGTTGGGAATCTATCCGAACTGGGCCTGGTCATGGCCCGCCAACCGGCGGGTAATGTACAACCGCGCCTCCTGCGATCCGTCAGGCAAACCATGGGATGCTGACCGCAGACAGGTTTGGTGGAGTGAAGCGCAGCAGAAATGGGTTGGCAACGACGTGCCGGATTTCAAAGCCGATTCTAATCCGAAGGACCACATGGGTCCCTTCATCATGAATCCGGAGGGCGTTGGCCGCATCTTTGCTCCACTGGCTGCGTTCGCCGATGGACCGTTTCCCGAGCACTACGAACCAGTCGAAAGTCCTGTCGCGAACCCGCTTCATCCAAATCAATCGATCAATCCGGTGGCTAAAAGTTACAAGTCCGATATCGACAAATATGGAACCCCGGAACAGGGCTTCAATATCGTTTGCACTACTTATCGCCTGACTGAGCACTATCACTACTGGACCAAGAACAATCCCATGAACGTAGAGCTGGTGCCTGAACCCTTCGTGGAGATTCCGGCGCAGTTGGCAGATGA
>DATLBQ010000325.1:0-4100 GCA_035526805.1 Pyrinomonadaceae bacterium
TATCTTTGTCGGCCGCAATGGCTGGCAGCGCCGTCAACAGGGCAACCGCAATAATCGTCTTCGTCAGCATGGTGGGTCTTCAGTCAAGTTTAGTCACGCGCTTGAAATTGTTCGGGTGAAGACGACACGCGCACTGCTCGACGTCAGCATGACCTCAATGGTCCGCAGTTCGCGTGTTTACGTTTAATCTCGTATTCGTTTTCCAAGGCCTGGTTCGTGTCACGGCCGGACATAAATTTTTTTTCTTACATGCTTCTCCGGTTTAAGTCGATTATGCAGGGCAATTCATTGTGTGGCCAACTACGTTAGCTTGCATCAGTTGGAAGCCGGCCATAATAGTACGACCGCTTCTGACGTCGGATGGCGTGCAGCAAGCGTACTAAAGATGTAGCCCCTGAGCGCATGGACAGTCGTTTTGAATATTCAGGTTCAACACCGGTCTAGTTGCAACGGAGTAGCCCTTGATCAGCGTCGCGCACTTGCAGCTCTGTGATTCTTGATCTATAAAGCCACAGCAAGGAATGACATTGTCACAAACATAGTCATGAACAATAAACCGACCGCCGTCCAGGCGTGGTGTTGTAACCAGAACTGGTTCAGTCCTTACTGATCCCGGTTGATCGGGTTCCGGAGCCGCGAGGCTCCCCTCGGCGTATTTCTCGCCTCCATACCGCAGGCAACTGTCGTTCTTTTCGCCCTGTTGTTGGGGAATGGTTCGGCTGGTGCTTCAACAAGAGGTTCATCCCTCAATGGGGAGGAAATCATGAAGAGTCAAATTACGGCTGTATTGCTATTAATAGGTCTGCTTGCGAACTCTGCCGCGCTGGCTGAAAAGAAATACGATCAAGGCGCCAGCGATACGGAAATAAAAATTGGCCAAACCATGCCTTATAGCGGACCAAATTCTGCGTACGCAACTTTTGGACGCTCCGAGGCCGCTTATATCAGGATGATCAATGAACAGGGTGGAATCAACGGCCGCAAGATCAACTTCATCACTCTGGACGACGCCTTTAGTCCTCCTAAAACGGTTGAGCAAGCGCGCAAGCTGGTTGAAGAAGATCAGGTTCTGTTTCTGTTCCAGACGCTCGGGACGCAGACCAACTCGGCGATACACAAATACATGAATGCAAAAAAAGTACCCCATCTTTTCGTGGCGACCGGTGCCACGAAATGGGGAGATCCGGAGCACTTTCCGTGGACCATGGGCTGGCAGCCGAATTACCAAACTGAAGCACACATTTATACGAAGTACCTTCTGCAGAACAAGCGAGATGCAAAGATAGCGGTGTTGTACGCGAACGACGATTTTGGGAAAGATTATTTGAAGGGTTTGCACGATGGGCTGGGCCAACAGGCCGGCAAATTGATAATCAAAGAAACGACCTACGAATTCGCCGATCCGACCGTAGATTCGCAGATCGTTGCCCTCCAGTCGTCAGGCGCCGATACGCTTTTTCTGTTTGCCGCGCCCAAAGCAGCGGCCCAGGCAATCCGAAAGATGGGCGATATCGGGTGGAAACCGCTCACATTCCTTACCAATGTTTCTACTTCGGTGGCTGCCGTCCTGGAACCTGCAGGTTTGGAGAAATCAGTCGGACTGATTACGGCGCTTTACCTGAAAGATCCAACCGATCCTCAGTGGGAAAAAGACGCTGCCATGAAAACGTGGCGAGAGTGGATGAAAAAATATTTTCCTGACGGCAATTTAGCCGACATCCTCAATGTCTATGGCTACGCAGCTGCGCAGACGTTGGTACAGCTGTTGAAGCAGTGCGGAGATGACCTCACGCGCGAAAACATCATGCGGCAGGCAGCGAGCCTGAAAAACTTCGAGATCCCCGTCCTGTTGCCGGGCATCAAGCTCAACACCAGCGCGACCGATTTTTATCCTATCGAGCAACTCCAGTTGGCGCGCTTTGATGGCAAACGCTGGGTGCTATTTGGGGAATTGATCGGACGGTGACTTAACCGAAGCTGCTTGCCCATTGGCGACCGACCGGCCGGTGCCTCCGGCCGGCGGCGCACAAACGCGGCAAGCTAGGCGTCGATGTACGCGACCGCTTCGATTTCCACCGTCAATCGCGGATCCACCAGCGCGCTGACCTCAACCAACGTCGAGGCCGGCCGATGCTCGCCAAAATATTCGATGCGGATCGGATTGATGAGCGGACGCTCGGCGATATTGGTCACAAAGATCGTGACCTTCACAACTTGCGCAGCGCTGGCACCCGCCTTGCGTAAACAGGCATCCACGCTGGCGAGTGCAATACGGAATTGCTCCACCGTAGTTTCCGGGATTGTCCCGTCCGGCCTGATGCCCACCGAGCCAGACACCCAGACATGTTTATCCGCGCGCACGACGTGGCAGTAATGGCTGACGGGTTTTGGCTGATCGGGCAAGAGATGGCGTTGGATCATGAAGTCTGTCTCCTTTAATGGTCGCCAGGCAAGCATCAACCTTTTATGCAAGTTTGGCTATGCGAGTAGCAAACATTCCGTGCATGCCATTCTAACCAGTGGTGAGCCTCGGCCCGCTCAGCGCAACGCACGTTAAAAGCTCGTATGTCATTACCTGCGTCCTTTATTCTCGATTTCGCTCTAAAGTATTCCGCCAGCATATTGAAGTGATGATGTTTTGTTTGTTCTGCCAAGTTTCCCCCTAAAAACGTTCCAGTGCCGTGATGAGTGGAGTCATTGACTCTTCAATATCGGCGGCAGTACTCTGCAATAAGCCGACGAAATTGCTGAGAAAAACAAATTAGATTCGGCGCGTGTTTTCAAGGGAGGAATCATGAAGGACTATCATTGCCCTCACTGCGGGCAGTCTACTTTCACGACGCAGTGCACGGACTGTCAGGCCGACGGGATCCGGATCGAAGAAACCAGATCGGTATTTCACCTCGGGCGCTGCCGGCGATGCGGCCATGTCGACGACGAACCTTGCGCCGCTCGTCTCGGAGCGAAGGCAACTTCGACAGCCGCCTGGCAGAGAAGGCGCGGCGCACTGAAAGGCTTTACTCTCCTCGCTTTCCGATTCGCGACCCGAGCTGCAGGGGCGATCCGCAGCGGCTCCGTCCGCGCTCGGTAGAAGAGACGGTCGGCCGGGGGACATTACCCCCTGTCGCGGCGCTTCCTGACCGTTATGGGCAACGCCCGGTTATGTGCGTTAGCACGGTTATGGCGAAGCCGGTTATGTCCGCAGGACGGTATCCCCGGAGGGGGACACCTTGCGTGACCCCCTTGTTAGGATCCCTTGTGGGGACACGACATTCACGGCATTCACGGCATTCACGGCATTTACGACAGTCACGCAGTCACGATAGTCACGGCTTTTAACCGGCACTTCTCGACACCACCCTCAAAACCCGACAGCACAGATCGAGCGTCGGTACCGCGACACCCAGCTCCTGCGCCAGTGCCATTGTGTAATCCAAGGTCTCATGAACCTCGAGGCGGCGGTTGCGATCCGCATCTTGCAGGATGGACTGGCGAAAGGCCGGCGAGTTGACCTTCATTTTTTCACCATGGGCCTGCACGGCTTTCACGGCGTCGGCCTCACTGCCGTTTACGAATGCCGCGCTGGAGAATCCGCTGTCCTGCAATTTGATTCCGTGGCGCATGGCTACAGCTGCCGTCTCGCGCATGACGCGCGCGGCGATCAACGCGGTGTCGGGATCGATCAGGAAACGCCAGGTATTCAGGCGCGTCATTACCGCAAGCGTGCTGAAGCCGGACCAGCCGACGAACTTCGACCACTCGATTGAGTTGATATCGTCCGAGGCGCGCGCCTTCAGACCTGCTCGCTCGAACGTGTCTACCAGCCCGTTCACGCGCGAAGAGTCCCCGCCAGCGGGTGCTCCGATGATCGTTGGGGCGACCACACTGTAGCGCACGGCACCGGGCCGGTCGCCTTCGGGTGGGAGGACTTCGCCGCCCAACATGCCGACTGCGCCCAGAATTACATTCGCTCCGAACACCTCGCCCAGTTGCTGGTTCTTCAGTACCCCGTTCTGCACGGAGAATGCGCTTTTGACCTCCAGCCCCCGCAGCGGTGCCAGCGCCTCTGCAGTGTCATACGTTTTGACGGACACGATCAC
>DATLBQ010000326.1:0-13449 GCA_035526805.1 Pyrinomonadaceae bacterium
GAGCCTCGTCGCACCGTTGAATGAGACCACGACCAAAAGCCTGGCTCAGGCAGCTCGTGGAAACTCGAATAGAAGGGTGAACCAATCAACCCGAACTCAGCTCTTGACACGACCCGGCTTCATAGAAGGCTTTATGCTGCCGCCTGCTCCGCAGGCTCTCTCGGGAGGCGCTTACGGGTTGTTCGGGTAGACCATCGTTAAAGGATCGGGCAAGGGTATGCGCCGAATCTGTCCGTTCTTCGCAATCTTCAAAAGCGAGTATTGGGGCTTGTCGGGGTTGCCCTTGCTAATCTCATCAATATTGCCAACGACAAGCACTACCAGTTTGTCGGGCTGGAGATATTTCTGGGCCACGCGTTGCACGTCGTCAGCCGTGACCGCCCGAACCCGATCGCGGTAGTTTGTCCAATAATCGGGCGCACGCTTTGTAAACTCGTCCTGCGCGAAGACTCCGGCAATCTGTGCAGCCGTCGAGAAGTTGTGTGGAAATACCTCGATCAGGAAGTTCTTCGCCGTTTCCAGTTCTTCCGCTGTCACCTTACTCGTGCGCAGGCGATTGATTTCTTCCATAACAATCTCTATAGCCTGAGACGTGGTCGGATTTTTCGACTGAAATGACGCGCGAAAGATCCCCGGATTGTAAACGCCGAAGCCGTAACTCGACCCGGCACTATAAGCCAAACCCTCATCCGATCGGACGCGCGAGGTGATGCGCGACGTGAAGCCGCCGCCGCCAAGAATATCGTTCATGATGGTGAGGGCGTAATAGTCGGGATTGTCGCGCATGGCGCCAATGTGTCCAATGCTGACTCGTCCCTGGTTTACATCGGCCTTATTCACTGCGTAAACCCCGGCCACCGACGTGTAAGGAGTTTTTGGCACTTCCGGGACATTTTTGTTCGGCGGCCATCCCTTCATCGCGGCTTCGAGTTTCCCAATCATCTCTTTGGTATTGAAGTCACCCGACACGGCGAAGATGAATCCGCCGGGCTGATAATACTTTTGGTGAAACGCGATCAGGTCTTCGCGGGTGATGCTTTCGATTGAGGCCTTCGTTGCGAGCTTCGCTGAGAAATGATTGACGCCGTACATCAGTCGGGCCCACTCGCGATCCTCAATAGCATCCGTGCTGTCATTGCGCCGCTCCATGTTTTGTAACAACTGACTCTTGGCTAGTTTGATGCGGTCTTCCTGGAAGCGAGGATTTTTGAGCATATCGAAATAGAGTGCCAACCCCTGATCGATGTCTTTAGTCAGCAGGTTAATACCGGCGTTGCCCTGTATTGCTCCGATGCTGTTGGAAATGTTTGCCGCCAGAAATGCCGCGGCTTCGTCAAACTCTTCGGCACTCCTGGAAGCGGTTCCTCCGAGGCGCATCTGCGCCCCGGTAAGTGATGCCAAACCCTCTTTGCCGGCAGGATCGAGATAAGTTCCGGTGCGAACCAGGGTGGAGATGTTAATCAGCGGCAGATCGTGATCTTCGACAAGGTAGACCACCACGCCGTTTGCGAGCACGTGCCGGTAAGGCTCACGCTTTGGCGGTGTGAAAGTTAGCGGCGTGTATTTCAATTCGCGAGGGTGCGACGGAATATCCTGTGCCTGCGTGATTACACCCGCTGCGGAGACCGACAGAAACAAAGCGATAACTGCCGAAAGATTGTGTATCCTCATGCGTGTTCTCATGATTACTTATTTCCCCCTTCGAGCTGCTTGAGGCGATCTTCCAGCATCTTCCTGACCACCTTGATAAAATTCTGTTTCTCCGCGGGCGCGGAACCTGCTTGTTGTTCCATCTGGGAAAGCATCATTTTGAGCTGTTCGGGTTTCGCCTGAGCGAGCATCGCTTTCATCTGCCCAATTTGCGCCTTCTCCTGATCACTCAAACCGGCGAGTGCGGGATCTTCCGCGGCGCCATCAGCCGCCTTCTTGGTGTAATAGATTGCAATAGTGCGATTTTCCGGTTTGAAATAGGTGTTCGCGACCCGCCTGATGTCCTCCGCCGTTACCGCCTGGTGAAGCGCAGGATCGGTATTGATCGTTTCCCACCCGCGGTTGTTATCTCGCAGCAGGAGTTGGACCATCAACCCAAAATTTGACTGAATACCGCGAAAGTTATTGGCCGCATATTGGTTCTTCACCTTTTGCAGCTCTTTCGCGTCAACCAGTTCCTTCTGGATCCGTTCGATCTCTTTATAAAGTGCCTGCTCCACTTCCTCCGGCGTCTTGCCGGGTTTGGCTACTGCGCTGATCTCAAACAATCCTTCATACTTACGTGCGTCCTAGCCGGCGCCGGCGCTGTTGGCGATGGCTTGTTGCAGCACCAGCGACTTGTAGAGCCTGCCGGTGCGACCGCTTAACAAGCTGCCCAAAATGTCCAGAACGAAATAGTCCTTGTGTCCTTCGGCGACCGTGTGATAGCGAACCCGCACCTGGGGAACGGTTTCGGCCCAGGCAACCATGCGCTTCTCGGCGAGCTGGGGCATCTCGCTGGTGCGTACCGGTTCGGGCGGCCGTGGTCCGCGTGGCAGGCGTCCAAAATATTTCTGCGCGAGCTCCTTCGCGCGCACCGGATCAATATCGCCCACGAGGCAAGCCGTCAAATTATTGGGTGCGTAGTTCACGGCAAAATAATCGAGCGCCTCTTCGCGCGTTATTCCTTCAAGGTCGCTGGGCCAGCCGACAACGGGCCAACCGTATGGTGACGACTGCCAGAACATTGATTCATACTGTTCATCAAACTTTCCAGTCGGTGTGCTGTCGGTACGCAGTCGACGTTCTTCGTGCACTACGTCGCGCTCGGAATAAAACTCACGGAAGACAGGATTGCGCAGACGATCTGATTCCATCCAAAACCAGAGTTCCAGCTTATTAGCTGGAACGTTAATGAAATAGACAGTGAAATCGTTGCTGGTGCCGGCGTTCATGCCGGAGCCGCCCGCGGTCGTATAAATCCGGTCAAACTCGTCTTTGACCATCAAGTCCTTTTCCCGTTTAGTCAGCTCGTCAAACTTCGCGATCAGTTCCTTATGACGCTCCGACCGATACTTCGGATCCTTGACGTCGGAAATCTCGCCAAGCCGCGCTTTCTGAATGAGCCCTTGCTGTTCCTTCCGCAGCTCGGCCCGCACAGCGTCCATTTCCTTTATGAGTTTCAGGTTCTCGGCGATGTCCTTTGTGCCGATGGCCTGTGTACCCTTGAACATCATGTGCTCGAAGAGATGCGAGAGGCCGGTGATACCGGGGCGTTCATTCACCGAACCGACGCGAGCTATCCAGCCGGCGGCTACATTAGGATCGCCCTTGCGTGGTACGAGCAGCAGGCGCATTCCGTTATCCAGGACGATTTCCTGTACCGGCACTTTTTGCGCCGCGGCGAACTGCACACACAGTAGTAGGGCCAGAAGGCTAAGAGAGATTTTTTTCATTCTAATCCTCGGATATTTGATTGACTTGTATTCAATTGGGTTCTGCAGTTAAAACTTTATGGAGACGAAGAATCACACGAAAGCCGGGAGAAAGGCTTTTACGCGTCCAACTTTAATTTGTTTCAATTTCAGTTCTATCTGGATTGGTCTGTCCCAACTGAGAGCCGGGGACCCTGCGTACTTTTTGGGGATACTGCGGCTGATGATAGCAACCGGAAAACGTTTTTTCCAGGAGGAAAGGTTTCGCTGCTCCTTCGCAACAATCGGCAAGTCAGTTCCCACGTCGGGTAAAACTCCTTTGCCGAGGTTCCCAGCCAACCGCGTGCAGTTCTTTACCATCCAAAAGCGCGACATCGAGAGCTTTTCATCGCTGGACACGGCGTCTCAGCCCGCAGGGGAGGGTTGGCCGGCAAACCATCATCGAAGTGCTATTCGGTCAAAGATCGTTGGTTGTATACTCCAGGAAGTAATAAGACAAAGCAGAGGCAAAATGACGATATTTAGGGCTACCTTTCTCCAAAAGTTTTCCAAACAGCTTTTATTGCCCGCCGCGTTTCTGGTTAGTGCGGTAACTGCGACCGCCCAACAGCCTGCACCGCAACAAGCGGCAACGCGCTTCGACGTGACCCATTATCGCATCGAGGCCCAGTTGATTCCGGAACAACATCTGTTGAGGGCAGGGGCCGACATTACGGTCACTCCCCTGGAGTCAACACGTTCACTCGTATTTGAACTAAACGGGTCGTTGCGCGTCGAAAGCATTGACCTCAATGGCCGGGCCTTAACAGGTTTTGTGCAGGATGCCGTCGGCGTTGGCTCCGTTGGGCCAAGTGTCAGAGTTGATCTGGGGCAGGTGGCGCCTGCCAACCAACCGTTAACACTGCGGTTCCGCTGGAGCGGCGCGCTGCTGTCGCCGGAAGGCGGACCTCTGGCTACGAAGAGACTTGCCTATGTCGGACCGGAAGGCTCTTACTTGATGTATGCGTCGCGATGGTTTCCATTTCACGACTACGCCGCTGACCGCGCGACATCCGACATCAGTTTGATCGTTCCCACTGGTTTACAAGTCGCCGGCACCAGTGACGACCCCGTTACCCCGCAAGCTTCACCGAAGGACGGCTCTACGCGTTTTCACTTCGTTCACCGCCAACCTGTATTGATCGGAAACTTCGCGGCCGGACAATACATCAATCGCAACCTGCGCTTTGGAAATTATGAAATTCAGTTTTACGCGAAACCAGGCAGCGAGAGTCGCATAAACAGTTACGCGGAGATGATGGGCCAGGTACTGGAATTCTATTCGAAACAGTATGGCTCGCCTATTTTCGGCAAGCGTCTGGTGGTGGCGCAGCTTGACGACGAAAGCCTCGATACATATTCGGGCCCCGGTATTATCTTCCTGGCTTCCAGGCTGTTCGACTCATCTCGTCCTATGCCGGAAGAAAAGCTCGCGCGTGAAGTGGCTTATCAGTGGTGGGGTCAAACAGTCGGATTGAAGTCGTTTGACGATGCCTGGCTTTCGCAGGGGCTGGCTGAGTGGAGCGCCTTCGCATTTCGCGAATCAACTTTGACCGGCGGCGCGCTCGAAGCGGCGCAAAGAGAGCAACAGGAACGCGCCCTTACGTTTGAGCAAACGGCATCGATTGCCAGAGCGCCCAGCGCCCTCGATGATCAGTCGGCCGCATATCAGTCGATCGTCTTTCACAAAGGCGCGATGGTCTTTCGCATGCTGCGGGAATCACTCGGCAAAGAGAAATTCGATCAGTTACTCCACAACTTCCTCGAGGAATATCGCGGTAAGAATGCTTCGATCGATGATTTTGAGAAGCTGGCTTCAAAGATAGCGGTGGAAAACCTGCGCTACTTCTTTGCGCAATGGGTCGAGGGCACAGGCGTTCCGGATTTTTCCGTAGACTATCAAATCATTCGTACGCGCTCGGGAAAATTCCGCACCCGTGGAACCGTGAAACAATCATTGGACACGCTGCGATTGCCGGTGCAGCTGATGTTGCGCAGTGAAGGCGATAACCAGATCACAACGATCCGAATCGAGGGCAAGAGCGAAGACTTTGATTTCGAATCCAATGGCCAGCCGATCGAAGTTGTCGTCGATCCCAATTATCGAATTTTGCGAATGTCTGATGATCTGCGAGTATCGATAATTGCCCGTCGCGGTATCGAGCAGATGAAAGAAGGTCTCTACGCCGAAGCGCAGCAGCAGTTTGAAGCGGCATTGAAACTCGACCGCTCAAACTCCTGGGTTTACTACAATCTCGGCCTGCTTTACCTCGAGCAGCGTAACTGGCAGCCGGCACTCGACAATCTCGATGCCTCGCTCGCCGGCACCCTCAAGCCTTCCTGGATAGAGGTTTGGGCACACATCAAAAAGGGTAATGCTTACGACGCCAAGGGTGAACGCAATCGCGCGGTTGCGGAATACAACAAGGCAGTGCAATCTGGTATCAACTACGACAATGCACTGGCAGTGGCTAAGAAGTTTCTCGCAACGCCATACGATCCGAAGGCATCGCAATCCGCCGAACTCATCACGCCGGGAAACTGATGACTAGAAGCAGTAGGCACTAAGCAGAAAGCAGAATGAAGGAAAGCAGTGAGGCCATGGAGGCTTCACTGCTTTTTTGTTGGGCGACCAGAGATGCCCCAAGGCAAGCCCCGGTGGGGCAAAGCCGCCACCGCACATCCGGCGGCACAGCCGCGAAACGGCGGTTTCCACATAATCTCTATTGGTTCTTTGTTCTGCCTTCTGCCTAATGCCTTTTGCTTACTTTTACCACCTTTCTGCCGTAACCTTTTTCAGCGTCAACAGTTTTAATAGGTGGAAGAACATTTGCCGGAAATAGCATTGCCGGTAACTTCCGAGCGTGTAGCGAGGAACGAGTTTGAAGGGCCCGGAAAACCAGCACGACGAACGAGCACTAATCGAAGCGGCACAGGATGACCCGAGCCGGTTTGCCGAGTTGTATGAGATTCATTTCGAACGCGTCTATGCCTACGTCGCGCGGCGAGTGGGTGAACGTGCGGCCACGGAAGAGCTGACTTCATACGTTTTTCAGCAGGCCCTGGCAAACCTGGGAAAGTTCAAGTGGCGCGGCGCACCCTTCGCCGCCTGGCTGTTTCGGATCGCTGCCAATGCAATTGCTGATCACGCCCAGCGGCTTGGTCGTGAGGCAGCGCGCGACTCTTCGCTTCAGCCAGCGGATTCAGCTGCGGGTTTGTCGCCTTATGCCGGCGTCGAAATCGATCTCGAGCAGGTCGAGACCCTTGCCCGGGTCTATCGTCTAGTAGACAAACTCCCCTGGGACCAGCGTCATGTGATTCGGTTGCGTTTTGCTGAAGAGAAGACGATTCGCGAGATTGCTCAAAAGTTGAGCCGAAGCGAAGGAGCAATAAAACAGTTGCAGTTTCGCGCGCTGCAAACGCTACGGGCGCGCTTGAGTCAACAAAATGTCTGAAGAGTTATTCATCGAGCAATTGGACGACGCGATCGAGGCTTTTATCGCGCGAGGCGGGCGAGGCGAACAGGCTGAATTTTCTGACAGCCGGCCGGAAGTCGCGGAGCTCGCTTCGCTCGCCCTGGAACTGCGTCTATTCCCACGCGAGAATTTCAAATTAAACTTGAGAGAAGCATTGATAAGGAGTGCAAACATGACGACAACTGGAACCAAAACCCAACAAACTGCCAAACCGGACATTCAAAACCAAACCATCACGCCTTATCTCACTGTCCGGCGACCCGAGCAGTTGATCAATTTCGTCAAGGACGTGTTTGGCGCAGTGGAAGTATTCCGCACTACGGGATCAGCCGGCGGTCTGCACGCGGAAGTTATCATCGGCGATTCCAAACTAATGATCGGTGGCATGGATACTGTTGAAGAAATACCTACCGCGCTTCACGTCTACTTGCCGGACGCAGATGCAGTCTACCAACGCGGCCTCGAAGCGGGCGCAACCTCGCTGGAAGCTCCGGTCGATCAGTTCTATGGCGATCGAGAAGCTGGCGTTACAGACCCGACAGGCAACGTCTGGTGGATTGCGACGCACAAGCTGGGAGCCCCAGGAACTTACATTCCTGAGGGGATGCGATCGGTGACCCCATTCCTGCACCCGATCGGAGCGCCGGCGTTAATCGACTTTATGAAAGAAGCTTTTGCTGCCGAAGAAATCTCTCGCGAACAGTCGCCCGAAGGTATGGTGCATCACGCGGTGGTCAGAATCGGCAATTCGATGATTGAAATGGGCGAAGCTCATGGCGAACTTGCGCAGCCGATGCCCCCAGCTCTGTTCCTGATCGTCGATAATCTAGAGGCGAGCTACCAACGAGCGCTCGACGCTGGCGCCACTTCCCTCCTGTCCCCTTCCGATCAAGGCTATGGTCGCACGGCCTGGGTGAAAGATGACTGGGGAAATATTTGGTACCTGGCGGCGCCGATACCAAGCGGGGAATAGGTGAAAAGGGTAAAGGGGAAGGGATAAAGGGAAAGAAGGACGAAAACATTTTCCATTTCTCATTTCTCATTTCTCATTTGTCATCGCCAACAACAGCAGCTCTCGTCTAGAAAGCGAACTTGTTCACCGCCCTCGGCCGGGGCACAAGTGCCCTATCTAAAACAGTGCGCTGAACAAACTCGTAGTCCGATGACAAATGAGAAATGAGAAATGGAAAATGTTTTCGTCTTTCTTTTCGCTTTCCCCTTTTACCCACTTCCCCCTCTATCTTCCCGGGTTATAAGTCAGCCAGAAATAAACTGCCTGCCCCACGCCGATGAAAAAGCCGATCACTGCGCCAAAGAGTTCGATCGTCTTCAAGTGATGGCTCGCAACCGACAACACCAGCTCTTCGAGTTTTTCAATTGGATAGTCTGAAACCTTCCGGCGCACTACCCCGCCGACGTCAAACTCTGCGATCGCAGTCGGCAAGCGTTCGCGGGCTGCATGCGTAATCCGCTCGACCAGTGCCCTACTGGCCCGCTCCATCGAATTCCTCGAGACGTGATCTCCCAGCCGGCCAATCGGAGCCACCAATAATCGCTCAATCTGGGAACTCAGAATTGCGTTGATTGTGCGCGCCGTGTCATCGCGTGATAAGAGCCCAATCAGGCTCCTGGCCAGAAACTGGCGGGCTGTTTGCACGGTATTAGGATCGACGTGCTGCAACGCCGCGCCAAGTGTTTGCGGCCGGAATCGTTCAATCGCTTCATTAACATAAGTGGAAACTGACGACGACAATTCCTCGCTCTTCAGCAGTTCCACAATACGAACCGAGATCTCGCGTTTGATAGAGTCAAACTTCTCGGATTCAATCTGGCCCACGAGCACGTTCAACGGACGCGCCAGCACGTTGTCGATGGTTGCATTCAGGAACGCTTCCGCTTCCTGCTCAAACGCCGGCCCGCGCAGATATTCCTCAATACGTCTCGGCAGGGTTTTATTTACCAGCTCATCAACTTCGCGGTGGATGCGCTCACGTGAGATAAAGATCTTCTTTATGAGCGAAAGCTGCTCGTAATAGTCATCCACTTCGCGCTTGATGAGCGCGCCGATTTGTTTGCGCGTGTTCTGGCTGGTGGCAATGTCGGCCAGGTGATGGACGATCGGCGGCACCTGACTGTCGATGCGCTCTTTGATAAAAGCGACTGTCTCGGGAGTGAAGGTCTCGGCGAGCGTGGCGTTGCTGCGCGCCAGATCGTCGAGACGGCCGGAAACGAAACCGGTGATTTTCTGTTCCAACCCTTCTGCGTTCGCCAGATGTTCAAAACGCGTCTGAACAAAATGGACGATCTGATTGAACACGTCTTCGCTGAGTGTGTCGCCTACGCGCCGCGCCAGCAGTTCGTCGACCTGTCGATCCACGAAGGTCGTAATCGCAACACCAGTTTCTTCGCTCCTCAGCATCGCCGCGATGTATTCAGCCAGACGATATTGCAGCGCCGAGATCGTGTCGAGAATCGGCGCGCGCGCCTGAGAGGGCAATGCGTCAATAAACGAAGGGTAAACTTTTGCCAGCAATTCGTTGGTATAATTGCCGACGAAATCCTCTACTTTGCTCTGAAAAAAACTGGTCTCAAACAACGCATCGAACACCGTCTGCTGCGAGACCAGCTCGTTACCAACGGCGTTGCCAATCGATTGCGCGAGCTTCTCCCGGTGTCGTGGAATCATTCCCTGCGGCCACATAGTTATGCCAAAGAGCTTCATTGACTGGTACGGGTGAAACAGCATCCAGATTGCCAGCCACGCTGCGCCGAATCCATGAATGGTAGCGATGACAACGATCGCAATGCTGATCAGGAGTTTGAATGTGAATGGATCCACGGTGAGTAAATCGTAACAGTGAAGGGTGAAGAGTGAAAAGTGAAGAGTCTAGGACAGTGGGCCCGTACGAGCGTCGCACGGCGCAAACAGCTCTTGCCTTAACTTTTCACTTTTCACTCTTCACTTTTCACGGTCCTAAGGCCCGCCGCGATCCAGGCGCTGGTGCCGCCCGTCACATTGAATAGATTGGAAAAGCCGTGTTGCTGAAGAATGCTGGAGGCGGCGCTTGAACGGTAACCACCGGCGCAAATTACTGCAGTTGGCCCAGCAGGATCCAATTGGAGCTTTGCGAGGCTCTTCGCCAAATTTGCCAGTGGCGCTGTCACCGCATGAGGCACATGTCCACTGGCGTACTCGGGTGTACGTCGGACATCGATAATCTGTAATTGAGCTTCGGCGATGACCTTCTCATTTAATTCAGTGACCGTGATCTGCGGTACCGTAGCGATTTCAAAGCCTGCCTTACTCCAGGCACCGATGCCACCCGCCAGATACCCTTTTACAGTCTCATGACCGACTCGCGCGAGCCGCGTTACGGCCTCAAGTGCTTTTTCTTCTGAATCTGAAACAATCACCATGGGAGTCCCTATCGCGATCAAGGTTCCAGCCCAAATCGCAAACTGACCGCCTAGTCCAATGTTGATCGAACCCGGCACGTGTCCAGCGCCAAACTCTGCCGCTGAGCGAACGTCGAGAATGATGTAAGTTTGCGGATCGTCGTCACGAAAACTTTCAGTTGGAGTTGTTAGTTGGCGAACCTGTTCCGGCGTCAACGCTGCTGGTTTCGGCAACCGACTCAAGGGTTCGGCGCCACTGCGGTTGATCTCCGCGTCCTGCGGAAAGTAAGCGGGCGCTTCCGGCAGGTCGATCGTCATCATCTGCACGAATTCGTCCTTCGACATCGGCTGCAGCGCGTAGTTCGACTGCCGCTGCTCACCGATGGTTGAAGAAGTTTCCGAAGACATGTTGCGCCCACACATCGATCCGGCCCCGTGAGCCGGATAGACCTCGACATTGTTCGCAAGCTTCAGGAGTTTGCCATGCAGCGTGTCATACATCATTGCGGCCATCATTGGCGGCGTGTAGCCTTTCCCGCCCGCCAGATCAGGTCGGCCCACGTCGCCGACAAAAAGCGTGTCGCCGGTGAGGATTTTTTGAGGTTGACTTGAAACCTCTGTGTCGATGACGAGCACGGAGATACTTTCGGGTGTGTGCCCCGGCGTCTCAATAATCCGCAGGATAACTTTGCCAATGTTGATTTCGTCGCCGTCGCTCACCGCACGATGTGGAAATTCAGCGCCCGCTTGCGCGCCAAAAACAATCTCCGCACCGGTGCGTGCCCCAAGCTCGCGATGGCCGCTGACAAAATCCGCATGCAGGTGCGTCTCGATCACGTACTTGATTTTGAACTCCTGCGCGGCAGCCTCATCAATGTACTGGTCGACATCCCGCTGCGGATCAACAATCACGGCCTCGCCTTCCGATCCGATCAGGTAAGAGGCGTGCGCCAGACAGCCTAGATAGAATTGTTTGAAGTACATCGTTTTACACTTCAGCGTGCTGCGCTGCCTTCCTTTCGTGGAGTCTTGTTTTTGCTTCGTGTGACGTGGTGGTCAGTTTTACTACCACCAAAGACCGACCACTAAGCAACACGAAGACGAGCGAAAATACACGAACGAGATTTACTTCTAATCCCTCTGACCGCATGGCCATTTTTCATCAGGTAAATTATAACCTGTCAGCTGGGAGCGCAGGCATCCTGCCTGCTGTTACGTGGGCACGAACGAGGCAGAACGCCAGCCGCCCGCTCCTCTGAAAAACATGAAAATAAAGGCGGCTATCGGCACATCGGGATTTGGCATCGCGAGATCGAAATACGTGCAAACATTTTCCTGTGTGGAGGTCCAACACACATTCTACCAGCCGCCTAAAATATCTACACTCGAGCGCTGGCGTCACGAGGCCCCGCCTAACTTTGAATTTGTCATGAAAGCCTGGCAGCTGATTACGCATGATGCCAGGAGTTCAACCTACCGCCGCTTGAAGAAGCAGCTCTCCGAACGCGAAAAGCAGGAAGCCGGATACTTCAGAGCCACCCCGATAGTTAATGAGGCGTGGGAAGTCACGCTAGCCTGCGCGAATGCCCTAAGAGCCAGAACTATTCTGTTTCAATGTCCCGCCAGCTTCAAACAGACTGTCGAGAACATGGAAAACCTTAAGGTGTTCTTTGGCAAACTCAACCGTGAGACGAGTCGGTCGCGATTCAACTTTTGCTGGGAGCCACGTGGCGATTGGGATCCGAAGGAAGTGAAAAGGATATGCAACGATCTGAAATTGTGGCATGTTGTCGATCCTTTCCAGGCAGTCAGCGTCACTCCGCGCAATTGTTATTTCAGGTTACATGGAAGAGGCGGCTGGAAATACGAGTACGAGGACGCTGAGTTGCGTGAGTTAGCGGCGATGTTGCCCAGGCGTTCGACGAAAAGTAAGCCCACGTACGTGTTCTTTAATAACGTACGGATGACACAAGATGCATTAAAGTTTGAAGCGATTACTCGAGAGGCCTGACCTCCTGGCGTCGACCACAATCCGTCACTGCTGAGTGAGATCGAGTTTCTTATTCTCGCCCCAGTCGGCGCTTTCACCCTTGATCAGCGCAGAGACAAATGTGACGACCTGGGCCACAGTGCCGCCAGGGCTGTCCCAATATTCCGCCTTTTCTATTCCGATCCGAAGCAGAGCCAGGTCGGGATCGTCGGTACCTTTGGGAAACCACACTTTGAGTTCCGGCTTCCACAACTCCTCAATCTTATTTTTGTCTCTAACGAGTTCGGCGGTGCCGGTGATGGACACGTAGCGATTGTCGTCAGGCTGGGCAAAGCTGGCATTGCATTTCGGGGTTCTGTTGAGTTCGAAAACTTTGTGCGAGTTGGCCGATGTGAAAAACCAGAGATTGCCGGCTTCATCCACTTCGCTGTTGAGTGACATCGGCCGACTATGCAAGTCGTCGTTTTCATCGACAGTAGTCAACATACAGAAATCTATGTCCTTAATCATCTCACGCAATCTTTGAAAGTCAGCCGATCGTTTCGTTCCTTCCATCTGAACCCTCCTCGATCAAAACTAGTAGAAACTCAATATATGAACCGAGAATTCACAGCAGCATGTCAGCGGTAAGACAAATGCTTAACAAGCCCTCTGAGAATTCGAGCGAACCGCTTGAGTGAGTTGCGCCAGCGTGGGTGGACGAAAACGGAACCGGGAGCGGTAGCGACCGCGTCGTGATTCACACACCTCGAGCCTCGTTCTTAGACCCGGTCGCTACGGCTCCTGGTTCCGAATTTGTGTCGCGTCGCCGTTCCCGTTTTGCAGATTGTAAAACTCGCGCGCCGGCTTCAACGGACGCAGCATCCAGTAGGGACGGCGGGTTTGGTCAGGCGAGTATTTATCAGCAGGTCGCGTCATTGCCAACCACTTCCGGTAAACTTCGCGCGATTTTTGGGTGTCAACAAACACTTCACCCGCGTTGTCCTGAGGCTCTGCACGTTTGACGCGAACGGGCTGGTGCCAGCAGTGCATTCCGGAAATCGGATCGGGATGGACCGGGAAGGTCATGTTCTGATGCACGCCTACGTCGCTCCACCAGATGCGCAAAGTGTCAGGGTCGCTCGACTCGTAAGGCGCCGCGCCA
>DATLBQ010000327.1:0-21735 GCA_035526805.1 Pyrinomonadaceae bacterium
TAGACCGGCTCCTATAACGACGCCACGGCGACGCGGACGAAGCAGAGACTAAGCACTCAATTCAAATGCGCCGTAATAGCCAGAAGCAGACAAGACAACCGGTCTTGTCTCCTTTTGTTTTTGGAGTGCACTGACCGGTCAGCGCACTCCAAATTGGTTTGACCGTAGTCTCGCCCGTGTGATAACAATCATGGCAGCCCCCGCAATTAGTTTCACCAATCCCCTAGTCCTTCAGGAGGAATAGTTATGGGAGACAATGGAGATGGTGGTGGAAGCACGGGTGTAGTCGCAGTTCTGGTGATCTTTGTGCTTCTGCTTTTGGTGCTGGGGTTTGTTTTTAGAGGGCGGTTGTTTGGCGGCGGCGGTACGCAGAAGATTGACGTGAATGTTAGTGCGCCAGCGCCAGCTAAATAATTACGCGATTTACGAGAATTGTCGACTTGAGGGAGGAGCGCCGCGCGGTGCTCCTCTTTTCTTGGGTAAATCGCAATCGTAAATCGTAAATCCTGAGTCTTGAACGATTCGTTGTTAGATTATTGTCCGAAACATTTACAACTGATTTTTCGAAGATTTTCGTGTGATTTCGTGGTCCGTTTTTGTCTGGTAGAAAAAGGACACGAAATCAAATCAAGACAATAACTGATAGGCTTCCCCCGTAAGCGATTTCACTCTTAGTTACCATTAACGATTTACTATTCACGATTCACGATTTACGATTCACTCTCTTATGGCCGCTCCTAACATCGAAACGATCGTCTCGCTTGCGAAGCGACGTGGATTTGTCTTTCCCTCGTCCGAAATCTATGGCGGACTCGGCAGTGCCTGGGACTACGGCCCGCTGGGCGTCGAGCTTTGCAATAACGTGAAGCAGGCGTGGTGGCGTTGGATGGTTTACGAGCGCGACGATATTGAAGGACTCGACTCATCGATCATCCTGAATCGGCTGGTCTGGAAGTACAGCGGACACGAAGACACATTCAGCGATCCGTTGGTTGACTGTCGCGAGTGCAACACACGCTTGCGAGCGGACAAATTGATTGATGGCAAATGCCCCAACTGTGGCTCGAAAAATCTGACGGAGCCGCGGCCTTTTAATTTGATGTTCCAGACCCACGTGGGGGCCACCGCGGAAGACGATCCGACTTCGCTTGTGTATCTGCGTCCCGAAACAGCGCAGGGTATTTTCATCAACTTCGCAAACGTGCTGACCACCAGCCGGCGCAAGTTGCCCTTTGGCGTCGCCCAGATTGGCAAATCGTTTCGCAATGAAGTGACCCCGGGCAATTTCATTTTTCGCACGCGCGAGTTTGAACAAATGGAGATGGAATACTTTGTCAGGCCTGGCGAGGACGAGAGGGCGCATCAGGAATGGATTGATGCGTGTTACGCCTGGTTTACGAGTCTGGGCATTTCTCCCGGCAACCTGCGCCTTTACGAACAGCCAAAAGAAGAACTGGCACACTACGCCAAGCGTACGGTCGATATTCAGTATCGATATTTCCCCGAGCGTGACGAAGACGAGCGACAGTGGGATGAATTGATGGGAATAGCCAATCGCACGGATTTTGATCTGCGCACGCATTCGAAGAAACCGGAAGACGCGGAAGGGAAGCGACTCAACCCCGACTCGACCGAGGACCTTTCCTACTTTGACGAAACTGCTAAAGAACGTTTCTACCCATATGTGATCGAACCGGCAGCCGGAGTTAATCGCACGGTCCTTTCTGTGCTGATGGACGCCTACTCGGAAAAGACGAACGACAAAGGCGAGACGCGCGTCATACTAAAACTGCATCCGGCGCTGGCGCCGATCAAAGCCGCCATTCTTCCGCTCGCGAAGAACAAGCCCGAACTGGTTGCGTTGGCAAAATCCATCAAGCGTTCGCTGCAGCCGGCGTTGCGCGCCGTTTACGACGACACCGGTGGTATTGGAAAACTTTATGCACGGCAGGATGAAATTGGCACCCCGTTCTGCGTGACTGTAGATCATCAGTCACTTGAAGATGAAGCGGTGACGGTGCGCGACCGTGATACCTGGGAACAGGAACGTATCAAGATCACTGAGCTTCAGGATTATTTGGTGAAAAGACTTTCTTAGTCCAATGTCCAACGTCCAATGTCCAACGTCTGTTTCGCAAACCGGACATTGGACTTTGGACGTGGGACATCGGACGAATTGAAGATGCCAATAGTCAAGAAACGAAATTTGCAAACTGAAACGCGCTTGCTGCTTGAATCCAGCGAGCCGGTCGAGTTGCCGCCGGCTGAGATTGCCGATCGGGACGTGCTGGCGCAGTTCGAACAGTTCAAGCCGTTCGTGCCGGAGTTGCTTGAGGAGTTGCGTGACGGCACGACTGCCGAGCCGGTAGCGGTGATGAACGATGGATCCACCTTCGCTATTCACGGCGATACGCGAACCTTTTGGGTGAAACTCTGGCACGCCGCCGGCACGGATATGACCAAGATCGATCGCGCACAGATCATCAGTTGTCTGCCTTCAACGCGTGGGGTGCAAGTCCTCGTCGAAGACTACAGTGATGAACAGCTGGCTGATAATCAATTGCGAGAAGATGAAGATGATGTTGAGTAGATGGGTTCCCTGACCAAACAGCGGGGGCAAGCCCACCTTCCCAACCTGAGAGACTTCGATCACGACTTCTGATGTCTCTACTTAAAAGCCTCCCCTTCGACACCCAAACACAAAGTCCAAAGTCCAAAGTCTTTTCTGTTATTGACATTGGACATTGGACATTGGACATTGGACTATAATGTCCCAAATCCCTGAAACAGTTATTTCCATAGCTGCTGCTGTTCGCGATATGGATGGTCGCGCGCTGCTGGTCGGCGGCTGCGTGCGCGACTTGCTTATGAAAAGCGAGCCCAAGGATTGGGACGTCGAAGTCTATGGAATTGAGCCGGTGAAATTGCGAGCACTGCTCGATCGCTTTGGTCCGGTTAACGTCGTCGGCGAGGCATTTACAGTTTACAAACTAGGATCAGATCTCGACGTTTCGCTGCCGCGACGCGAGCGCAAGTCGGGTCGGGGACACAAAGCTTTCGTTATCGAAGGCGATCCGTCGATGAGTGTTGAAGATGCGGCGCGTCGTCGCGACTTTACCGTTAACTCGATTCTTGAAGATCCGTTGACAGCCGAGGTTATTGATCCGTTTCAGGGGCGCGAGGACATCAAACGTAAGATCTTGCGCGCCGTTTCAGTTGATACATTTCCGGAAGACAGTCTGCGGGTTTTACGCGCGGCGCAGCTTGCTGCGCGTTTTGAGTTCACCATCGATCCGAAGACAGTCGTGCTATGTCGTACCATCGACTTATCTGATCTGCCGGCGGAGCGAGTTTGGGGAGAAATTGAAAAGTTATTGCTGCGGGCTCGCCGTCCATCGATTGGGTTGCACTGGCTGCGTGAACTTGGGGCAAGCGCGCAATTGTTTCCTGAGCTCAACGCGCTGATCGATGTCCCACAGGATAAAGAATGGCACCCGGAGGGCGATGTGTTCGTTCATACCGGACTCGTGACGGACCGCGCGCGCGAGTTGATCGACGATTTGCCCTACGCCACACAAGTAACGGTGATGCTCGCTGCAGTCGCCCATGATTTTGGTAAGCCCGGCACGACGGAATTTATTGAAGGCCGTTTGCGCTCGCGCGGTCACGAGGAGGCGGGTGTCGCACCCACAAGACGTTTTCTCGATGGTCTGAATATCCGTACGCTCGATGGCTACGACGTGCGCGCGCAGGTGCTTGCACTCGTGCGGGACCATCTCAAGCCGGGCGAATTTTTTAAGAAGCGTGATGAAGTGGGCGATGGCGCCTTTCGACGCCTGGCGCGAAAGTGTGAACTCGATCTGCTCTACCGGGTGGCGAAGGCGGATTCGCTGGGACGAAATACGGACGACGTTCCACCTGAGAAGTGGTTCACCGCCGAAGCACAGGAGTGGTTCATTCAGCGCGCGAAGGAACTCGAGGTCGACAAACAGCCTCCGCCTCCGATCTTGCTCGGTCGCCACTTATTGGAAATGGGCCTGGAAGCTGGTCCGCAAGTTGGCGAAATCACCAAAGCAATTTATGAAATGCAACTCGATGGACGCGTCTGCACCCTGGACGATGCCAAATCGGCGGCGCAAGAAATAATCAGCCGCGGATGAACGCGGAGTTACGCGGATCTGAAGAACATGATGCTGAATACTTCTTACCGGTCTCGCTGGTCTTTTAGTTTTTCTTTTCAGATCCGCGTCATCAGCGTTAATCCGCGGCTGAATTCGCAGGCTGTTGTTGGGTGACGCAATGAATAGTTCCCATGCCCCACACCAGGGGTTCGCAGTTAATACCAACGACGCGCCGATCGGGAAATAGATGCCCGAGCGTTTCCAGCGCCCGACCATCATTCGCGTGCCCGAATATGGGAACGAGCACAACCCTGTTGGCGATGTAGAAATTCGCATAAGACGCAGGCAGACGATCGAGATCGCGAGTGTCAGTGCTTGTGCCACCAACGACTCCAGGCATCGGCAAGGTTGCGATCTCAAACGAGCGGCCCTGCGCATCGGTCAATCGTCGCAACCGTTGTAAATTATCCTGCAGCAATTCGTAGTTAGCATCTTCCGGATCTTCTTCGACGGCGCAAACAATCACATTCGCCACCACGAAACGCGCAATGTCGTCGATGTGTCCATCAGTATCGTCGCCAACAATTCCTTCACCGAGCCACAAGACTTTTTCAACGCCAAGATAGTCTTTTAAGTATTGCTCAATTTCATACTGACTCAAGTGCGGGTTGCGGTTTGGATTCAACAAACATTGCTCTGTCGTCAGCACGCAGCCTGCGCCGTTAACTTCTATCGAGCCGCCTTCCATCACGATACCCGGTTCAAAGCGTGGCAACTTCAGCAGGCTCTCCAAACGCGCCGGGATTGAATCATCCTGCTTTAATTGTTCGTACTTGTTTCCCCAGGCGTTGAATATCCAATCGTTGTACGCGAGGGAATGTCCGACGAACTGTAGTGTGTCGATTGCTTTTGCTTGTGTCGTCTCACGCGAGTCGGCGACAAACTGAAGTTTGTCGGACACGAGAAAGTTCGGTCCGTAGTCGCGAATCCAGGAGTCGACTGTGGGAATCTGTAGGCAGCGAATATTTTCAGCGCCCGGAAAGACACACCGTGCGCGCACGCTTGCTTCGGTGGCAGCGTCATCGACTAACAGATTCACGATCTCATGCGGCGAGAGTGCCGCCATCATTTGCAGATAAATTTCTTCTACTTGCGCAACACGCTGCGGCCACGTTTCCGGGTCCTTGGGCCACGTCAGCCAGGTCGCAGTGTGCGGGCGCCATTCGGCAGGCATGTGGTAACCCAGTTCGGCAGGAGTCGGCATGTTCGATTATTTGGCCGCTGGCAGCTCGAGAAAACGTGAAGAGAGCGACGTGTAGGCATCGATGCGGCGATCACGCAGAAACGGCCAGTTTTGGCGCGTCTCTTCGATCTTGCTGAGATCGCAATCCACTACCAATGTTTCTTCTTTGTCGGCTGACGCCTTCGCAATTACGCGTCCAAACGGATCAGCTACAAACGACTGACCCCAGAAGTTGAGCTTGCCTTCGCGGCCGACGCGGTTAACCACGACAACGTAAACACCATTCGCGATTGCGTGCGCGCGTTGAATTGTTTCCCAGGCGGAATGCTGCGCCTGGTTCATCTCCTCGTCTTCGTCAGGGAGCCAGCCGATGGCGGTTGGGTAGAAAATAAACTCCGCGCCGCTCAAGGCCGTCAAGCGGGCAGCTTCCGGAAACCACTGGTCCCAACAAACCAGCGCACCGACCTTTCCATATTTTGTATCGTGAGTTTGGAAACCGAGGTCTCCGGGCGTGAAATAAAACTTTTCGTAATAGAGCGGATCGTCGGGGATGTGCATCTTGCGATACATACCGGCGATCCTGCCGTCAGCATCGATCACTGCGGTGGTGTTGTGGTAAACGCCGGCCGCGCGCTTTTCAAACAATGAGGCGAGGATGACGACCTTCTTCTGCCGTGCAACTTTGCTGAGTTCATCGGTGGTCGGTCCTGGAATAGTTTCCGCAAGCTTGAACAGTGCAATGTCTTCGGTCTGACAAAAGTATTGCGAACGGAAAAGCTCCTGCAGGCAAACGATCTGTGCCCCTTGCTTTGCCGCATCGCCAATTCGGGCAATAGCTTTCTTGAGATTGGCTTCTGGCTTAATGTCGCAGCTCATTTGGACCAACCCCACCTTGACGATGCTGGTATTCACCTTCTTTGCCATGTTCGAAAGTATAACAAACGCCTTGCGGCTGTGCCGCCTGATGTGCGGAAAGGCTGCCCCTTTCCGAAGTGAGTTTTATTGATCGAGGCTGCGCCTCTGTCGAATTCGAGGCGGAGCCTCACAGTTATTAGGCAGGTGCCGCAAAGGCAGAGCCTTTCCGCACATCAGGCGGCACAGCCGCAAATCCAGTTTAGAGTTCAACCTTTAGGTTGCTTCTTTTCAAACGGATGCAAGCTGAAGCTTGAACTCTGAACTACTTGAGCGGACCTTCACGCCTCGGACATTGGACGTTGCACTTTGGACTTAGTTAAGATGTCCGGTCGTTTTGAGCCTCAATTTCAAGAGAGAGATACCCATGATCGAATTCGAGTTGACTGACGATCACAACGCGCTGGTGCAAACCGTGCGCGAATTTGCCCAGAAAGAAGTAGCGCCCCACATCAAGCAATGGGACGAGACGCAGGAATTTCATCCGGAGATATTACGAAAGATGGGCGAATTGAATCTGCTCGGTGTGTGCATTCCGGAAGAATATGGCGGCGCAGGTTTTGATTACATCTCGCTCGGCTTAGTTTGTGAAGAACTGGAAGCAGTCGACACGTTTCTGCGTGTCGTCATGTCGGTGCACACGGGTTTGAATTCTCTGACGTTGCTTACCTGGGGCAGCGAGGAGCAAAAACAAAAGTATCTGGTGCCACAGGCAAAGGGTGAGAAACTTGCCACCTACGGTTTGACTGAACCAGGAGCAGGATCCGATGTAGTGGGTTCACGATCCACCGCGCGACGCGAAGGCGATGAATATGTACTGAACGGGGAGAAGATGTGGATTAGTCTCGCCGACATCGCTGACAATTTTCTTTTCTTCTGTTGGACCGACGAAGAAAAACGCCGTCAACGCGATCACTCCGGCATGTCTTGTTTCATCGTTGAGCGGAGCATGAAGGGTTTTACTTCCGGAACCATCCACGGGAAGCTCGGTATTCGCGCCGGCAATACCGGCTATTTTTCATTGCAGGACGTGCGCGTGCCGGCGGCCAATCGGGTCGGTGAAGAGGGCGAAGGATTCAAGATTGCGATGTTTGCTCTCGAGCAGGGGCGCTACACGGTGGCCGCCGGAGCGACAGGAGTAATCCGGGCGTCGCGTGATGCTTCAGTGGCTTATGCGCTCGAGCGCGAAACTTTCGGCACCAAGATCGCTAACCACCAGTTAGTCAAACAAAAGATCGCCGAGATGGAAGCTGACTATCAGATCTCGAGGCTGCTCTGCTTGCGTGCCGGTTACTTGAAGAACACAGGCCAGGCGAACGCGCGCGCGACGAGTCTGGCGAAATGGCAGGCGACCACACGCAGCGAGAAAGCAGCGTCGATGGCTATTGAGGTTCATGGGGCGAACGGTTATTCAAACGATTACCCGGTCGAGCGTTACTGGCGGAACTGCAAAGCCGCAATCATTTACGAGGGAACGCGTGACATCCATACGCTAATGCAGGCTGACTGGGCGCTCGGTTTGAAGAAAGAGAAACCGGCGCGCAAGACGCTGCCGCCGTGGAAAGCAAAGTAGGACAGACATTCCTGTCTGTCTACGAGGCTATAAATCAATCGAAGATAAAAGAAGATTTTCCATTTCAAAAATTTTCGTTTGTCATCGACCAGGAGTTCCCAGCCCGCTGTTTAGATAGGGCACTTGTACTCGCGTGAGTTCGACAAATCCGCTTTCTAAACAATGGCTCCCCTTGCTGGCAATAGCAATGAAGAAATTTGAAATGAGAAACTGAAGATCTTTGCCTTGATCTCGTTGTTATGAACTCCACTTGCGGCTGGGACAGCAGGAATGCCTGTCCTAAGCTATGGTCTCACCTGGATGTTGCCCTGTCCGTGTCGCACGTCCAAAAACGCATATGCAGACAGCGAGAAACTTTGGCAGCCGATGACTTCACTTCTTCTGGCGGGAATTCCCACGTCATCCGGTCGCTCAAAATCCGTAGCTATCCAATCAAGCAGCGCACCGGTGTCACCGGGGACTTCCGCGTCTGATGGTATCCAATTTCTGTTCACGGGTTCGTAAACGCCCCACGTGAGTTTGTCGGCGGTTGCAGCATTTATACCTTCGCCATCGTCTTCAACAACTAACAAGACTCGATGCCCGATGAACTCACCAACATTGGATTCGGTAACCATTCCACTCATCACCGCGCGGTTTTCTGTCACAGTCAGGCAATCAAA
This sequence comes from Pyrinomonadaceae bacterium, assembly GCA_035526805.1. GTDB lineage: Bacteria > Acidobacteriota > Blastocatellia > Pyrinomonadales > Pyrinomonadaceae > PSRF01. Next base: position 8,512 of record DATLBQ010000327.1, read on the forward strand.
TCCGGCTTTGACGAAAAAACCCGCGTGCGGGAAAGCCGCGTCATCCAGAGCACCCGGGTCGATGAACGTCATTTCACCTGTTGAGCTGCCGTCGTCGTGAATTCTCGCATTGAATTTCACCGATCTTTCGAGACCGTCGGCCAACGTAAACTGAAAGGCGCCATTTGCCGACGGTCCGGCCTTGCCGCCGCTGGCGAACGGAGTCATGGTCGCACAAAGCATTACAGTGATTGCAGTGAACACACATGTAAGTCTGTTCATTACTCACCTCCAAATGTGATTGAGATCTGGGCGATCGAAATGTTTGTAGAGCTATATACTGTTGCGTGAAAACAGTCAAATACGAGGCAGTGCCTTGCACCAGGAGAAGCGTGGTTGTTTTTGGAGTGCGCTGACCTGGCCACGCTTTTGCCGGACGCGACCTGTCGCGTCTGCGGGTCAGACATTCTATGAGGTCGAATCGGTGGTCTGACTCCACGCTGTCAACTCCTGATGTCGCGAGATGGCACGATCGACCGCTGCTTCGATCTCGTCGAGCTTGAATGGCTTGGGGAAGTATGCGAAGGCACCTGCCTCAATGAGCTCTCTGGCCTCGTCTCCTTCTGACATGCCGGAGATCACAATCACAGGAGTTGAGGAATGTTTTGCCTGGATGTAACTGAGCAGTTGACGGCCGCTGAGCCCGGGCATCGAAATGTCGGTAAGAACGGCGTCGTAGGTTTCGATGTCGAGATAGGCAAGCGCCTGTTCCGCGCGATCCGCCGTGTGACATTCGTGTGAGACCGACAATAGCTCGTGAAGCGTATCGCGGATGAGGTTGTCGTCATCGACGATCAATAGGGTAGCCATTCAAATGATTTTCTCCCGGCGTTGAAAGGTCTACATGAAAGCAATGGCATTCTAGCTGCTTCGATAGGGTGACGCTAGCGTTGTTTTATAGCGCGAGGGTCAGGTCACCGCACGGCAAAGGCATGCGAGCTGCGGAATTGTCTACTAGCAAACTTTCCCCAAACTACAAATTAGTAAGACGCTCTGTTAGTATGAGTCCGCACTTCTTCAACTGAGAACGCGCCGACCGGGCGGACGCCGTTCGCAGGCAAAACTTCCGAATTCAGGAGAGCTAACTAGATGGGCCACGAGTTAAAGACAGAGCGCGAGCTGTCTCTGGATTTCTTGCGTGTATGCGAGGCCGCAGCCATTGCCGCGGCGCGCACTATGGGTCAGGGCGATCGTAAATATTCCGACCACGTGGCCGTCGAAGCCATGCGCGAAGTTATGGATACGGTGCCGATGCGTGGACGTATCGTGATCGGTGAGGGTGAACGCGATGAAGCGCCGATGCTTTACATTGGCGAAGAAGTAGGCGGCGGATATGGTGTTAGTGAGGACCTGGCTGAGTCGTGTCCGGAAGTTGATATTGCGGTTGACCCGCTGGAAGGAACAAACCTTTGTGCACTGGGCGCGAATAATGCGATTGCCGTGTTGGCGGCGGCTGAACGCGGAGGTCTGTTGAATGCACCGGATCTCTACATGGACAAGATCGTGGTCGGCCCATCGTCACGCGGCGTGATAGACCTTGACGCTCCCGTCAAAGACAACCTCAAGAACATTGCGCGCCGCCTGGGACGCGATGTGGAAGACCTCACGGTGATAGTTCTCGATCGCAGCCGGCATCAGAAACTAATTTCTGATGTGCGCGCAGCCGGCGCGCGCATACGCCTGATTGGTGACGGCGATCTTTCAGCCGGCATTTCAGCGGCCGTGGCGGGAACAAACATTCATGCGCTGGTAGGCATCGGCGGGGCGCCGGAGGGAGTGATTACGGCAGCAGCCATGAAGTGTTTAAATGGCGAGATACAAGCGCGACTCGTTTTTGATCCGGAACGGCTGGGCGTTGACAAAAACAAGGTGCCGCCGAAGGAAGAGGTGTTGGAGCGTTTGCAATCGATGGGTATACAAGACTCAAACAAGATTTACGATACCAACGATCTTGCGCCGGGCCGGAAGATTATTTTTGCGGCTACCGGGGTCACGGATGGAGCATTGCTGAAAGGCGTCAGATTTTTCGGCGCCGGCAAGCGAACCCACTCGGTGGTTATGACTACTGAGTCGCGGCATATTCGATTTGTCGACACGTTGCATATCGAGGGTGGGCCAGATACGGTGATCCGGTTCTAAATCAGATTAGCAGGCAGGCTTTGGCCTTTCGTCTTAGGTCATTGGAAGAACAAGAAGCAACTAAAGACGAAAGACCAAAGGCCAAAGGCCAAAGACCAAGACCAAAGACCAAAGACCAAAGCTGTTGATGCTATCCGCTTCCAACAACTACATTCCGCAAACGGGATCATTGCGCCGTCCGCTGTTGATGTGGGTTAGCGCGGCCGCCGCGTCGCTCGCATTGATATCTCTCATCATCGGCGCTCCTTTGGCTCTCGAGGCAGGCCACCCATTTTTGGGCCTTATTATCTACCGGGCATTCAGCCACGTTTGTCACCAAATTCCTGAACGCTCATTTTTCGTCGCTGGACATCACTTTGCTGTCTGCTCTCGATGTACTGGTTTGTACGCAGGGTTCGCAGCGGCGACAGTTGTTTACCCGGTCATTCGATCGTTGCGGCAGACGGAAGCCCCGGCTAGCAAATGGCTGTTCATGGCAGCGGCTCCTCTCGCGCTTGATTTCTCGGTAGGTTATCTGGGCATCTGGGAGAACACACAGACTTCGCGTTGTGCCACTGGCGCACTGTTGGGCGCAGTCGCTGTTTTATATGTTATGCCGGGCTTGATGGATTTGAGTCTTCGGAACTGGGTAAAGAGCAAACAAACCATTGCGAATCCCGGTCAACAAATTTCACCTGCACAAATATTCTCGCCGAGTGTTTCTGCTGCACCCAGCGATTATAGTGCGCCGCATCGCCGCATCTGATTATTTGGAGTGCGCTGACCAGTCGCGACCGATTCAAAGCGGTGACAGGTCACCGCACTCCAAAATTGCTTAACGGCAGTATTGATGCAGATTGAGGCTAGCAGTTCAGAGTTCAGCCTTTAGGCTGCGGTTTTGAGTCTCGACCGAAAACGCAAGCTAAAGCTTGAACTCTAAACTGCATCAGTACGCTAACGGCGCGCTGTTTCGTGTTGACACCCTCTTCAGGTTAAAATCCCCCGCGCGCCGTCCGGCTCAGGTCCCGACGGCGCTTTAAGATGTTAACGAATCGGATTTCCTAACGTAATGTTTCTGATTTTCCAGGATACTGAACCTCCGTTTGGCGCCACCCCGAATGAGCTTTTCGTCCGTTATTTTCACGACGTAACCAATAAAACCTGGAGCAACATCAGTCCGCTTTACCAGATGGACGCCTTTGACTGGACCATCCTGGTTCTCTATTTCACGATTCTCGGGGTACTGGCAGTCTACGGCGGATATCGCGTCAAACAAGTGATCGACTTCTGGCGTTATCGCACGTTCGTGCCGCAACCCAAGGCCTCATTCACGGAAGCGGACCTGCCATTCATCACTGTGCAGCTGCCGCTATTCAATGAGATGTACGTCGTCGAGCGGTTGGTGAAGGCAGTCACCGAGGTCGACTACCCGCGCGAGAAGCTGCAAATTCAAGTGCTCGACGATTCGACGGACGAGACTGTCAAACTGGCTGAAAGAACAGTAGAAAAATATCAGCAGGCCGGGTTCGACATTGAATACGTTCATCGTTCGGATCGTACCGGATTCAAAGCGGGCGCGCTCGAGAACGGCATCAAAACAGCGAAGGGCGAACTGCTGGCAATCTTCGATGCCGACTTTGTTCCCAAGCCCGATTGCTTGCGGAAGCTGGTCGACTACTTTACCGACCCGATGGTTGGTTGCGCGCAAATGCGTTGGTCTCACATCAACGGCGATTACAATTTGCTGACGCGTCTGCAGACCATCATGCTCGACGGCCATTTCGTCGTCGAACAGACCACGCGTAATCGCACCGGTGGATTTTTTAACTTCAACGGTACGGCCGGTATTTGGCGGCGTCGGGCGATCGCGCTCAGCGGCGGCTGGCAACATGACACGCTCACCGAAGACACGGATTTGAGTTTCCGCGCGCAATTGATGGGTTGGAAATTCATTTACCTGCTCGATGAGGAAGCACCGGCGGAGATTCCCGTCGAGATCAATGCCTTCAAGGCGCAGCAACGTCGTTGGGCCAAGGGCGTAATGCAGGTGGGGATCAAACTCTATCCGCGGATCTGGCGCGCCCGCCTGCCATTGCGCGTGCGGTTGGAAATGTTTTTTCGACTAACCGGCAATATCAGCTATCCACTGATGATCATCGCAAGTTTTCTCCAGTTTCCTCTGTTGCTGGTGCGCTACAACCAACCGTTCTATCACCTGATGATCATCGATCTGCCGCTGCTGTTCTTTTCTTCAATTTCCGTATTCCTGTTTTACGGGACCGCCGTATGGTATCTCGACGAGAAGCGCACGCCGCGGCTGTTACATTTGCCGCTGGTGATGGCGCTGGGAATAGGACTGGCGTTTTCAAACACGCGCGCGGTGCTTGAGGCGTTATTTGGTATCAAGAGCGACTTCATTCGCACTCCCAAGTACCAGGTTGAAAAGACGAACGATGAAACGTGGAAGCGCAAAAAGTACAAACGGAAACGGGGTCTGCTGCCGCTGCTCGAACTAAGCTTTTCTATCTACTTCCTGCTGGCAATTCTTTACGCGATTCACATGGGCATGTGGGGTACCGCGCCATTTCTGTTTTTGTTTTTCTTTGGTTTCGGCTACATGGGGGTGATGAGTTTTGTGCAGTCTCTTAGTGGCGGCCGCTTGGCTGCATTTTTTCGAACCACAGCCAAACCCTCGATCGGGCATTAAGTGAGACAGACATCCTGATTGGCCACCGCAACCCGTTTTAACGTCTGGTTAACTTCAATGCGCGCTCCGAGCGCGCCTGGAGCTGGAATCAAATGACAATTCTTGATCTAATTGTGCTGCTGCTTATCGCCGGGCTTTGCGGCGCGCTGGGCCAGGCAATCACCGGTTATTCACGAGGCGGTTGTCTGGTGTCAATCGCCCTTGGGTTCATTGGGGCGCTTTTGGGAATGTGGGTAGCGCGTCAGCTCGGGCTGCCGGAACTCTTTGCGATACAAATCGGCACCACCAACTTCCCGATCATCTGGTCTATCATAGGTTCAGCACTGTTTGTCGCCATTATTGCGCTCATAACTCGGCGCGCCCCCTGAAGCTACAGGAGGCACACCTTTCCCGCTCACCGTTGAGGCCGTGGTGCTAATCTGGGATTAAGCTGGCCGACAGCAGGGAGCGACCGTCTTGGGCGCGGACGGGGTAGGACTGCCGTCGGAATCATCCGGCATGAACGCTGAAGCTAGTCCGTCACTTGGTCGAAACTGTAATGGTCCACTTCATTCCGCTTTGGCTTTCGCCGCTGTCGTATTTTTGACCGCCGTTTTCGTCTACGACCACAATCCTTGAGATTTTCCTATTAGGATTGCGATGCTTTTTGGGGTCGCTCGAACTGTTTGGGTAAATGGCGTCGTCAAACTGCAATTCGACAGAGCCGCCTTTGATGATAATGTCATCGCCTTCTGCCATGGTTTTCTCCTTGGAAGGGTTATGAGGTTACTTTCGCCGAACGCCCCTCCGATGGTCAGCGAAAGTGGGAGTTTAGGCTGACGGTAGAACAGACGTGTCTCTACTACCAGTCCGTTGGGACACTACTTACAAGAACGTGCGGAAGAAGCTTTCAAAGACATTTGAACGAGTTGGCTTTACTCGTAAGTCACTGTGGACGTGGACTTGAATCCTTGCGGGAAACCATTGTTATAGTCTCTAACTTGTTTTTTGCAAAGTGTTTGGGATTGAAGTGAGTCTGGATTGAACAGTTTTTGATGATTATCGTCAGCTTCGGACATGAAGTTTCCTTCGTTTGAGGTTTGAGTTGAGTTTGTATTATTCGCCAAGAATTTCGCGAAGTTCTTTGCGATAAAATTGAACGTCAGGCCGATTGAGGTAGGTGTTGTAATTATCAGGACCCCACTTTTGTTGCAATGAGGAGAACAAACTCTCGGCGTGTGTCGCGTATTCGCGTGCTTTCTGAATATCGCCCATGCTTTGGCTTGCGCGCGCGGCAATCAAGAGACTAACCCACTCTAAGTCTTGTTTGCCGGAGCGGGCGAAGAGTGCCTGCGACTCGAGCGCCGTTTTCAATGCAGTGGTGGCATCTCCGCTTTGCATCCTTATCTCGGCGAGCGTCAAAAGCGCTTCCGAGAGTGTTGCCGGATCGTGAGATTCCCTCGCCATTTCTACAGCTCTCTCACCATTGGTTAGAGCCTCCCGGTTGGCATGGGAAAGAGCCTGGGCCAGAGCAAGTACATGCTTAGCCACGGTAGCCGTTTCTCGGGATTGAGCGCCCGACAAGGCATGGGCCCGTAGGCTATTCTCCCGAGCCTCTGGGAATCGGCGTTCACTCAACGCCATGCGAGCCTTTGCGAGAAAGTAGTTAGAAGACAGAGTCCTGGCCGCATCCGGACGTTCGGCAATGGTTCCAGCTTCGCTGAGCGCAGTACGAGCTTCATCATAACGGCCCAGTCGCCAAAGGCCGTTGGCTCGATCGACTAACCTTTGGCCGATACTCTTTTGGTCGCCTAATGACTTAGCTATCCCATAACTCTCTTGAAGATGATCGAGCGATTCGGGATACTTTCCTTGTTTAATAAAAAGCAGACCTATACCCTGGTGAGCCAGACCCGCCAGAGACTGATCGCCGACTTGTCGGCCGAGCTCCAGTTGCTGTTCAAACGCTTGTAGTGCGGTATTGTAGTCGCCCTTCAGGATGCAGGCTCGCGCAAACAGGGCAAGTGCCTGTTGCGTTTCTTTGCGGTAACCGCCCTGCTGATAGAAAGGAAGCGCCTGTTGAATATAAGCAACTGCTTCTTCTCCTTTATCGCGCCGCTCCGCAAGGCTTCCGAGCGAAAGCAGAGCTCTTGCGGCATTGCGTCCATCCTTATGCTTTTGCGCCAGGTCAAGCGATTGTTTGTAGTATTTCTCTGCCTCAGTGTAGTCACCAGACACCAGATATGTATTTCCCAGATCCACCAATCCTCGTTTAATGAGATTGTCGATGTCTTTGGCCTGGGCCAGGTCGATGGCGTTGCGGATGTATTGACGCGCCGCTTCCATGTTGTTCTCTGCTAACGCTACGTCACCAAGTTTCAGTAGCGTCTTAACCTGCTGGTATTCATTGTTAGTAGTCTTGGCTAGTTCAAGAGCGCGTTCCAGGTGCCGGCGAGCTTCGGCAATCTTGTTCACCTGGTCGAAAAGAAAACCACGCTGATACGAAACTTCAGCTTGTCCCTCGAAGTTGCCGAGCGCCTGGTAGAGCGTTTCCGCTTTGTTAAATGCGTCCAGGGCGGCGGTCAGATCCATTTGTCTCCCGTAAAGATTGCCGGCGCGCAGAAAAGCGGTTGCATATTGAGGATTGCGTTTCGTCGCTTCCTGATAACTCGCGATAGCACTGGTGAGGTCTTCATTCTTTTCCTGGGATCTCCCCAGGTCAACATACACCGCGGGCTCATTCGGCGATAATTTTACCAACCCGCTGTAGGCTCGCACAGCGACCGGAAACTCTCGCGAAACCGTCGCGTTGATCGCTTCCAGATAACCGGCGTCGGTTGCTGCCAGCGCCGAGCGGTTCGGAACCAACGCTTGAACCTTCAACAATTCATCCTTCGCTTTGTCGGCGTAATCAAGTTCGAACCATGCCTCGGCGAGCCGCGCATGCGCGAGTGCGAAACCTGGGTCGTTTGCCACTGCCTGTTCAAGCGCTCGGCTTGCTTGTAGAAACGCGCCATTGCGCAACGCCTCTGTGCCCTGGTCATACCATCCCTTGGCGACTGCGTTTGGCTTGTAAGGCGCAGGTTTCCACCAGCGAAACGCCAACCAACTCAATAAAGCGACTGCCAGGATTGCGAGGATAAACACACCCAAATTTGGACCGGGCCGGCGAAATGGTTCGATGATGGTAGTCAGGGCGCTGGCTGAAGCAGTGCGCGTCTGTGGCGATTCCGTTAATCTGCGCGTGCGGTAGCCATTGCCAGCCAGAGCGGGTAGAACGCGTTGCAGGTCTGCAACGAACTCGTCTGCTGATTGATAGCGGTCCTCTACCTTCTTTTCGATCGCTTTCATGGTGATGCGATCAAGCTCCGGCGGAATGCGGTCGTTGAGGTTCGAGGGCAGACTCGGATTAACATGAATCACCTGAGCGCCAATTTCCATGACACTGCCGCCGGAGAATGACGACTGGCCCGTGATGCATTCATAAAGCACAGCCCCAAGCGCAAACAAATCACTGCGTCCATCGATCGACTTTCCGGTAGCTTGCTCGGGCGACAGGTAAAGCGGCGTGCCGACGATTACGTCGCTGCGCGTCCGGGTCGAGGGTAAAGTCTTCTGGTTGGGGTCACCGGCAAGTGTGCCAGCTTCAAACATGTGTTTGACAAGACCAAAGTCGAGCACCTTAACCTGGCCACGTTCAGTTATCACCACGTTGGAAGGTTTGATATCGCGATGTACCACACCCTGGTGATGAGCTTCGCCGAGTGCTTCAGCAATTGCGGAAACAATCCTGACCGCTTCCGGCAGCGGCAAGGATCCCTCACGAAGCCTCTCGTTGAGCGCCTGCCCTTTGATCAGCTCCATCACAATGTAGGGCTGAGCGTCAGCGGTTTCGCCGTAATCAAAAACAGTGGCGATATTTGGATGCGTCAAGGCAGACACTGCCCGCGCCTCCCGCAAAAATCGGGCACGGTATTCTTTGGTGGCAGTGGAAAGGAATTTTATCGCCACGCGTCTGCCGAGCGTCGTATCTTCCGCCAGGTAGACCACTCCCATGCCGCCCTCACCAAGCTGGCTAATAATGTGGTAATGAGAGATCGTTTGGCCGATCATGTTCTGGATTTCCGACAAGCGAGACAGGAAAGAATCGGTGAAATACACGGAAGTCCTGGAGAATCAGTCGTCTTCCGAGCGTTGAAACACAGTGAGGGCATTCTGCTCTAATGGCGAGCATATTTCAAGATGGGATTGACGGAGCGCTGACAGTTAAGGAACAGTCACTGCACGAACTTGTTGCTCTTGCTCGTCGCGAAACTCCTGCAGCTTTGAACGCAACTCGGGCCGGCTGTTGGCTAGAATGGCAATAGCGAGGAGCGCTGCATTAATAGCGCCAGGTTTACCAATCGCGAGAGTGCCCACGGGAATTCCGGCGGGCATTTGCACCGTGGCCAGCAGCGAATCCATTCCGTTAAGAGCTTCGCTTTTCATTGGCACACCCAGCACTGGCAGAACTGTATGCGCAGCGATTACCCCGGCCAGGTGGGCGGCGCCGCCCGCTGCGGCGATGATCACTTCGATGCCACGAGAAGATGCGGCAGCAGAATACTCCGATGCCAATTGCGGAGTTCGGTGGGCCGACATGACGCGGCATTCGTGCGTGATGCCAAACTTCGTCAGAGTCTGATCCGCATGTTGCATGGTTTCCCAGTCAGACTTGCTACCCATGACGACGGCCACGAGCGGGATTGTAATTTCAGCTGTCATAATTTGGAATCTGATTTCGTAAAAAATATAAGAACGGAAGAGCAAGTACTGTAGCAGGAGGCCGGTAGTTCAGAGTTCAGCCTTTAGGCTGCTCTCCGATTGCCAAGCGAAGAGGCAAGCTAAAGCTTGAACTCTAAACTGCATCCGCTCCCGTCAGTCGTTATTCCGTATTTGGTCCCTGTTCGTCTTTGATTTCTTCGCTTTCCGGGTTTTGCGCACCCGGCACTGATAGTTCTTGATCCAACTTATCGTGCTTGCGTAATTTCTCTGTCGGTCCTATTTCATTATTTGTTGAATCACTTGTCGGCTGTTTGTCTTCTGACCCTCGCTGACCTTGCTGTTGGTTCATTTCATCTGTCCTTTTCGTCGTTCATCATTCCGCATTCAGCGTTAGCGATTTACGCGCCCTGATCGAGCGAATATCCTCGTTCACCATCAAAGTTGTAAAGATTTTCGGTCTTAATGAAATCGAATCCCGCATCGGCGAAGCGCTTGAGCAATGAGATTATTTGCGGATGCGACACTCCGCGACCTTCCGCGTCCGACAAGAATCGACAGCGCCAGTGATCGGAGCAAAAAGTCTCTGCGTGACCATCCGGCCACACCTTGACGCCACGATTGCTCATCATCTGGAGCCGCGTGCCGTCGCCGCTCAGCTTGCTTAGCGCGTCGCCGAGTTCGTTGGCAGTGCCTTTCGTCCAATCCAGAAACACATCGACGCCGACGAGATCTTTCTCCGCCCGGGTTTGCACTGGCGCGGACACCTTCGCAGCCGGCGCCACTTCTTCGACGGATTTGTACTTCGCAACTTTCAAAGTTTGCGGCGTTTGTCCAAGGCGTTGGGCCACCGCCTGGGCGAATTCTTTGGTGCCGACTTTCTGTTTGCTCTTGCCCCCTTCAAAGATATCGTAAGTGTGAACGCCATCCTCGATGGTTCGCAGCCAGGCGTTGTGCACGCGCTCTGCAACTGCAGTTTCGCCAATGTGTACCAGCATCATGACCGCGCCGAGAAGTAGCCCAGACGGGTTTGCTAAATTTTGTCCGGCGCGGCGCGGGGCCGAGCCATGAATTGCTTCAAACATCGACACGTGTTCGCCGATATTGGCGGAGCCCGCCAGCCCAACTGAACCTGCAATCTGCGCCGCCACGTCTGAGAGCACGTCGCCGTAAAGATTTGGCATTACGATTACGTCGAATATCTCCGGGGTGTCCGCCATTTTGGCGGCGCCGATATCAACGATCCAATGTTCGTTTTCGAGGTCCGGATATTCTGCGGCGATCTCGTCAAACACTTTGTGGAACAGGCCGTCGGTCAGCTTCATGATGTTGTCTTTGGTGAAGCAGGTGACCTTTTTGCGGTTGTTGCGGCGGGCGTATTCAAACGCGTGGCGCACGATTTTTTCGGAGCCGGGACGCGATATCAGTTTCAAGCACTGCATCACTTGTTCGGTTTGCCGATGCTCGATACCGGCGTAAAGATCTTCTTCATTTTCACGAACGATAACCACATCCATTATCGGGTGCTTGGTGTCGACGAAGGGATGATAAGAAACGCAGGGGCGAATGTTTGCGAATAAGCCCAGTGTCTTACGCACGGTGACGTTCAGACTCTTGAAGCCGCCACCTTGAGGAGTTGTAATTGGCGCCTTGAGAAAGACTTTCGTGCGTCGCAACGAATCCCATGAGCTCGGTTCGATGCCGGACGAATTACCGGCTAAATACACCTTTTCGCCGATGTCGATTGTTTCTATTTCCAAATTGGCGCCGGCCTCTTTGAGAATGTGCAACGTCGCCGCCATGATTTCGGGACCAATACCGTCGCCATGCGCGACGGTAATAGGTACAGGTTTAGACATGTTTGAATTAAAACCCTTCGATAATTAATAAAGTTGCGGGCAAGCAATATATTCCAAGCCCTGAGGACAAGCAACTTTGGAGCTGTCAGCGCTTTAGGTCGGTCGCAACCTGCCGCGACCTGCGTCCGCTGAGAACTACGAAGCATTAGCGCGTCAAGCCGCGCAAGACCAACGCGCTGACAGGTCCGCGCACGCCAAAAGTGGGGCCGGGATATCCCAATACTTGAACTCGAAACGCGGCCTGAGGCATACTTGGCTCCGTCAAGGAACCTGCTCTCGCGCATCAGTGGTGACTGCGCTGTCCTGTCGGTGATCGTGAAGCGACTCGCGTTCGGCTGAGGAGAGAGCTCGGGCAATTGTAAACTTGTTGGAAGCCGCTCTCGCAGTTCAAGAGCACCGGGCCTGTCGCGTTTCGCCTGAAGAGGTCAAGTAGATCCCCGCTTGAGTCTTGCGATTATTCCTGCCCGCGCTTCACTCGATTCAAAGGATAGAAAAGAGATGGGTACGAAACTTTATGTGGGAAACCTCTCGTTTCGCACAACGAGCGAGGAACTGCGCGACGCATTCGCCGCAGTGGGGACAGTTGAATCAGCCTCAGTGATCGAGGATCGCGATACCGGGCGCTCACGTGGCTTTGCTTTTGTCGAGATGGCTACACCGGAAGAAGCGGCGGCGGCCATTGAGCAATTCAACGGCAAAGACTTTGGCGGTCGGAATCTCACGGTCAACGAAGCGAAGCCAAGAGCTGATCGTGGCGGACGCGGTGGCGGTTATGCCGGCGGCCGAGGCGGTTATGGCGGCGGCGGTGGTGACCGCGGCGGCGGTGGTGACCGCGGCGGCGACCGGGGCGGTTACGAACGCGAACCGCGCTGGTAAAACCAATGGGGAAAAGGGGAAGAGGGTAAAAGGGGAAGCAGGAAAGATCTTTTCCCTTTTACCCCATTCCCCTTTCCCCCTTTCTTATTTCCTTGCGGCCGGCGTGATCGTAACCTTGATTCGCTCGCCCGCACGCAGCAGTTCAACTTCATACTGCTGACCCGCCTTCATTTCTCCGAGCGCATAGGTGTAATCGTAAACATTACGTATGTCGCGGCCGGCAAGCTTCACGATCTTATCGCCGGCTTTGATGCCGGCCGTTGCTGCCGGGGAATCGTCGCGCACTCCGTCGAGCAGTAGTCCGTCATTTGAATCCGCATAATTTGGAATGGTGCCGAGGTAGACGCGAAATCCGGTCGAGCGCCCGGTGGTTGCGCTCCTGGCGACCGAATACACTGGCCGCTTTTCGCCGGCATCGAGATCAAGGACGATGCGTGAGACGAGGCTCAGTATGCGCGCCTCGTCGATGTAATTAAGCTTGTCGGCAGTGTCGGAAGGTTTGTGATAGTCGTCGTGCGTGCCGGTCCAGAAAAAGAGGACGGGGACTTGCTTCGCATAAAAAGATGAATGATCGCTGGGCCCGAAACCGTCTTCGTTGAGGGCCAGCTGAAATTGTTTGGCCATGTCGCTGGTTACAATTGGGCGGCCATTAGCGGCTACCACTATTGGATAGCTGTGAGACCGGGGGGCAGTCCCCGCGCTGGCAGTGACGGTCATGCTCTGCACCACATTTTGCGCTTCGAGCATGGATCGCCATTCCTTCGCCGTGCCCACACCGCCGACAATCAGCTTGTTGTCTTTCATGCGGCCAATCATGTCCATGTTGATCATGGCCACCGTGTTCGCGAGCGGCACGATCGGATGATTGACATAGTAGTTCGACCC